>CAYRMW010000005.1:0-48768 GCA_964425595.1 uncultured Lachnospiraceae bacterium
ATCGGGTTTTTATGGATACTGTACATCCTCCTCCTCCTTTCCGTTCTCTGTCACAAAACCTGCTTACAAAAATTCGTTTCCATCGTGCATCCGAAAAAAAGAGACGTCCACGCAGGCAGGCCGATCAAATCACCTGAATTCCGTGGAGCCGTCTCTTTTCTGCATTCTTAAAAGCAACCGGTTTGCTCTCCGCTTACGGATCGCTTCCCTGTCCGGCCGGGCGACCGTGATCTATTTATATTCCGGCAGCCAGTCCCGGTGAGCCTCAAATAAATCGTCACACATACGGATAATTTCATCCATAGTTAATTCGGCTGAAGTATGCGGATCCAACATCGCCGCATGGTAGACAGCCTCTTTTTTCTTCGTGTGCGCCGCCAGGATCGTCAACTGCTGAACGTTAATATTGGTTCGGTTCAACGCAGCGCACTGCTCCGGCAGATCGCCCACATAACAGGGCGTTACGCCTGATGCATCGGAAATGCATGGAACTTCCACGCAAGCATCGTACGGCAGGTTGGGGATCATGCCTTTGTTCAGCACGTTTCCGCCAAATTTATACGCTTTATTTGTGATCACAGATTCCATGATGTATGCTGCATATTCTTTGGATTGCTCGTGATCAAGCTCTTGCGAATGAATCAGCTTATCCCGCATCTCTGCCCACTCTGCATTGTGGCGAACGCACCTGCGCGGATATTCGTCCAGCGGAATATTGAACCGTTCAATCAGCTCCGGATTTCGTGCTTTGATAAAGTAGGGCATGTACTCCGCATTATGTTCACTGGACTCCGTGACATAATATCCGAATTTGTGCATGATCTCATGACGCACTCGGTCATCATCCGGCGCTCCCTGCTCCAGAGAACGGCGTTTGATTTCCGGATACAAGTCCTTTCCATCCTGCGTTACTTCCAGAAGCCAGGCCATATGATTGATCCCGGCAATCTTCCACTGGATCCTGTCATCGTATTCCATTCCCAGGCCTGCCAGGAGTCTGGGGACTGCCACCTGAACGCTGTGGCAAAGTCCCACCAGGTCGACATTCGTGTAACGGAGCATATAGCCGGTCAAGATTGCCATCGGGTTTGTATAATTCAGGAACAATGCCCCCGGACAATACCGCTCGATATACTGCGCGAACGTCTCCATCACCGGTATCGTTCTGAGTGCCCGGAAAATACCGCCAACCCCCAGTGTGTCCGCTATCGTATGGCGAAGCCCATATTTTTTCGGTATTTCAAAATCGATTACCGTGCAGGGCTCATATCCACCTACCTGGACCGCATTGATCACAAAGTCCGCTCCCTTCAGCGCATCCCCCAACTCGTTCAGCCCTATGTAGGTCTTGATCCGCACCCTGCCGCCCCGATACTTATGGTTCATCGCTTCCAGCATCGCGCGGCTCTCCTCAGCACGGACCCTGTCGATGTCATAAAGCGCGTACTCCAACTCTTCAAAAGCGCCGTGCAGCATCGTATCGCCCAAAACATTACGTACAAAAACAGAACTTCCTGCTCCTAGAAAGGTGATTTTTGTCAGCATAATCGTATCCCCTATCCTGAACTATTGGTAGCTTTCCAGTATCGCTGTCATCGTGGTCTGCATGGTCTGCGCAACTTCTTCTGCGGTACTGGAACCATCCACAATCATTGGATCCATTGCCTCATTTAACGCGATATTCAACTCCTGGAACGGAACACTGGTTTCATCGCTGGCCATCTTCTCATCGATCGTACCCGCGATCTCCATAAACAGCTCCATTTCCGTCTGGTAAGAAGCAAAGTTAAGTCCCTCGTCAATCAGAGACTGTCTGACCGGAATAAAATTACCCGCTTCGCAGAAACCCTTCATATTTTCCGCATTGGTCAGGTACTCGATAACGATTGCGGCTGCTTTGGGATATTTCGTTCCGGCATAGGCAAAAAGCCCGTTTCCTCCCATATCCGATCCGGTATTGCCGTCTTTCTGCGGCATGTAGGTTACACCCCAGCCATCCGGCATATTCTCATCCATGTATGAGCAATGCCAGCTTCCCGCGAAAGCAAATGCCAGCTGATTGGCGACAAACATCATATTGCACGCCGCCGTCGCCGTAAAAGCTACATTGTTGATCAGATCTTCCTGCCTCCAGGATTCGTAAAGCTTGATCGCCTCCAGCGCTTCCGGCGTATCCATGGTGATCGCAGTCTGATCCTCATTCATCAGTGAACCGCCATACATGTACAAGAACGGCAGCCAGCGGTAACCTGAGCTGTTCTCCCAAATGCCGCCCATGGCATAATCCAGTCCGTTCGCCTCTTTTAACTGACGGGCAATATCGGTAAACTCTTCAATGGACCACGCTTCATCCAGAGACTGCGGCACCTCGATCCCCGCGTCTGCCAACATCTGCTTGTTATAGAACAAAGCAATCACATCGGTATGATGCGGCATAGCCACCAGTTTTCCTTCATACATACACGCCTCCAAAAAGGCGGGGATCAGATCATCCAGGCTTTCCTGAGAAATGTAGGGCGTCAGATCCAGCATCGTGTTGGAAGCTTTAAATTTCCCAAGGCGCTGATAAGTGTAACGCATTACATCCGGCCAATCATCTCCTGCGATCCTGGTATCCAGCTGATCTCTGTATGTGTCCGACGGATAAACCTGCGTGGTTATCGTTATCTCCGGATGATCCTCGCGCAGCCGCGCGATCGCCCAGTCCCAGGCATCCTTGTCCGACTGCGAGCCCTCCCAGTAGGTAATTTCTATTTCCGCTCCTTCTTCCGCTACCAGTTCCTCCGTCTCTGCAGCACCTTCGCTATCCGCGCTGCTTTCGGAACCGGACGTCTCCGTCTGCGCAGTCTCCTGCGCAGTCCCGCTTCCTGACGAACACCCCGCCAAACTCCCCGTCACGATCGCCGTCACCAATCCCGCCGCGACCAAACGTCTCCAGATCTTCTTCATGTACCTTCCTCCTTCTTTTATTTTACTTACGCAGCCAAAAGTCCTTTCTCAGGCTGCATAGTATCATCCCTTGATCCCGCTGGACGCCATGCCCTGCACAAACTGCTTCTGAAAAATGAGAAAAACGATGATGATCGGAATCGTCGAAATCAGAGACGCACTCATCAAATCGTTCCAGTTGACATACTGGGTTCCGTTTAACGCAGAAAGCCCCAACTGTACCGTATAGTAACTATCCTTGGAAACCATGATCAACGGCCACTGAAGATCATTCCACCTCCACATCACCGTAAAAATAGCCAGGACACTGATCAGCGGCTTCACGTTAGGAAGAACGATCCGAGAAAACAGTCCAAATTCCGTGGCCCCATCGATCCGTCCTGCCTCAAGCAGGTCATCGGGGATCTCTTCAATGAATTGCCTTGACATAAACAGGCCAAAGGCTTCCGCGCACGGAGGAAGGATCAGGCCAACATAGGAATTACGGATCCCCAACTTCGATGCGATAATGAAATTGGGAACCATCGTAACCTGAAGCGGGATCATCAGCGTGCTGAGTACGATCAAAAAGCAGATATTCTTCCCCCGAAAGCTGTATTTTGCGAATGCAAACCCCGCCAACAGATTGATGGAGATCGTGATCAGCGTCGCGACTGTCGTCACGATCAGGCTGTTTTTGTAATATACATCGAACGCACCCGTCTGAAGCGATTCGATAAAATTACTGAAGATAAACTCTGAAGGCCACAGCTTCGGCGGAAATGCGAAGATCTCACCCACCGGCTTTACCGCCGTAATAAACATCCAATAAAAGGGGAATAATACGATCAAAGAAACCACCAGCACAAACACAAAAACACAAATCTTAACCACCTGTCTTTTTCTCTTCATGCGATCAATCCCCCTCTCTGTTGTTCAGAAAACGAATTGCCGTCAGCCCAACCATGATCGTAAACAACGCAACCCCCGCGGCGGATGCCCGGCCGAACTGGCTTCTGCTAAACGCCAATTCGTAAATGTACATCACCATTGTCTTTGTGGAGTTAAGCGGACCGCCTTTGGTCATGGTATAGACCAGATCAAAAGAGCGAAAACTGTGGATCACACAGGTAATCACCACAAACACGTGCGTTGTCTTCAAAAGCGGCAGCGTCAGATAACGAAACCTCTGCCAGTTGGAAGCGCCATCCACGATCGCCGCCTCATAATATTCCTGAGATATCCCCTGCAGGCCTGCCAGGTAAATTACCATGTTGTAGCCGGTCCTCTGCCATATCGTGGCCGCCACAAGCATAAGCATTGCAAACTTAGTATCGTTCGACCATTGGATCGATTCCAGCCCAAACAGGTTCAGAAGATAATTAATCAACCCAACCTGATCCTGGAATAACCACGTAAACACCATTCCCACGACAACCGTTGAAACGACCGCAGGAAGATAAATGGCTGCCCTGAATATTCCTTTCAAGGGGAGCGCCATATTTAAAAGCAGCGCCAGAAAGAGCGCCAGCACCATGATAAACGGCACGGTAGCCAGCGTATAATAGGCTGTGTTCCAAAGAGCCTTCCAGAATGTCCCTTCCGTAAAGAGCCAAAGGTAATTGTCCGCTCCGGTAAAGACCGGATCGCCGATTCCATTCCAGTTCATAAAACTATAGTAAAGTGCCATAAAAACTGGTATAATCATAAATACCATAAACAAGATCATGTTGGGCAGGATATACAGATACGGGACAACTTTTGCGTTTCTCCAGAACAACTGCTTTTTCATGTACTTTCCCTCCAAATAACCACTGGTATCCACTCATCCGCTTTGGGGTGCTTACGCCAAAAAAAGATGGTGATATTGCACATTTTTTCTCTGTAGTTTTTCTTTTTCTATACAAATATTACATTTTCCAAAGGTGCGTTTACAATATACAAATAATTCATTACATGGAAAAATCTTGCACAGGGAGAGATGCGATGAACCGAGATGGGATTCAACCGTTCAAGAAATTGTTTACCTGCCACCAGGACGATATCCGCTCCATCTGTCTAAACACCGGCGGACACTCTCAGACAGAACCCGGGCACATATGGGGTCCCGGCGTCCGTTCGTATTATCTTCTCCACTACGTCATCAGCGGACGCGGATGGTACGCGGTCAAAAAAGAAAAGCATTTCCTCTCTTCCGGCGACCTGTTTCTGGGATTCCCTAACGAGATCATAAAATATGGCGCGGATTTTGACGATCCCTGGTGCTATTGCTGGATCGGTTTTTCCGGAATGGATATTCCTCATATTTTAAAAATGACCGATTTTTCACGCAAGAATCACATTATGCATATTGATTCCCCGGACATTCCCGAAACGATCATCCGGATCCATCAGCAATACGGTACGGATTTTTCTTCTTACTTAAAGATGCTGTCGACTTTTCATCATCTTTTGTCCATGCTGGTTTATGCTTCTCAAAAAAAGAGCTCTCAACCCCTTCACGGAAATCTTCGCAGCAAACAGGAAATCTACCTGGACAAAGCGATCTCCTTTATGGAAACAGATACCTCACACGGCGGCGGCATTCATGACATCGCAAGATATGTCGGGATCTCGCCCAGCCACTTATATCGGATTTTTATTGAGGCATACTCTGTCTCCCCCTCGAAATACCAAACGCAAATACGAATGCAAAAAGCATGCAACCTTCTTCACGAACAACCGGACATGCCCATCAGCATCATCGCATATTCTGTAGGGTATAATGATCCCCTTTACTTTTCCAAGGTGTTTCACAGAACAGTTGGCAAATCGCCCACAGATTACCGCAAAATCCATACGGCGGACGCATTATAGAGCACCATGTCTTCCACTGACCGGCGAGGTTCACTCTCCGATCCGCTTCGTAAGCCGCGTATGCGGCATCCGAAAACAAAAAAAAGGACGCCTCCGGGAAATTGACAGCGTTCTTCCTGCATGCTATAAATATTGCATCAACCATTTACTCCGGCTGCCTTCCTGAGCGCTTCCCGCGGGCAGCCGGATCCTGCGTACAATTCACGAAAGGCATCCTTATGATCAACGTATTTGACATTCTCGGCCCGGTGATGATCGGGCCTTCCAGCTCGCACACCGCCGGAGCCACGCGGATCGGCCGGGTCACCAGGGCCCTTTTAGGCGCGCCTGCGGTCCGGGCCGACATCCTCCTGCATGGCTCCTTTGCGAAAACCTACCGCGGCCACGGCACGGACAAGGCGCTGATCGCCGGCATCATGGGCATGGAGACCGACGATGAGCGGATCCCCTTCACCCCGAAGCTCGCCACCGATTCCGGCCTTCAGGTAACCATCACCACCGGTGAGATCGAAGGCGCTCACCCGAACACCGCCCGGATCACCCTGACCGATGCTTCCGGCCGCCAGGCCAGCCTCCAGGGCAGCAGCATCGGCGGAGGGAACATCCTGATCACCCGGGTCAACGGCATGGAAGTGCTGATCACAGGGCAGTATCCTACGCTGATCGTCCTGCACCGGGACGCGCCCGGCACCATCGCCGCCGTCACCGAGGTCGTGGCGGAAACCGGCGCCAATATCTGCAGCTTCCGTCTCTCCCGCCTGGAAAAGGGCGGAGACGCGGTGATGAACATCGAACTGGACAGCCTGACCGATCACGCCATCAAGGACCGGATACAGACTCTGCCCAATGTCTTTTCCTGCACCGTACTGGAGCCCATATGAGTCCGGCGGCCGCGCTTCGCCGGATGATGATCATTGCTGAAAATGGAGGTTCTTGCCATGGAATTTACCTTTGATTACCGTTCTCTGTCTTCCCTGATCCAGGCCAGCACAAAAGAAGCCTGCACCATCTCCCGTCTGGTCCTGTCTCAGCAGGCAGTCCAGATGGAGCAGACCGAAGAATCCCTGTACCGGCAGATGGAGAAAACCTATCGGGTCATGGCCGCGTCGATCGAATCGGGCTGCCGGGAAGATCTGCGCAGCACCAGCGGTCTCACCGGCGGCAGTGCCTGCAGGATGCGCCGGGTCAGCGAATCCGGAAACAGCCTTACCGGCCCTCTGCTCTCCGGCGCCCTCTACCGGGCTCTGGCCGTATCCGAGTTAAACGCTTCCATGGGGCGGATCGTGGCTGCCCCTACCGCCGGGAGCTGCGGCATCCTCCCGGCCGCCGTCTTTACCATGCAAAAAGAGAAAGGCTGCCCGGAACACGACTGCATCATGTCCCTTTTCACCGCCTCCGCCGTAGGCATGGTGATCGCCAATAACGCCTCTCTTGCCGGAGCGGAAGGCGGCTGTCAGGCCGAGTGCGGCTCCGCGGCCGCCATGGCCGCAGCAGCCATCACGGAGATGGCCGGAGGGACCCCGGAGATGGCCGGCCATGCCGTAGCCATCGCCCTGAAAAACATCCTCGGGCTGGTCTGCGACCCGGTAGCCGGACTGGTGGAGATCCCCTGCATCAAGCGCAACGCATCCGGCGTGGCCGGCGCTTTCGTCGCCGCGGAACTGGCGCTTGCCGGAATCGAAAGCGCCATCCCCGCGGACGAGGTGATCTGGGCAATGAAAAAGGTGGGGGACGCCATGTCCTCCACGCTGAAAGAAACCGCGGAAGGCGGGCTTGCCGCGACACCTACGGGAAAGAAACTTCACGACCGGGTATTTGGTTCCGGCGAAGACCAGTCCGTCTGCAGCAGCTGCCCGAAATGCCGCGCGTGACACCGGCACATCAGGATTTCCTCCGCGCTCACCGGCCGTCAAGATCCTTCTGATACAGGCGGTTCACTTCCATCTTATCCATCACCTGGCGGGCGTCGATCCCCGGATGCGTCAGGACGATCCGGTAAACCTGCTCGACAAATCCCGATTCTGTCTTCAGGTTCCCCGCCACCCATTCCACCGGATCGCCCCGCTTCATAAACCGCATGATCTTCGCGATCAGAAACAGCCGGTCCCGGTCTGCACTCCGCGCTCTGCCCACCCGCTCCAGGATACCCTGACGGCGCGAAAGCTCGGTTTTTTCCGTCCCGGTCGATTCGCGGGAAACGGCAGGCGGCAAAGCGTCCTCCTCTTTTGGTCCTCCGTCCAGCCAGACCGGCGCCACGGAAAACATTCCGTCCCGGATCGTCATAACAGCCATGGACAGCGGCAAATGAAACCGCCGGTAGCCGCAGCTGCCCGGATTCAGCCAGAGCCTTCCCTCCCGCTCCTGCTGGCAATATCGGTGGGAATGGCCAAAGATCACCACACGGACATCCTGCAGGTCTGCCGGAACATCTTCCTGGTCGTGGACCAGCAAAAACGACACGTCCCCCAGACAGAACCGCCGGATCAGGGGCAGCTGCTCTGCCCAATATCCGTCATTGTTCCCCCTGACCGCGTACAGGGGCTGTCGGACATTCAGCTTATGGTACACCATCTGACTGTCAAAATCACCTCCATGGATGATCACGTCGCAGCTTTGGATCACACTCTCCACTTCCGGTCTGAGCAGGCCGTGCGTATCGGATATGACGGCCGCCCGAATCGGTTCCCCTCTCATTTTTACATCCTCCGTTTCTCACCTATCTGTACATCCCATCATTATAGCCGAGTCCATCCTCTTTGTCCATCCGCCTTTTTTTGGCGGTCCGGCCATCCGGATTAAACTGCCCCTCGGGGCTTCAGATTGCCCTTTTTTTGCACTTTTCATGTCCCCATTCCCCCTTCCGGGCAATTATTCCCGGATTTTTGACGGATTTCTCCCACTTTTCTATGTTCAATTCCCCTTTTTTGTTCTATAATGGTAACGGTTTATTCTTCACGTTGCGAAAGGAACTCTCACCATCTAACTATCATCCATTTCAGCGAAGAAGGGAAAAAGACATGAAAAGAGTATGCTCAGCCCTGCTTAAACTGGGGAAGAACCTTCTGACCGTGCCATGCATCCTGATGGGCATCGCCGGCGCCCTGTTTAAGGCGTTCCTGACCGTGCTGACCGTGACCTTTATCTTATGCGTATGCGCAGGTGTTATCGTGTATATCAAGATCAAGCCGGAACTGGATTACTGCCGCGAGGTCGCATACGACACCCTTGCCACCATGGACCGCTCCGATTTCAGCATGCTGTCGGATACGATCATCTATGACAAGGACGGGGAGCAGATCGGCCTGATCAATGCCGGCCACTATGAATACGTGGACATCAACCATATCAGCATCAACCTGCAAAACGCTTACATCGCGCAGGAGGACAGGCGCTTTAAAACCCATTCCGGCGTGGACTGGATCGCTACGTTCCGAGCCGGCCTGGCCCTGATCAAGCACGGCGGCACCATTACCCAGGGCGGCAGCACCATCACCCAGCAGGTGATCAAGAATACCTACCTGACGCAGGAACAGACCTTCACCCGAAAGATCATCGAAATCCTTCTGGCTCCGGAGCTGGAGAAAAAATACTCCAAAGCCGACATTATGGAATTCTACTGCAATACCAATTTCTACGGCCACCAGTGCTACGGCGTTCAGGCAGCCAGCCGCTATTACTTCGGAAAAGACGCCGCGGACTTAGATGTCCATGAAGCCGCCGTGTTGGTCGGCATCAGCAACAGCCCGTCCGCCTATGACCCGGTGCGCCACCCGGAGGCCTCTCTGGAAAAGCGCAACGATGTCCTGTACAGCATGTATGAGGTGGGGTATCTTACGGAGGAAGAGTATGAGAAATATATCGCCGAGCCGCTGAGCATCGTCCAGGAAACACAGGAAGGGACCGATGAAAGCTACCAGACCAGCTACGCGATCCACTGTGCTGCCCTTACCCTGATGAAACTGGACGGGTTTGAGTTCCAGTATCTTTTCGAGGATAAGGAAGATTATGACAGCTACATGGAACGCTATGATGAGGCCTACAGCGAAAAAACCGACAGCATCCGCGCGGGCGGCTATCAGATCTACACCTCCCTGGACCAGACGATCCAGGACACGCTGCAGGAGGCCATTGACCTGGGGCTGTCGTCCTTTACCGAACTGCAGGAAAACGGCAAGTACGCACTCCAGGGCGCCGGCGTTATCGTGGACAACCAGACCAATTATGTCGTCGCCGTCGTAGGCGGCCGCGGCACCGAAGACCAGTATAACCGGGCCTATCTGAGCGCCAGGCAGCCAGGCAGCACCATAAAGCCGCTGATCGATTACGGTCCCGCCTTTGACACCGGAGAATATTATCCCTCCCGGATGATCAACGACCACAAATGGGAAGACGGCCCGTCCAACAGCGGCGACAACTACTATGGCTATGTTACGATCCGAGAGGCCCTGAACCGCAGCCTGAACACCGTAGCATGGCAGGTGCTGCAGGATATCGGCGTAGACACCGGTCTTAGCTACCTTGGCGAGATGGAGTTCCAGCGGATCAGCTACGTGGATAACGGCGTGGCCTCCTTAAGCATCGGCGGTTTTACCAACGGCACCCGTGTGGTAGATATGGCCAAAGGCTACAGTACGCTGGCCAATTACGGCGTTTATAACGACCGCACCTGCATCGTCCAGATCATCCACGAGCACGACGGCGATCTGACGCAGAATCTGAAAGCCACCACCAAACAGGTGTACCTGGAGGACACGGCATTCATGCTTACGGACATCCTGAAGGGGACGATGACTTCATCCTACGGAACCGGGCGCGGCCTGGCGCTGGACGGGGATATGCCCTGCGCCGGAAAAACCGGAACCACCAACAGCAACAAGGATACCTGGTTCTGCGGATACACCCGTTATTATACCGCCGCCATCTGGGTCGGCTATGACACTCCCCGGGCCATGCCCGGCGTCTACGGGAGCACCTACGCGGGCCGGATCTGGAAGAACGCAATGGACCAGATCCACGCGGACCTGGAACCCCTGGACTGGGAACCGCCGGTCACGGTGGAAAAGCGCCAGGATCCGGATAATGGCATCACCGATTATTTCAGCCTGACCGCCGAGCTGCGGGCACAGCAGGCCGAACACGAAAAAGAGCAGGAAAAACTGCTGGCGCAGCTGGAAAGCGATCTGACCACGTTTGAGAGCCTCGTACTCTCCAGCGCGCAAGACGGCTACTCGATCCAGCAGGCCTACCAGTCCCTGAAATCACAGATCGCCCTTCTGGATGAAAGCGAAGAGCGTGTCAGCCTTTCCGAACGGATCGAGGCGCAGTATGAGAAATTCCGCCCCGGGCTTGAGGCCATGCAGGACCAGATCGACGCCTACGCGGCGCAGAAAGCGGCGCAGGAGGAGGCTGCCAGGCGGAAAGCGGCGCAGGAGGAAGCAGCCAGACAGCAGGCGGAAGCCGAAGCGGCCGCTTCGCTCGCCGAAGAAGAAGCAGCGCAGACTGCCGAGGAAACCGAAGCAGAGACCCAGCCGGACCTTTCGGCCGGTCCCGGTGCATTCCAGGGGGAAAACAGTCTTTCCTCTGATCATGCCACAATTATACCCCAGGGATAGGGAGGTGCTCACGGATGGACAGCAAACAGACAAACCCCACATCCGACCAGGATACGGAATTTTTCGGCGATGATATCGTGATCAGCGAAAGCCAGGCCGAGGGAAATTTCTCCTTCTCCTCCGTCAAGGAGGAAGAAGCGCTGTTTGAAGATGTGGAGGAAGCACTGACCGAAAGCATCCTCCGGGAAGAAGAAAGCGCTCTGGAGGAAGAAAGCCTCATGGCAGAAAAAGAGAACCCTTCCGGGGAAAGAAAAGACGCGCCGGAGGCGGAAGAAAACCGCCCGGAAGAAGGGGCGGCGCCGACGTATGAAGAAGACAGCGAAGAGGAGGAACCGACGTACGCGGAAATCGTCGCGGCGGGTTATTACCGCCGGGCGCCCATCCGCACCTGGTTTTACACCTTTATGATCATGAACCTGCCCATCATCGGCTGGATCTATCTGATCGCCCTGGCGCTGAATAAGAATCTCGACCAGCGCCGCGACTTTGCCAGAGCTTATCTGATCTATAAGCTGGTTTTCCTGATCGTCGCCCTGGCCATCCTGGCCGGTCTTCTCTACATCGGTCTTGAGCTGGCTGACGCGCTTCTGGAATACATGGATAAGCTTTAAGCTGTGCCGGTCTTTCACAGGCTGGCGGTGCTCCGCCAGCCTGTGCGTGCGGATTTACTCTTTTGCGGTGGCAGCCTTTAACCGATCCAGCATCTGGTCCAGCTCCGCTCTCTCCGCCGCGAGCTTGCTCTCCATCAGCGCGCGCAGCTTATCCACGGTTTCGCCGGGCTGAAAACAATCTTCTTCATCCACCACGATATCCGCATAATGTTCGTACAGCGGCACCCGCTCATTGTAAAGGTCCCGCAGCGTAAAACCGGGCTTGAGCGCCACGCCCCGGTCCACAACATTTCCGATGCGTTTTTCCATTTCCTCATAGCTCATTTTCAGGTAGACGACCTCGCTGATCTCTTTCAGATGCTCCATCGCCTTGCGTCCATAGATCACCGATCCTCCCGGCGCGATGACCGAACGGGTCACATCCAGGCTTGCGTTTACCCGTTCTTCGACTTTAAGGAAGCCGTCCATCCCCTCCTGGGCGATGATCTCCTTAAGCAGCCTCCCCTCCCGCTCCTGGATCACAATATCCACATCCACAAACGAAAAGCCCAGGCGCTTCGCCAGCAGCACGCCGATGGTGCTTTTTCCGGAAGAGGGCATGCCGATCAATGTAATGTTTGGTTTCATCCTATTCCCCTTTCTGATGCCGTGCGGCGGATGCGCTGCGTCCCTGCTTTTTCTGTACGGAATAGCCGAATTTCCCCAGCTTTTCTCCCAGCTGAAAATACTCGCCATGCGAATACGCCACCAGGCCGGAGCTGTTCAGATGGAATTTCCCTTTTTCATCCAGATACGCTTTATCCACGGTGATCCCCGTCACCTCAGCCAGGAATACGTCGTGGCTGCCTAACGGGATCGACTGCGTCACCCGGCAGCGGATGTTGACGGGACTTTCCCGGATGGACGGCACCGTCTGCCCGCCGGAATGATCCGGAGTCAGATTCATCTCGTTAAACTTGTCTACGTCACGGCCTGACCGGACGCCGCAGTAATCCGTGGCATAAACCAGCTCACGGTTGACCAGGTTGATCACGAATTCTCCGGTTTCTTTAATGATCCCGTAGGAGTAGCGCTCCGGCCGGACCGAGATGGACACCATGGCCGGGGAAGAACAGATCGTCCCCGCCCAGGCCAGCGTGATGATGTTCGGTTTTTCTCCCGGCCGCTGGCAGCTGACCATCACTACCGGAAGAGGGTACAAAAGATTTCCCGGCTCCCAGTTTTCTTTTTCGTGCGATACGTCAGAAAGCTCCCCAAAAAGCGTCCCGCGCTCCCCATATCCTGTCCGTTCCTCCCGGCTCTTTCTCGCGCCCGGCATCATGCCCGCCTTCTCCCGGCTTGTCCTGTTTTCCTTTCTTTCACTCATCGCTCCGTTTTCCTTTCTGCCGTCATCCTGCGAAAGCTGCTCGCGCGGAGACGGCGTAAAGGCTGCCGCGGGCGAAAAACTCCGCCCATCCGACAGCCTGTATCCTCACTCTTCCGCAATCATGATTCCCGGCACCAGCTGCTTCTTTCTGGACACTACGCCAGGAAGATGCACTACCTGCCCGTGTACCGGTTCGCTGCCGTTTTCCCCGTCCAGATGGAAGGCCTTGACGATCAGCTGATCCGCTCCGGCCCCCTCGCAGAGAAGGTCTGTCGACTGGGTAAGAATATTGGTCAGCATAAAAAACATCATCTTTGTCCCATGCTCTTTCATCGCTACCTTCAGATAAGGGAGCAGCCGCTCCTTCAGTTCTCCCAGCTCTTCTGCGTTGACTGAGCTGATCTGGCCGACGCCGAAGCTGAGCTTGCCCGCCTCAAAGCGCTTGAAATCCTGGTAGAAGATCTCCTGGTCCGTCTTGCCTTTTAAGTCGCTGGCCGCAGCGAACATCTTCCCCGCATATTCCTCCAGCTGGATGCCGGCGATCTGCGCCAGCTTTTGGGCGGCCTCCCTGTCCACTTCCGTGCAGGTCGGCGACCGGAACAACAGGGTGTCTGAGATGATCGCGCTGCATAAAAGCCCGGCGGTCTTTGCCTCGATCTGTACGCCGGCCTCCAGATACATCTGATAAATGATCGTCGCCGTGCAGCCCAAAGGCTGGTTGCGGAAATAGACCGGTGAAATGGTCGAGACCGCCGCCAGCTTATGGTGATCGATGATCTCCTGGATATCGGCTCCCTCGATCCCGTCCACCGCCTGTCCCTTTTCATTATGGTCCACCATAATGACCGCCTTGCCCCGGGCGCCCAGAAGGTTGCGGCGGGAGATCATGCCCTTGTAGCGCCCGTCCATGTCCAGGATCGGAAAATCCCGGTGGCGCTTGCTTGCCATCACATCCTTGATGTCGTCGATGAAATCTTCCTCATCAAAGGTGATCAGCTTCTCCGTTTTCATGAAATAGCTGATCGGCATGCTCTGGTTGATCAGGCGGGCCGCCGTATACGTATCATACGGGGTGGCGATGACCGTGCAGCCGCGCTCATGCGCCAGTTTCTTGATCGTCATGGAAACGCCGGCCCCTTCGCAGACGACAATGCAGCCGGCTTCCATCTCGATCGCGCACAGCTGGGATTCGTAGCGGTTTCCCAGTATCACCAGATCGCCCTTCTCGATGTAGAACTCCATCATATCCGGATTAGCCGCCGCGATCAAAACCTTTCCCTGCCGGAAATATTCGGTTTCATCGCCGACCACCACATCCGCTTCCAGCGTCTCGACAATATTCGAATACTGCGTCTCCGCCTTGGACAAAATGCTGCTGTCGTAAACATTCATATAGGATCTGGTAATATCGCCGACCGTGATCAGGCCCTCCAGAAGGCCGCTTTCCGTCACGGCTGCCAGCGTCACTACATTGGCCTCCTGCATCAGATTCCAGGCCTTTTTCAGGGAAATATCCCGCCTTACTCCCGGGGTCTCCCGGATCTCAATATCCCTGACCTGCGTACGGACCGTCCGGATCAGTTCAGGCTTCTCCACGCCAAAGTAGTCCAGCACAAAGCGGGTCTCTGCATTGACATTTCCTGCTCTCCCCGGCTCATAAATTCCACCGGTCACCGCCTGCTTCAGTCTGGCATAGCAGATCGCGGAGCAGATCGAATCGGTATCCGGATTCTGGTGTCCGATCACTAATGTTTTTCGTTTTCCCTCTGCCGCCATTGTCCCTCCAATAAAAGAGTTACTCCGCGAGTTTTTCCCCGTATACGCCGTCAGCGATCAGCTGCCGGATCGCGGCCACAACCGCTGCCTTGTCCTCCTGGTAGGTAACGCCAAACCACTTATCCCGGGTATGCAGGACACGTACGCTGGCCCGTCCTTCCTTTACCAGCTGGTCAACGATCTTCGGCAGCAGATATTCCGCCTTGATGTTCCCCTCCGGCACCTCGTTTAAGAACGTCGGGAAACCCTTTTCCAGCTCATCCAGGAAAGCCGGCGGAAAGCCCCACATGTTCATGGACACCTGCTGCTGCGGGCTGACCGCGACCGGATTCCCGCTCTCGTCCTCCGCCTTCAGCTCGTTTCCTTCCATGCGGATATTGTAGGTCTCCGTCACTTCCTTCAGGCACCCGTCATCCGTCACCTGGCACACCCCGCGGGTCACGGAACCGTTATCGCTCAACGTATTCGCGAGGACAAATCCGGCCATGCAGATATCATAAACCGGCCGGTCCTCATCCATCATCTCCGTCATATAATCATGAATCTGACGAAACGCCTCCTTGCCGTAATAATCATCGGCATTGATGACCAGGAAGGGCTCCTTCACGATCCCCTTTACGGCCAAAACGGCCTGGCCGGTTCCCCAGGGCTTCTTGCGTCCCTCCGGCACCGAAAATCCTTCCGGCAGCGCGTCCAGCTCCTGGTACGCGTACTCCACCTTCGCCAGCTTCTCAATGCGGTTGCCGATGACTTCTTTAAAATCTTTTTCCAGATCTTTCCTTATGATAAATACGATTTTATTAAATCCGGCCTCAAGCGCGTCATGGATGGAATAGTCCATGATGATCTCTCCGTTCGGCCCTACCGGCGCCAGCTGCTTGATCCCCCCGCCAAACCGGCTTCCAATGCCCGCAGCCATGATCACCAAAGCAGTATCCTTCATTTCTTCCAGCTCCTTCCACATCGTTAAGTTTTCGCTGTCTGCTCTCACAGCTAGGTCTACTATAGCATACCCGTTCTGAAAACGCCACTGTTTTCCGGTTTCTCCTGACGCGCTCCATCCTCTTCGTCGGCCGGGCCGGAGCCGCCGCGCAGCCGGCTAACGCTTCCGGAAAGCAGACGCTCGTCCAGGAACGTCAGAAAATCCGCCTCCGCCTGCTCAAGCGGAAGATCATTTTCATAAATATAGTCATAATCGTAGGCTTCAGTCTCGTCATCCGCCTGATTCCCCCAGGCGGCAGGCACCTGGCTGCCGCGCCGCACAAGGAGGGTGACGCATGGCCCGGCCACCAGACGTTTCAGCTTCTCGATCTCTCCGGTCTCGCGGATATGCGCGAACATGATCCGCTCGCTGCCCGCGAGAAATTCCCGGTACTGTTCCAGAAGATAGCGGGTAGGCAGGTCATTATACCGGATAAAGGCCTCTTTAAGATCAGCGAGGAATCGCCTGGCTTCGGGCGTCTTTTCCCCGTTCCATCCGTTCGCCGCGGCGATCGCTTTGATCGGGGTAATGGACGAAACATTCCTCACCGGGTAGCGCGCTGCGGCGAAACCGCACAGGGTGTCTTTCCCTACGCCGCCCTTGCCATTGATGATGATCAGCAATTTCCCGTCCTTTTGACTGTGCCTTTTCATGAGACTTTTCCTCCGATCTCCTTTGCGCCGCAGCGGATCCGCGGCTTTTTCTTTTCCCGATTATACGAGGATTCGAAAAAAAAAGCAACCGCGCCGGCCGCACCGTCTCCGCGATCCGGCCGGCGCGCCCGAAGGGGCCACATAATGTCTTTGAAATCCCGGGATAAATATGATACGATGGAACTGCGTCTTTCGGCCCGGTTTCCGCCGCGGCCTTATCCTGACGAAAGAAAGAGGTGCTTTCATGCCTGGTTTTACCACTCACTATATTTTGGGAACAAAAGCCTACAATGACCTTCCCTTCAATCAGCTGAAATTTGTCATCGCCAAATATCGATGGCTCTACCAGCTGGGGCTCCAGGGCCCTGACATGTTCTTTTACAATCTGCCCATCCTGCGCCACCGCGATCACCGCAATGTGGGCGCCTACATGCACGAACACCATGTCAACGACTTTTTCGCCGTATGCCTCAACCGGCTTGCGGCCATTCCGTCGCGCCAGCAAAGGGAGCAGGGTCTCGCGTACGTGGCGGGATTTTTCTGTCATTATATCGGGGATTACATCTGCCACCCGTTTATCTACGGCCGCATCCACTACGATCCGAAAAACCCGTCCATGCAGGCCCACGGCCTCCACGCTCTCCTGGAAAATGACCTGGACGCCCTTCTTCTGAAAAAATATAAAAAGAAAAAGCCGTCCCAGTTCAACCAGGCAGCCACCATCTGTCTGAACGGCATGGAAACCCAGTTTATCTCCCGCTTTCTGGCCGACTGCATCAATGAGACCTATTACCCGCTGACCTACCGGAATAACTATCAGGTCACCGCGCGGATGGTCCACCGCTCCATCCTCGCCCTGCGCTTCGGCTGCCGCACGCTGGCCGACCCCATGGGACGAAAGAAACATAAGATCGCCTTCATCGAATCCATCTTTCTGAAAAACCCTGTGGCTTCCCAGAAGCTGATCACGGATGAAGTGGAAGACCCCAGAAAAAGCCTGAATTCGGGCCACCAGGTCTGGGTCAATCCCTGGGACCGCTCCAAAGCCAGCAGCGCGTCCTTCCCGCAGCTGTTCCGCCAGTGCCTGGGGAAATGCAGCATGGTCTACTACTATCTGAACGCGGCCATTGAAAAAGACCGGCTGAATGAGTCGGTCTTTCCCACCCTGCTGGATGAACTGGGGAACTACTCCTATCACAGCGGCCTTCCGGTGACCGATCACTTTTAATCTCTGCCGCCGGGCGGCGGCAGAGCGCGGATCTACTGGATCACCTGGTCCCCGTCTTTGATGCACACGTGATAGGGAACGCCAAGCTCCGCCATCCACCGCCGCGTCTCCACCGTATACCAGCTTCCGGAGTCCACGCCGCCCCCGTTATCATTGTCCCAGAGCCACTGCGGGCATGTCCACAGGCAGATCTCCGGCTCAACCGTCTGGTAGAAGGTTTTGCTGACGCCGTACTGTCCATGATGCGACATCTGAACGATGTCGCATTTCAGCGCCTCCGCAGAGTTGTCCGCCAGAAGCTGATTTCCCGCCTCTTCACCCATATCGCCCAAAAACAGCGCTTTCTTCCCGTTGATGTCCAGCATATAGGCTACCGAGCTGTTGTTGATCGAATTACTGGAAAAGAGGTACGGCAGGTTCATCACGGTGATCGTAACATTGTCCACCTGGATCTCCTGCCCCTTGTAAATATCGCCATGGAGATTCTCCGACGGTACCGTGGCAAGGGTGTCCATCAGGGTCTGGACGGTATCCGCCCGGTAGGACTCATATTCCTGGTACCAGCTGATGTCCGCGAAGGAATAGTAGATATTATTCACGGTGATCCCGCAGTCCGGATTGCTGAGGATATAATTCAGCGCGCCGATGTGGTCCGAATGCGGATGCGTGATCAGCCAGGCGTCCACCACGCCGCCTCTGGCGCTCAGCGTTTCGATCAGGTGCTCCGCGTCGCCTTCCAGTCCGCCGTCGATCATGATCAGGTTCCCCTGATTGGTCTCCACCAGCACGGACATCATCTGGCTGGCCGTCTGATTCGCCAGAAGGTTGATCTTCGAGCCGCCAAGATACCCCGTGATCGGCGTGGTAACGGAAGATACCGGCGTATACTCCGCCCCCGGTCCCACCTGCGTATCACTGCCGTTACTTCCGGAAGAATGGATCACCCGGACGCCGGAACTGGTCGTCTGGGTCGACGTGCTGCTGCCGTCCGGAGAGATCTCCGTCCCCGGCGCCGTTCCGGCCACCACTGCCGTGCCGGTACTCTGCGCCTGCAAAAGAGAAGCAGAGCCGTCAGAGACGGTTTCGCTCAAGGCGGATAATAGACTGCCGGCCCCGATACTCTGCTTACTGATCACATACTGGTCTGCGGCCACGCTCTCCCGGCCATCCTGCGCCGGCTGCTGGCCCAGGGCGGCCTGCCGCGCCGCTTCATACCCCTGAGGGATCAGAAGCGCGCATACCGCAAGGGCACACCACCCTTTCATTCTGTCAATCCATCTGTTCATTCTTATCTACCTTTCTGTCCGCAGCCGCACGGCTCCGGTTCCCATCGCTTAAGACTCTTCCCGCGTCTGTTATTCCCCGTCTGCCGCGTCCACCGGCACGATGGGAGCATTGGTCCCGGCCTCAACCGTCATATTGACCAGCCACGTACTCTCATCCTCCAGGGTCTCGTCCGGGATCACCTGCACCTGAAAGCTGTAATCATCAAAAAAGCTGCCGTACGAATCGTCCGTCGAATACTCCAGGGAATGATTCTGCATGCAGACCGCGTCATTAATATAGCAGATCAGATCCCTGGCGTAAGCAGCAGCCGTCTCCCCATCCACGCTGTCGTCCACATAAAGCTGTGCCGTGACCAGATTCTCCTCATCATTGTGCGCGAAGTTAAAATACAAAAGGCCAGGGTACTCGCCCTCCATTCCCTCGTAATAACTGAGCACATCCTCACTGATCTGCCCCCATTCAAGGACGACATCCGTCACGACTGTAAAATCCGGCTCCGGGCGGCTGTTGTCCGGATTCAGAATATTGCTCTGCGTGCATCCGGCGGAAAAAAGCACAGCGCATACCGCCGCAGCCGCAAGAATCTCCTTCTTCATCTTACTGCTCCTCTCAATCCAATTTTGCATTAGCTTATTATAACGAAAGCTTTTCTGTTTGGATAGTGGTTTCGAAAAAATGTCAGAAAATCTTCACAAATGCCCACTTGCTTTTTTCCGGTGCCAATGCTATCATGTTCAATATGATTTGATTTTTATTTTTTTTGAACACAAATAAGGAGGTCCTCTTATGAAATCATCATCCGATGCTTCCTTTCGCGATCTTCGGAAACGTTTGGACTGGGTGACCACACTGATCCCCCTGGCCGCGATCATCATCCTGTGCATCCTGTTTCTGATGTATCCGGAAAGCTCCTCATCTGTTTTAAGTTCCATCCGGTTCTTCCTGGGCGATCAGCTGGGAAGCTACTATCTGGTGATCGGCCTCGGCGTATTCCTCCTCTCCCTGTATATCGCCTTTTCCCGCTATGGATCCATCAAGCTTGGCGGAGCCGAAAAACCGGACTACACCCCATTCCAGTGGGGTTCGATGATGTTCACCGCCGGCCTGGCCGCAGATATCGTGTTTTATTCCCTCTGCGAATGGATGCTTTATGCCAATGAACCCCGGATCTCCGAGATGGGATCGATGGCAGACTGGGCCGCCACCTATCCCCTTTTTCACTGGGGGCCGATCCCCTGGAGCTTCTACATGCTCCTGGCGGTTGCCTTCGGCTTTATGCTTCATGTACGCAAGCAGACCAAGCAGAAGTATTCTGAGGCCTGCCGCCCGCTTCTTGGAAAGCATGTGGACGGCATCCCGGGACGCATCATCGACCTGATCGCCGTATTCGCCCTGCTGGCTGGGACAGCCACCACCTTCTCCCTGGCGACCCCCCTGCTTTCCCTGGCGATCAGCCAGGTGTTCGGCATCACGCAGTCGCATTTTCTGACTATCGCCATCCTGGTGATCATCGGCATCACCTACACCGTCACCGTGATCTTCGGCATGAAGGGCGTGGCCAAGCTGGCTGCCTCCTGCACCTACCTGTTTTTTGCCCTCCTTCTCTATGTGCTGATCGGCGGCGGTCAGGCGCGCTTCATCATCGAGACGGGAATCACGTCGGTGGGGAACCTGGTGCAGAACTTCATCGGCTTAAGCACCTGGACGGACGCGGCCCGCACCTCCTCCTTCCCGCAGAACTGGACCATCTTTTACTGGGCCTACTGGATGGTGTGGTGCGTGGCTACCCCCTTTTTCATCGGCTCCATCAGCCGGGGACGCACCGTCCGCCAGACCATCCTGGGCGGATACTTCTGGGGACTGTCCGGAACCTTTACTTCCTTTATCATCCTGGGGAATTACGGTCTGGGGCTGCAGGTGTCCGGAAAGGTGGATCTCCTTTCCGCCTACGAAAAAAGCCAGGATCTTTACCAGAGCATCCTGACCATCTTTGATACGCTTCCCCTGACCGGCATCGGCCTGGTGCTGCTGGCACTGACTATGATCGCCTTTTACGCCACGACCTTCGACGCGCTGACGCTGGTTGCCGCATCCTATTCCTACCGGGAATTAAAGGAGGCACAAGAGCCCGACCAGCGGGTGAAGCTTTTCTGGGCCGTGCTCCTGATGCTTTTTCCCATCGCGCTGCTCTTTAACGACAGCTCCATGTCCAACCTGCAGACTGTGTCCATCATCGCCGCCTTTCCCATCGGCTTCATTATCATCACGATCGTGGCAAGCTTTTTTAAGGATGGCAGGAAGTACCTGGAAGAAATGGGGGCCCGGAAAAGCGGGCAAAAAGAAGACGCGGTCTGACGCCGCGGCACGCAAAAAGGGCTGTCCTTTCCGACAGCCCCGTTCGCATGCACTCTAATTTTCCAATGCTTTTTTCAATTTGTCACCAGCTGCTACTTCATCTGCCCCATTCAGATAGAATATCAGACGACTGCCCTGCGGATTCCAATCGCGTTTCATCTCATTATAATCTTTGGCGTTAATCCGCACGCCCATACCCTGAATATACACGTCGCAGGAAAACTGCTGTGCCATTCGAATAATATAGGAAATCGGCAATGGACGGGCAGAGCGAGCCGTAACATTGATCTGTTTCGCTAACACATGCCTCACTCCTTCGCACCATACGTCCACGGGTTCTTACTTTAAGTTGCCAAACCTCCCTAAAGCAATTATAGTATACTTCATTTTATTTTAGATTACAATAGATAAAACATTAAATTTGCTTAAATTTCTTCTGTTTGAACACTAGTTTTGTATATATTTTTGTTTCATTCCTTAATTTTCTGAATGTTTCTCGGATCTTCTTCCATATTCCACGTCTCCGCCACGATATAGATGGGCCGGTCCTTCAGCTCCGTAAAGAGTACGGCGATGTATTCTCCGATGATCCCCACGATGACAAAGAGCATGGCGAACATAAAGCAGATCAGCACCACGATGGTGGAGTAACCGCTTGGCGCTCCGTTCCTGGTCAGAAGGGTATATACCATGACCGCCACGCCCAGAAGGGCGGAAAACATGCCGGCATAGATCCCCAGCTTAAGCGGCATGTTGGAAAAACACAGGATCGTGTTAATGGAAAAACTCAGAAGCTTTTTTAAGCTGTATTTGCTTTCGCCCGCCACGCGAGGCCCCGCTTCATAAAAAAGGCGGATCGTCTTAAAGCCCACATTCTGTACGTAGCCCCGCAGAAAACGCACCCGCTCCCGGTAGCTTCCCTTCAGGACCTGCGACACCTGCCTGTCCACTGCGAAGAAATCCGACGCGTTCGGTTCGAAATGCACGTCGGAAATGGCATTGAGCAGCCGGTAGAAGAGGGCTGAGGTCATGTTTTTGATCATCCCTGCGTCACGGTTTCTGGTCCTCACCATACTGACCACCTGATACCCTTCCGTGAAAGCCCGGGCAATCTCCCGCAGGCATTCCGGCGGATGCTGCAGATCAGCATCCATGCAGACGACACCATCCCCCCGGCTATAGTCCAGTCCGGCGATCATGGCGGCCTCATGGCCGAAATTCCGGGAAAAGCAGATCACCTTCACCCGGTCATCGCCCGCGGCCAGGCCGCACAGGATCGAAAGGCTCGCGTCCGTGCTGCCGTCATTGACAAAAATCAGTTCATAGTCCCAGGACAACTCCCTCAACACAGCGACGGCAGCCCGGTAAAACGCTTCCAGCGCCTGCTCTTCATTATACACGGAAACCACCACAGAAAGCAGGGGGGGCTTTGCGCTCTGCCCCGCCCGTTCCCGGGCTTTTTCCGGTTTGATCTCCTGATTCATCGTCTGTCTGCTCCTCTTTTCGCCCTCAGTTTTCTTACACGCGGCGTATCGCCTTAACTGCCGCCGGAAAACACCTGGATCTCCACTGTGGAGTGGGAAGGCTTTCGCTCCTCCTTAGGCGGCAGCTTCCGGTAGTCGCCGTAAACCAGGGTCAGTACCTCGTGCCAGCCGGCCGGACACATCAGCACCGTGTCCTCAAAGGGAAGATCCTCGGTCTCTTCACTCCACTGCCGTTTCAGCGTGACATACAGATAGTCTGGCTGGTAATTGCTGTAGTAAAGCCGCTCCGTCTTTTTCGTTCGCGTCATCTTCGCGCAGGCCCGCTGCAGCCGCATGATCCAGGGAAGCGGCAGCAGGCGTCCCGTGCCGGCCAGGATCCGCACGGCCAGACGCTGCGCCGGCGGATATTTTTCATAGTCAAGCCGGAAGCGATGGCCCATGGCAAGGCCGTAAATGACCGTCTGCAGCCCCTTGGCGGCAGCCGCCCCCAGACGGCTGTCCGGCAGCCCGTCCAGGACAAAAATATCCACCCAAAGATGATTCAGCTTTCCGTCGTAAAAAGCCATCTCCTCATCCTCTGCGTGCGTCCGGCTATTCTTGTAGATGATCCTGGGCGTAAAATCGTAAAAGCCCCGGCCCCCGTGAAACTGACCCGGCAGCACCATCTCCATCTCTTTTGGAAGCTCTCCGGGCGCCGCCTTTAAAAACGCGTCAAAATTTTCCCGGGTCATCGCCACATCCGCATCATCGTCCCATGGGATAAAGCCCTGATGGCGGACCGCGCCAAGGAGAGTCCCCGCGTCCAGAAGATAGGCCAGCTGGTGTTTCCTGCAGATCCGGTCGATCTCTTTTAACACCGCCAGATTCGCCTTATGGACCTCCGTCATATCATACATATTCTTTGTTCATCTCCTGCTTTATACGCCTCCGGCGCTTCCTTTAACCGCACGCCTCACGGATCACCCGGGCCATGTAGCCGATCATCTCGTCGGTCATTCCCGGATATACCCCTACCCAGAAAGTATCCTTCATGATCCGGTCGGTCACGGAAAGGTCGCCCACGATCCGATAGCCCTTCTTTTCCCGGCGAAGCTGGTCAAAGCAGGGATGCCTGGTCAGGTTCCCGGCAAAGAGCATCCTGGTCTGCACGCCCTTTTCTTCCACGTACCGCACCACCTCGTTCCGGTCCACGCCCTCCCGGCAGGTGAGAGGGAAGCCGAACCAACTGGGAATGGAATTCTCACAGGCTTCCGGAAAGATCAGCTTATCCTCCGTGCCGGAAAGTCCGCTCTTTAAAAGGTCGAAATGACGGCGGCGGCGCTCGACAAAGGAGGGGAATTTCTCCAGCTGCGCGCAGCCGATGGCTGCCTGCATATCCGTCGCCTTCAGGTTGTAGCCAAAATGCGAATAGACATACTTATGGTCGTAGCCCAGCGGAAGTTCTCCGTACTGCCGGTCAAACCGATGGCCGCAGAGATTATCCCGGCCGGACGGGCAGACACAGTCGCGGCCCCAGTCGCGGAAAGAGCGGATGATCTGATTTAGCCGGGGATCGTCCGTGTAAACCGCTCCCCCCTCCCCCATGGTCATATGGTGCGGCGGATAAAAGCTGGATGTCCCGATATCGCCGATGGTTCCGGTAAGGCGCGTCACACCGTCCATGGTATAGCGGCTTCCCAGTGCATCGCAGTTGTCCTCAACCAGCCACAGGCCATGCGCATCGCAGAATGTTTTTACCGCCTTCAGGTCGAAGGGATTGCCCAGGGTATGGGCGATCATCACCGCCTTTGTCCTCGGCGAAAGGGCCTCCTTAAGCATCGTCACATCGATATTGTACTGCGGGATCGTCACATCCACAAAAACCGGTACCGCACCGTACTGGATCACCGGAGTCACCGTGGTCGGAAAACCGGCCGCCACGGTGATCACCTCATCGCCCCGCCTGATCTGCCGCTCGCCCAAAAGCGGCGAGGTCAGGGCCATAAACGCGATCAGGTTCGCCGAAGAGCCGGAATTTACCAGCGAACAGTAGCGTACGCCAAGGTATTCTGCCAGCTTTTTCTCAAATTCATCGGTGTAGCGGCCGGAAGTCAGCCAGAACTCCAGAGAAGAATCCACCAGATTGACCATCTCCCGGCGGTCGTAAACGCGGGAAGCGTAAGGGATCCTCTGCCCCTCGCGAAAGGGTTCTTTTTTATTGTGAAAGGTATCGCAGTACGCCGCCACCAGATCAAGGATCTCCCGGCGGGCCTGCGCTTCCGTCTTATTTTCAAACATGCTCTTTTCCTCGTTCTTTCTGCCTGCTCTTTTTTCCTGTCCGGAACCGGCGGCGTCGGTCCGACGCCGGATGCAGGCTGCCGTCCCTCATCAGATCCGGTCAAAATACTCCCGGATCTGCCGGTCCATCTCTTCCCGCATATCCTTGCCGTCCAGATAAGCCCTGGACCACTCTACGGTCTTTTCCACCGCTTCCTTTACGTGATACCTCGGGCGCCAGCCGAACGTCTTTTTGATCCGGGAACAGTCCAGCTTCAGGAAAGAAGCCTCATGAGGGCCGCCGTCGCTGCGGTTCACCCAGCGAAGTCCCTGCCCCCAGGCCGCGCAGAACATATCCGCAAGCTCCCCTGTGGTCACGCAGTCGCAGTCATCGGGCCCCACATTATAGCAGCCGGCAGCGGACGGATCCTGAAACTGGCGCATGGCGATGGTCAGGTACGCCCCCAGCGGCTCCAGCACATGCTGATAGGGCCGGGTCGAACAGGGATTGCGGACCACGATCTCCTGCGCCTGCGCAGCGGCCCGGACGCAGTCGGGAATGATCCGGTCACGGGCAAAGTCGCCGCCGCCGATCACGTTTCCCGCCCTGGCCGTAGAGATAGCGCAGGAATCATCAGAAAAGAACGACTTACGATAGCTTCCGGTCACCAGCTCCGAGCAGGATTTGCTGTTGGAGTAGGGATCGTATCCGTCCAGAGGATCGCACTCCCGGTAACCGTACTCCCACTCCCGGTTCTCATAAACCTTATCGGTCGTCACATTTAAGAACGACTTTACCGTACCGGTGCGCCGGATGCACTCCAACACATGGACGGTGCCCATGACATTGGTCTCATAGGTATACAGGGGATCCCGGTAGGCATCCCGGACAATGGGCTGCGCCGCCAGGTGAAAGACGATTTCCGGCCGCGCCGCCGAAAATGCCGCCAGCAAATCGTCCAGGCTGCGAATATCGCCTTCTATCGAGCGCATCGTCTCCGCCAGGCCGGCTGCGGCAAAAAGGCTGGGATCGGTGGGCGGCTTCAGGGCATAGCCGGTCACCCGCGCCCCGGCCAGAGTCAGGATCCGGCAGAGCCAGGAACCCTTAAACCCAGTATGTCCCGTCACCAGGACCGGCCGGCCATGATAAAATCTGCTTAATTCTTCCATGGAAAGTCCTCGCATACGCTCCTCCTACCAGATTTTCCAGGGGGCCTGCCCCGACTGCCACATGGCCTCCAGCTGCAGCTTGTCCCGCTGGGTATCCATGCATTTCCAGAATCCATCGTGGGCAAAGGCCATCAGCTCGCCGTCCCGGGCCAGATTTTCTAACGGCGCTTTCTCCAGCACCGTATCGTCCCCGTCGATATAATCAAAGATCTGCGGATTCATTACCATGAACCCGCCGTTGATCAGGGCGCCGTCCCGGTCATGCTTTTCCCTGAACGCCTGGATACGGCCATCCCCCTGAACATCAAGGACGCCGAAGCGCTGCCCCACATTCACCGCCGTGATGGTGGCAATCCGGCCATGCTGCCGGTGGAACGCCTCCAGTTTCGTCAGATCCACATCCGCCAGGCCGTCGCCGTAGGTCAGCATAAAGGGACCATCCCCCACATAAGGACGGATGCGCTTCACCCGGCCGCCGGTCATGGTATTTAAACCGGTATCCACCAGGGTCACCTTCCATGGTTCGGAATAGTTATTGTGCACTTCCATCTGATTATTAGCCAGATCGAAGGTCACATCGGACATGTGAAGGAAATAATCCGCAAAAAATTCCTTCACCACATATTGCTTATAGCCCAGGCAGATCACGAATTCATGGAACCCATACTGGGAATAATACTTCATGATATGCCAGAGGATGGGCTTTTCTCCGATCTCGATCATGGGCTTGGGCCGCAGATGGCTCTCTTCACTGATCCTGGTGCCGAAGCCTCCGGCAAGCAATACAACTTTCATCAATCTTCTCCTCCGAATATATTCCATTTCTGTTCTTCCAATATGGCCAGGGCGCTGCGGATCCTTTCCGGACCGTGGCGATACTGCATCCAGGTCTCCAGCTCATCATCCGACGCTTCCCGGTAATGCAGCGCGATCTCCCGCACGCTGCGGGCATACGCTTTCCGGTTCGGCGCCTTTTTTATCTCCATCGCGGTCGTGTACAAATTCCCCGCCAGGATGATCAGGGCGAATGCCGCGGCCATCACGCGCAGCGCGGCTTCTTTGCGTCCTGCCCGGGCATCCGTTTTTGCCGCCTTCTTCCCGGCCCTGCGAAGCAGGCCGAAGGTCAGGATAATGCCCAGGATGCCTGCCTGGTACTGGAGGGCATAGCGGGAAGACATGCCGTAATCGCTGTTTTCAAAGATCCAGCGGGCCGCCAGCACCAGAAGGTGATTGCAGCCGCCCCAGAAGATGAGCATCAGCGGAAAAATGGATGTCTGGTAAAGGCGGCGGGAAAACTGCGCCCGGAGAGCCAGCAGATACCCGGCAAACACCAGAATCCCCAGGAGGTAGCAGAGCGCCATCCCCCGGTCAAGGTTCGTCAGCAGCTCCGTCAGAGGCTCATCCCCGATCACCAGGGTGGCAAGGCTTTTTACCAGGAACTTGGGGAACAGGATCCAGTTATCCGCCAGCACCTGGGCGATGCTCCGTCCCGTCGTCCCCGCATACTCCGTCTCCGCAAACGCGTTGCTGATCAGATAGAGAAGCATCGGCACAAGGACATGCGCCCCGTAAACCAGGTGCCGGTAATCCGGCCGGCCTTTTCTCTTTTTGTCCAGAACAAAGCAGAAACCGTAAGTCAGGATCAGGATCGCCGCGTAGGCCGCACCGTAAGCGCCCCCGGTCCCCAAAATGAGCAGCCAGGGCAGGATCTTTAACATGCGCCGGTCGCGGGTATCCTGACGGGCCGTCTCTTCCTGAAGCAGTCCTGCGCCGTTCTGCCGCTCCCAGACCCGGTCCCAGAGGAAAAAGTGCAGGTAAAATCCGGCAAAAGCCAGGAAATGGCACCAGCCGGTCCCGTTTGTGATCATCTCCCATTTATTCAAGCTGAAAAAGACGGCCATCAGGACGGCGTACCAGAAGATCCCGATGCGCCGCCGGCGGCAGTAAGCGCTCAGCACCAGGGCCGCCGCCCCTGTGCACAAAGCCCCGAGCACCATCTCAAAGGTAGTGGAATAACGAAAAAACACCACATTGATGATCCTCTCCAGGTAATTCACCGGCATCCGGGTAAAGATATCCGCCACGAAAAACTTTTTCGGGTCCCAGACATCGGGGAGATAACTGTTGATCAGCCGAATATAGTCCGTATAGACCACGTCCTCCGTAGCCGCCAGAATGTACCAGATATAAAATACGGTGCCCAGGACGGGAACCAGGTACCATAACCACCCGTCCCGCCGGTTAAGCTTCTCTGTCTGCATGGCAATTTCCCTCTTTTTCGTGGCTTGCGGCGGCAGGTTTTCCGCCCCGCGCCGCATCGCAAAGTATCCGGCAGAACACACCGGCGGCGATCCGCTTAATCCGCCGTGATCTCCACCAGCGTAGCCAGCCGGGTTTCTCCCCGCTGTTCCTGCGCGTTCTGCATATAGAAGTTATTTTCAATCCGGATATCCAGGATCTGACCGGCCTCCGCCCGGATCTCGGTTTCATACACGCTCGCCGTTACGGGGATGGTCTGGTACAGCTCGCCGTCTACATAAATCTCCGTCTCCTCCCCGCCGGAAAGCACACCCGGATACATGAATGTAAAGGAAACGATCCCGGTCTGCCCGGCAAGCACATGAAAGCGGCTTTCCTCATCCAGCCATCCGTCATCGTAGAGTCCATACTCCACATCCAGCTTAAGATCGCGCACAAACCGGGTGATATCCTGGAAGCCGTTGTTCTCCGGATCTTCACGAAGCACCAGCATCTGATCCGTCACCAGGCCGATCTCGGCGATGCTCTCAATATGCTGCACGGTGGTGCCCTCAGCCTTGCGCTCCGGGTCAAACACCTTAAAAAAGGTCTCCGCCGTAAACTCGCTCATCTCGTAGCGGTTGCCGAGAATGTAAATGGTCTTTCCGAAGATCCCATCGCCGTAGCGGCCATAGGTCTCCTCGGCCAGCGAATTGTAGCGCATCTGGTTCGGCCAGAGATACAGGTTCTCATAATGATCCCGAAAGAAGCTTTCCACCGGAACCATCAGCAGAAGATAGAAAAGAAAGCCCGCACAGCAAAGCAGCGCCGTTCCTCTCCTCTTCTCCTGCCTCGGTGCCGGCGCCGGAGAATGCTGGGCCCGGAAATTTGCCTCGGCACTGTCTGCCGCCGCCTGAAGCTGCGCCGCCCTCCCGGCCTTTTTTCCTTCCCCCGGCCCGAAACGCCTAAACGGCATAAATGGTTCTTCCTCCCTTTTTTCCCCCGGCGCGAGGACGCCGCAGATATAGGAAAGGAACAAAAGCGCGGCGGCATAAGAGACGTACACCCAGCGCATTTCCACCCGGACCGTCACGCTGGACGAACCGATACACAGGGCAATAAAGACCAGGAACAGTGCCAGGTTCGATAAGCAGCTTTTCCGTCTCTCCCTGTCCCGGATCACCACCGCCAGGAAAGCGATCACGAAGGCAAAGAGCACGGCATCCGCGCCGTACACGAAAAACTTGACCGAGCGCGGCGTATCCGTCCAGGTCAGGCCGTTTAAATACTCCGGCCCCGCGTTGATGCCGAAGATATACGCCACCTGGCTTAAGGCAAAGCGTATGGCCTGCGCCAGGGAAAATGTGTTCGCCACCTGGGTCCCCCCGGTACCTGCCGGCGACAGCGTCCCGATGGTGAGCAGACGGATGAGCTGCACCGCCGCAAACAGGATCGTGGGATGTATCCACTCCCGGAGCCGGAAACGCCGCCGCAAAAGCAGGACCAGATAGAAAAGCGGCAGCAGGGCCATGTAGCGTTCATGGACAAAGCAGACGCCAAAATACAGCCAGCAGGCGGCATAAAAGTGTCCGCTCCGCTCCTTCTGGTCATTCAGGTAAACATACAGGCACCATAAGATCCCCACGGCCATCCAGAGCGCCATGGTTTCCATCAGGCCGTACATCTGGCCGATCTGGTAATAGGCCATCCTGGACAGCAAAAACAGGATCCCCACGAAAAAACCCGGCAGATTCCGCCCGGAAAGCCGCCGTCCCAGATAATACAGGAAAAAGGCCAGCGATCCGTTCAGCAGGATGTTGACCGGAACCACCCAGGTAATGTGCGTCCCGACCACCGCCAGTTCCAGCCATGCCGCCAGATAGTACAGGAAGCGGAACCGGGTGCTTCCCAGGGGGAAAACATATTCCATAAACGACTGCTCGCCGTAACAGGACCACAGATACAGATCATCCATATACAGCCCTTTGATCTCGATCCCCCGGTTGATAAAAAACGCAAATCCGATCAGAAGCGCCGCCGCGATGATGTCATCCCGTATCTGCAGCCTCTGCTCTGCCGTCTCATTCGAAAGTGGTCTCAATATTTCCGCCTCCTTCTATGATGATGGTGGGGCAAACCGCCGTTTTGTCCCCTGCTGCCAGGCTGGCGGATGCCGCGTCAGCGGACTTTACCATTGACACGGTAAAATTCCTCCGCAGCCGCCTCCGGATCGACCGGAAGCTGCCCGTCCAGGTTCACCCTGGCCAGCATGTTGCCGTTTTCATAACGGATGTCCGCCAGGCTCCCGTCCTCGATCAGGTAGCGGACCACGTCATAAGCCCGCGTCCCCTGCTCAAGCCACCCTGCCTGGACATAGATATAGTCCGTTCCGGCAAACCGCAGGAAATCTTTAAAGTTATCCAGTGTTTTTACCAGGCACACGTTCCCGCCGCTTCCGGTCACATCGTAATAGCTCTGTACATTGCAGGGGAACCACAGGACATCCGGATGCTCCCCGAAAGCGATCACCCGTGTCCGCGGATCCTGGGAAAGGATGGTCCAGATCGCCTGATCCCCCTCCTCACACCTTTTTTCATAAACCGCCTCCTGATGGTTGAAAAAGCCCAGATGCTTCCAGCGCAGCGGAGAAAAGCCGTCCGTTCCCGCCCAGTTCGTGCACAACGTTACCGCCGTCAGGAAGAATACGCACCCCGTCCCCAGGATCCCGAACGTCCCGCGCTCCCTCCGGCCGGCCGCGGCAAGCCCCTGTTCCAGGCTGTAAGGCCCGATCAGCGCCATAAGCGCATAAAACAGCATGAAATAATTTCCGTCCACCTGCCAGAGCAGATAAAGGCTTGCCAGGCTGGCCACGCCGATCCAGATGCCGGCCATGCGGACCAGACGGATCACTTCCGCCTTCTCTTCTTTTTTTCTTCCCCAGAAAAGCCAGGCCAGAAGGCTCACCGCCGTAAGGCATCCGCCCCAGGCGATCACCACGTGGTCCATATCGTCCCCGACCGGCGCCGCCAGGACGCCGTAAAGCCTCCCCAGGAGAAAGCGCAGGCTTTCTCCTGTCTCCATGGTCAGGCCCTGAACGGGGACTGGCAGGAAAGCATAGGGCCAGCGGACCTGAAACCCAAGAAGCTTCCAGATCGAGACGAATACGGAGGTCACCGGCACGCCGGTCATCCGCAGCGTACGTTCCCATGTTCCCAGCCAGGCGCCGCCGCAGACAAAAAGGATCGCCGCAGAGACCGTAAGCCAGGCCGCCGCCCCCGCCTTTTCTCTCCTGCCGGAGAGGACGCTTTCTCTCCGTCTCCTTCCCGAACCAACCGCCAGAAAAAACCAGCAGGCCGCCGCCAGCACCAGAGAGAAGACCAGGGCGGTGGGCTTCATGGAAAAACTCAGCAGGCACGCGCCGAGAGCGGCAAAAAACCACTTTCGCTTCTCCTGCGCCTTCCCGGAAAGCAGGATCCCGGCCGCTGACGCCAGGATGCACAGCTGGCAGGCCAGCGTGGCCGTATCGCTCTTTGCCGTGATAGCCATATTCATAATGCCCGGGGTCAGCGCACCAAACGCCGCCGTCGCCAGACACCTGAGCTTCTCGCCCCCGGAAAGAGCCGCGATCCCCGCCGCCAGCACCAGCACAAACACCGTAAGCCACAGATTAAAGCAAAGCTGATAGCTCCAGGTGACCGTTCCCGCCAGGGGAAAGGACAGGATCTCGTAGCCTTTTGGATAGGTATAGACCAGATTGATGTTCCCCAGATCTTCATAGATTCCCCCGCCGGTATCCAGAATATACTGCGAACGGAGGCCGTAATGGAGTGAATCATAATCCGGCTTTAAGTTCATCCTGGCTAGCTGGATAAACAGCATGGTCAGGATCAGCGCAAAAAGAAGACCGGGCAGGACGTTTCTTCCCGTCCCGCATGCGCCCGCCTCCCCGTTCCCGCTCCGGGCAGACGCACGGCCCATGGCCGGATTTTCCCTGAGCCATCGGTTCACCGCAACAGCTCGCCTTAAGAGCCTCTTCCGGTTCGTCAGGAGGACAAGCAGCGCCACGCACGCCGCCAGGAGCCGGATCCGCAGCAGCCCGCCGATCCCGAAAGCAGAAAACAGGCAGACCAGGCTGATCCACGCGCCGCTTCCCAGAAGGAATGCCGCGCACAGCCGCCAGAGGCGTCCCGCGGCGGCACCGTCAGCGCCGTCAGGCACTGCTCCTGCCGCCTTTTCTGCCGCCCGCCTTATGGTATCCCCGAAAAGGAGCAGCAGCATAAACCATAAGCCCGACACCAAAAGAGGCAGAAAGATCTGATGGAGCCAGGCGCCGGCCAGGATCTCCGCCAGCAATCCCGTTCCCGAGATCCCGGCGGTGATCCTGCCCTGGCTGTATCCCACAGAAAATGCCGCCGCCCAGAGAAAGAACACGCCGGTCTCCAAAACCATCTTCAGGCCTTCCATGCCAAACAGCTTCTGCCCCAAGCTCCACTTACTGGTCAGCGAAAACGCCCCCACTGCCACCAGTCCTGCCGAAAACAGGCAGAAGATCCAAAAAGCCGGACCGCAGCGGCGGCTTCCCGTACTCTCATCCATCTTTCCTCTCCATTCCATCCTCTTGATAGGAAGCGTAAGCTCCCCGGTAAAACCGCATCAGGAATCTGGCTGCGGGCTTCGGCCAGAGCCGTTCAAACATCGCCAGCTCCTCTGCATCGCGGCGTGAGTCCCTCATACAGGCATTGGTCGCCGCCTCCGGATGAAGACGATGGAACATCAGCGGTTCCTCCGCGCAGATAAAGCGTCCCGGCCGCATGGCCAGGTCGATCAGGGTATCCCAGTCAAGGGCAAACTGACAGGAGGAATGAAACAGCGGCTCCCCCAGCATCGCCTTGTTGTACGTGCATGCGGGACAGCAGATCGAATTCCCGAAGAGCAGCGCAGACATTTTCACCGGCCGCAGATGATTCAGATAAGGGATCCGCAAGGGGAGGCGCAGGATCTTCTTTACCAGCGTCAGCCGCTCGCCGGGTTCGAGATGATGCTGCCGTACGGTCACATAGTCCGTCGTAAACAGGCTGATATCATCGAATCGGCGGACATACTTCAGCAATGTCCTGACGTAATTGCGCCCATACATATCGTCCTGGTGGGCGATGGTCACATAGCGGGAATCTGCCTTTGCGAAGGCAAAGTTCCAGTCCTCCTGGATCCCGCTCTCCCCTTCGCGCACAAAAACCGGGATGTGGTACTGACCGGCCAGCCGCCGGATGTAGGGACTGGGCGTAGAGGTGCAGAGGATCACCTGCGTAGGAACGCTCTGCCCGACCGCCGAGCGGATGCATGCCTCCAGGTAGGGGGAATCGTTATATGCGCAGATCGCAAACGTATGCAGTTCCTTCGTCATGTTCATTTCTCCTTTTCCGATTCCCGGCCGCGTCCGGCCGGACGGCGCAAAAGAAGCGCCACAAAGAGACTTAACAGCGCGATCACCGTGAAATGGTAAGAAACGCCGATCAGATTTTTGGTCATGTGGTTCGCCTTGATGATCTGCGGCATCAGCGGCGTCACGACGCCGTCCAGCCAGATCAGCACGGGCACATGCACCGCCATAATGACCATGCTGTTGACGCCGTACAGGGAAAGCACCCATGCCAGTGGACGCACCCGGCTGGCCAGGGCACAAAAAAGCATCACCAGATAGCAGCCGGCAAACGCGGCCAGATAAAAACTCCAGAGTCCGGCGTTGCCAAACCACGCGCCGTTAATATCCACGCGGCCGTTCTGCTTTACGCAGAACAGCCACACCGCTGCCGCCGGGACCGCCATCGCCGCCAGGATCTTTTTCCACCGGTCCGGCAGCTTCCCGCCGGCAAGGACTCGCTCCTCCCAGAGCCGCCACTGATGCCCGGCAAAGAAAAACCCCTGAAGGATCATCGCCAGTTCAAAGCCCCAGGGCATCCGATCCGCCGTCTCCTTTATCCTCCAGCCCGCCGCCACGATCAGCACCGTCATGACCGCTTCCAGCGCAAGCTGCTGCCGGCCGTTCTTTCCCAGACGGCTGACGCGAAGCACCAGATAAAACAAACAGTTGGCCACAAAAAACATGGGCAGAAACCAGAGGGGGAGATTCGGCAGATAATTGTTGATGCCGATCCCCCACAACATGCCCGAAAGATACGTGCAGTATTCCGCCGCGTTCTCCGGCCACGCATACAGGATCGAAAAGAAGGCAAAGAAAAAATACGGCTGGATCAGCCGGTAGAACTTCCCGGAGACAAACTGCAGTACGCTCTCTCCTTCCTTGATCCGCAGCAGGTAGCCGCCCACCAGAAGAAAAACGGGAAGCTGAATACTGTACACCAGCTGATTCAACTTTCCCCCGTAATCAAAATAGCGGTTCATATGCCCCAGGATCACCAGAAGGATGGCGACCCCTTTCGCCATGTCAATGTAAACCTTTCGCCCGCTCACCCTTTTGTTCCTTTCCTCCATGGTCGTCGCCGGATCAGCCGAAGAACCGTTCCTCAAGCATCAGGCATAACGTGTGGTAGACCGGCAGATGCAGCTCCTGGATCCGGTAGGTCTCCTGCTCCGGCACAATGATCGCCGCGTCCGCTGCCGCCGCCAGCCGCCCGCCATCCTTTCCTGTCAGGGCGATCACCGGGATCTCCATCGCCCGGGCAGCCGCCGCCGCGTAGAGGATGTTTTCCGCGTTTCCCGACGTGGAGATCCCCAGAAACACATCGCCCGTCCTGCCGTAGCCGTACAGCTGCTGGGCGACGGTCAGACGCCCATCCACATCGTTTAAATACGCCGTGGACAACGCCGTGTGACCGGTGAGGGCGATGGCCGGAAGCCCCTGCTGGAGTTTAGCTGCCAGCTCCTTTCCCCTCTCCTCATCCGCTTCCATAAGCTTCCGGGCAAACCCCTCCGGCACCGGCCGCTTGTTGCAGAAGCCCTTCATCAGCTCGCCCACGATATGCTCGCTGTCCGCGCAGCTCCCGCCGTTTCCCGCGATCAGAAGCTTCCCTCCGCTTTCATAGCACGTTTCCAAAAGGCAATACGCCTGAAAAACCGCTTCCTTCGCCGGCTCCAGGACCGGATACCGGCTGATCAGAAGCGCAAGATGATCCATCGGATTCATTTCCTCCTCCTTCTCTCTGTAAGATCCAGCGGGCCGCCGCCAGAAGATCTTTTGCGTAATAATCCATGGGGTGGGCATCGGGCAGGCCGCTTTTTGCCTCCTGCATTTCCTGATAAAGCGCCGCCCCGTAGCCGGTCCCCACCAGGACCGTATGCAGGCCGAAGGCCGCTCCGGCCCGGGTATCCAGCCATTTGTCCCCGATCATATACGAACGCGCCCGGTCCACCGGGCAGTCCCGCTGCGCCGCCTCAAACATCCCCGTCCCTGGCTTCCGGCAGCGGCAGCGGATCCTGTACTGGCCGATGCCGTGCACCGGATGGTGGGGGCAGTAGTAAAAGGCATCGATCTTTGCGCCTTCCCCGGCCAGCACCGCGTTCAGATAGCGATGAAGGTTCTCCACATCCGCTTCCGTATAGTAGCCTCTGGCCACCCCGGCCTGGTTCGTCACCACCACCACGCGGAAGCCGTTTTCGTTCCACAGGCGGATCGCCGCAGCCGCGCCGGGAAGGAGGCGCAGGTCCTCCGGCCGGTGAAGATAATGCACTTCTTCATTGATCGTCCCGTCCCGGTCCAGAAATACCGTCGGCCGCCCGGGCCCGCCGCCCGCCTTCTGCCTCTTTTGCCCTTCCTTCTCACACATCGAACACGTACTCCTTTTCCGGCGTCTTCACCCGCACGGCGCTGTAATCCCATCGGTCTTCGTCAGAGATCCAGCTCTGGGCGCCGCGCAGCTCGAAGCACCAGTCCGTCAGCTGGCCGCCCGCCGCTTCCAGACGGGCCGCCACCTTATGGCGCAGATTATAGGGGCAGTACATGAGAAGGTAACCGCCGCCCCCCGCGCCCAGAAGCTTCCCGCCCAGGGCGCCTGCCGCCATGGCTTCATCATAGAGGGCGTCGATCTGCGGATTGGTGATCTTGCTGCTCATGCGCTTCTTGCTCTCCCAGCCGTAATTTAACAGCTTTCCGAAGCTGTGCAGATTCCCTTTCAGCAGTTCATCCTTCATGGCATAGGCCAGCGCCTTTACCTCGCACATGGCCTCGAAGCCGTCCTTTTTTTCGTAATTCTGTACCTGATCCTTGATGATGTTGGCCGAAACATGGATGTTCCCCGTGTAGCACAAAAGCAGGTTGTACTGCAGCTCATGGATAATATCCTTCTTGATCCGTAAGGGATTGACCACCACGTTGTTTCGTCCGTGGAACTCGATAAAGTTAAAGCCGCCAAAGGTGGCCGCGTACTGATCCTGGTAGCCTCCGGCGATCTTAAGATCCTCCCGCTCCACCTGATAGGCCAGATCCGCCAGCCGGTAGGCATCCATCTCCACACCCTTCCACCGGGCCATGGCCACCAGCATGGCCACCATCACCGTGGAAGAGGTGCCAAGCCCCGAGCCCGGCGGGGCGTCGCACTGCAGATACACCTCGCATCCCTGCCGGATGCGCATGCCCTTCAGCGCCGCCTTGACCAGATCCAGCTTTCCGTCATACACGTAATTTTCCCGGGTGTTGTATTTGACCGTCATGTCAAAGTCCAGGGAATGGACGATGATCTCCTCGTCGTCCCTGGGCACGATGGAGCAGTATGCATATTTGTTGATGGTGCTGCCAATGATGGCGCCGCCCTGATTGACGCAGAACGGCTCCACATCCGTCCCCCCGCCGCCGAAGCTCACCCGCAGGGGCGCCCGTCCTCTGATTACCATGTCACAACTCCTTTTCTTACGTCTTCCTGAAACTGAAAATACGCCTCCGGAATGCCGATGTCGATGAAATAGCCGTCATTTACCAGTCCGCCCAGCCGGCGTCCCTCCGAAAGCCATCGGGGGATCATCTCGTTCTCCAGCGAGACCTTTCCCTCGGGGATCTGCGCAAGAAGATCGCGATTCATCAGATAAATGCCGCCGTTGATCGTGCCGCTTGCGGCCTCATTCGTCTTTTCGTTGAATGCCGTCAGCCGTCCGTCCTCCAGGACGGCCCGTCCGTACCGTGACACATCCGGCACCCGGCGCAGCACCAGGGCCATCTCCAGATCTTTCTTGCGGCAGATCGTCAGGAGACGGCCGTAGTCGATCTGGTAAAAGGTGTCCGCGTTCAGCACATAGAAGAAGTCCTCGGTGATCATGCGGCCAGCATTCTTTATGGCCCCCGCCGTTCCCAGAAGCTCCTCCTCGTAAGCGTAGGAAACCGTCACGCCGAACCGTTTCCCATCGCCAAAATACGCCTCCACCATGGAACCCTTGTACCCCACGGCGAAAATGATCTCCGTAATCCCGTGGCGGGAAAGCTCGTGAACCACATACTCCATAAAGGGCTTTCCTTCAATCAGCGCCATGGGCTTGGGCCGGTCGCTGACCACGCTTTTAAGCCGCGTGCCCAGCCCGCCTGCCAGCAATACCGCCTGCATCGCACCCTCTCCTTTCCTGTCTGCCATCGTTTCCCTGCCGCCGAAAAACTGTCTGTCCAGCGTCTTTACGGCCGCCTTCCTTCCGGCTTTCTATCCCGGCTGTCCGGTCCGGCCGTCCCAGGCAAAATCCTCTTCGATCACCTTCCATGCCCCGTCCACGCTGAAATGGGCACGGATATACGCCTGTGTCTGTTCACACATCCGGCGCAGCGCCGCCGTATCCGTATAAAGCGCCGCCGTCTGTTCGGCGAAATCCGCCGGATCGTCGGCTATGCACAGCACGTCCTCCACGCCGGGAATCCCCTCTGCGCCTACGGAAGTGGTAACGATGGGTGCGCCGTTATAGATGGCCTCCACCACCTTGCCCTTTACACCCGCGCCATAGCGGAGGGGGACCACCACCATCCGGCATCCGGCGTACAGGCGCAAGAGCTCCTCATCGGAAACGAAGCCCTTCACGACAATGCCGTTTTCCTCTGCTTCCAGCGCCCGGATCTCCTCCGTCACCCTGGATCCAACCACGTAAAAGACCACATCGGGAAGCTTTTCGCGGATCAGGGGGAAGATCTCTTTTGCAAACCAGAGAACGCCGTCCGCGTTCGGCGGATGGGCAAAGCCCCCCACGAAGAGAAGCCCTTCCCGCCGGGAAAAATCCGTCTGCAGATCCTCGAGGAAGTGTTCATATACATAGGCCGTGATGGCCTTTACCGGGATCGTCGCGTCGATCCGGTGGATGGCATCCACCTCCACCTGGGAAGGATAGTAGGACACCGCCGCTTTCCCCATCATGGCCAGCTCGATGGAACGCCAGTAGTCCGACTCCCGCTTTTTCTTTAAGTCGCCGGTCAGCTCGTACTCCCGGAATTCCCGCAGAAAATGCAGGTCATGTCCATAGTAAATAATCTTGATATTGGTATTGTCCCGGATAAAATCCACATACTTTCCGGCAATATGGGGCCGGTTTAAGTAGGCAAAGGCGATCTCGCTGCCGTTTTTCCTGATCCAGTCCCAGATCTTCGTCTGGTACTCCTCACCGTAAAGGATCTCAATGCCCATCTGCTGGAGCGTGGTGGAATACGGCTCCTCATGGAGGAAATTATCACCCAGGAATTTCACCACATATCCCTTTTTCAGGAACATCTTCAGATACTGGAAGGTGGTCCTGGAGCCGGCATCCCTGTCATACGTGGGCACATAATGGTCCACCACCAGGATGATGGGCTTTCCCATGCTCCGCTCCCTTGCCCGGAACGGGTTGGGGTTTCCGGTATTCACGCACTGCTTCTTAAACTCATCCGCCCACTTTTCCTTTAACTTCCGGCTGTTTTCCACCTGGTAGCGCTTTAATCCTTCGCCGTTTACGTCTGTGCCGTTGGAAATGCCCTCAAAATGGATCACACGGGAAAGCGGCTGGTACACCACCCGGTAGCCGGCCTTTCGCACCTGGAACGCCAGGTCCGAGTCCTCGCAGTAAGCCGGGGCGAAGCGCACGTCAAAGCCGCCCAGCTGCTTCCACAGCCTGACGCTTAGGAGGATCGCCGCCCCGGAAATATAGTCCACGTCCTTCACATAATTATATTCCGCCTTGTCCGGGTCATCCAGACGGCCGTAGTTCCACCCGGAGCCGTCGCTCCAGATGATGCCTCCCGCCTCCTGTAGCCGCCCGTCGGGATACACAAGCTTGGAACCCACCATGCCGATCGTGGGATCGGACTCGATCAGATTTACCAGTGAGCTGAGCCACCCTTCCGTCACCTGGGTGTCGTTATTTAAGAACATGATGTACTTGCCCCTGGCGCTCATGGCCGCCTGGTTGCAGTTGCGCAGGAAGCCCTGGTTTACGCTGTTGCGGCAGATCACCAGATTCTCCGTGTATTTTCCCAGCTCCTTTGTGGCGTCCGTGGACACGTCGTCGGCGATGATGACCTCATAGGATACGTCTTTTGTATGCTCCAGGATGGAAAGGAGACAGGCGTAAGTATAATGGATCTGATTATACACCGGAATCACGATGGATACCACCGGCTCCTTCACCGGATCTTTGGGGAATACCAGCCGCCCGTGTTCAAAATAACTGCTCCCGATGGCAAAGTCTCCGGCGATCCGGTTCCGTCCCTCCCGGGTCGCGTAAAGGCGGCCGTAGCGGACGGGATGGCGGAGCGTATGGAGTCCGTACTCCAGGACCTTGCGCCGCCTGGTCCCCGCGGGAAAGCGGCGGCTGACCGCGCCCTTGATCTTGCGCCACACCTTAAAGACGATGGCCTCGTGGCGGTTTAAATAGGTTAAAAGCTTTCCCATCTCATCCACTTCCCGGCGCAGGTCGCGGATGATCGCTTCCAGGTTCGCGATGTGGTTATTGGAAAGGCGCTGGGTCTCGTTCCGCTTACGGATCTCCAGGTTCTTATCCTCCACTTCCTCCTGAAGGGCCAGGATCCGCTCTCTGGCACGGAAAAGCTCCTGCTCCTCTTCCTTCAGTTCGGCAAACGTCGTGACCTTCTGCCGGTACTGCTGAAGATAATCCTGGCTGCCGTCTCCATGGGCGTAGATCTGAAACGATTCCTCCATGGCCCGGTAAATCTCTGCCTGCTCCTTTGTGATGGAAAACTGTTCCAGAAAGCCCAGAACGTCGTTCCAGCCGAAGGCATCCTTGAACCGCTCAAAGAAATAGTACAGATTCCGGTACCGCAGATAGCCAACCGGCACCGGGAATTCAAATACCCACTCATAGTCCATAAACCACAGACCGTCCACCGTCTCCATCACGTTCTCGAACAGCGCGTCCACGTTGGAGACATGGAAGCTTACATCCCGGATCGCCGGGATCTGCCCGAACACTTCCGTAAACGCGGGGGTGGGCACGAAAGGCTCCTGCCCCTCGCCAAAGATCAGCGCCAGACCCTCGTTCAGGACCTGCGCCGCCGGCCGGCCTTCCCGGATCTGGCTGCCCATGCGCTCCGCGAGGCTCTGTCCCTCCAGAAACGGGAAGCGCACAAACGCATCGCCCTGCAAAAACACCGGCTTTAATACCCGGATGTGGGGATTCTGCCCGGTCAGAAGCTCATACTTTTTCTGGAAAGAGTGGATGTGAAGCTGCCCCTCCAGACAAAGGGCCGCCTTTTCCACATAACGGGCGCCGTCCTCCTCCACGATGCTGGTGCGGATCTGGTACTCCGGCTTCCTGGTCCGGTTGTATTTGACAAATACGGTCTGTTTCATAGTTTCTCCCAAATCACAAAGAATGAATTCGCAAACTGCGCAAAACCACCCGCCTGGCACACCGCGTCGTAGGCCGCTTCCTCGGAAAAAAGCCGGTAGCGGGGTTTTTCATACTCCGCGTACAGGCTCGGAAGCTCGCCCTGCACCGGCAGGTAGCGATCCGAGTAGATCGCCGTGGGAAGCTTGTAATCCGGCAGGGGATAATAAAATTCCGCCCTTCCGCCCATTGACCCCAACACTTCCCGCAGCTCAGAAAGGCTCATGGCCGCCTCTTCGTTTTCCGCCCCCGCCCAGTACTTTAATCCATTCCGGTTCGGCAGAGCCAGCGCCAGGCGCCCGCCGGGCTTTACTCTCGCCGCCGCCTGACGGATCTGCTCCGCCAGATAGGCCTTTTCCTCTTCTTTTTGGTTCCAGCTCTCCCTGCGGTCTGGCAGTCCCAGGGAATCCGCTCTGGTCCGGGGGCCGATCAGGAATACCCAGTCATACGCGCGGCCCGCGCCTGTCCCGGCCGTTTCTTCTCTTTTTTCCTCCGGCCGGCCGTACGCCGCCGTCTTCCGGTGCCAGCGGATATTTTCCATCCTGCCCCAGCGCCGCCGGCCGGTCTCCAGGTTTTCTTCCCGCTCATCCACCACGTCTACGCTGCCGGCCTTCCTTGCCAGGATCCCCGTCAGCGCGCCATAGCCGCATCCCAGCTCCAGAACGGCATCATCCTTCGTTAAATCCAGCCAGTCCACCAGATTCTCCCGCATGGGCGAAAGCGCTTCCAGTATCCACGGCTCCCTTCCTCCCGCCAGGATCTGCGCCAGGCCCTTCTCGTCCCAGCCTTTCTCGTCCATCAGATCCAGAAGCTCGTAGCTCATATCCTTCATTTCTTTACCGCCTTTACCTGAGACTCCATATCATATACGCCCACCGTGTTCTTATTGGAGATCACCGTAATATTCGCCACATCGTAAAGCCGGTGATACACCACATGCTCGCCCGCCTCGAACCCGGTGCAGCTCATGGACAGCAGATACTCGCCGCCCTGGAGGGTCATCTTCTGGGTAAACTCCACCTGATACTCGTCCCCCGCCTTCACCGGGCGGATATCCGCCCCTTCGTAAAGGGTGTTGGTTCCCGTAAGATCCGTGCCCTTTTTGTCCTTGATCGTATAGGTAAAGATCGGCGCTTCGATGTCCGCGTGAAAACGGATGCACTCCCGGATGGTGAACATCTCTCCTTTCAGCAGAAGGTTCGTCAGATTCCCCCGCGCATCCAGAAGTCCCAGGTCGTAGATCTCCGCCCGTCCGTCTCCGTACTCCGTGCGGCTGGCGTTGATGGTGATCTGCTCCTTCATCAGTCCGCCGGAAACCGCCGCCGTAAAAGCCGCCGGTTCCGCTTCCCCCCGCTCTTCGGCAAGCTCCGCCTGCAGCGCGTCCATCTGACCGGCCAGGATCTTCTTATATAAGTCTACCATATAGCCCGCGGCGCCCTCGGCGACAAATTCTCCTTTATTTAACAAAACCACTTTATCACAGTACTTGATGATGCTTCCCATATCGTGGGTGACCATCAGGATCGTCGTCCCGTTCTGACGGATCTCCTCCATGCGCCGGTAGCATTTGGCTTGAAAGAACACATCGCCTACGGACAGCGCTTCGTCCACGATCAGGATCTCCGGCTCCACATTGATCGCAAGGGCAAAGGCCAGGCGGACAAACATCCCGCTGGAGTAGGTCTTTACCGGCTGGTAGACGAAATCCCCGATCTCCGCGAAATCCAGGATATCCTGGAGCTTATCGTCCATCTCCTTCCTGGAGTAGCCCATCATGGTGCCGTTCATATAGATATTTTCAATGCCTGTGTACTCACTGTTAAACCCGGCCCCCAGCTCCAGAAGGGCTGAGATCTTTCCGTCCACCGAAACCGTCCCCGTGGTGGGCGTCAGAACACCGGTAATGATCTTTAATATCGTCGATTTTCCCGAGCCGTTGGTGCCGATGATCCCTACCGTCTGCCCCTTCTCTACCTGAAAGGAGATCCCGTTCAGGGCATAAAAATCCCGATGATAGCTCTTGTGCGAAATACTCATGGATTCCTTCAAACGGTCGATCGGCTTTTCATATAACCGGTACACCTTCGTCACATCCCGGACGGAGATGGCAAGGGAATTGATTTCTTTCGACATAACTGCCTCCTCGTTCCGGCGGCAGACTTCCGCCGAAAACCCATTAATCGGTAGTAGTATATCACAAAACACCGCGTTTTCCTACTGAAAACTCATTTTGGCGCAAAAACAGAGGGCCCGCATTACCGGACCCCTCCCTGATACCGTTTCCTTCCATATAAAGTAAGGGCAGGAGTAATCCGCCTGCATTACTCCTGCCCGCATATCATGAATTTCTTCCCCGCCATTTCCCATGGTATCCCGCGTCGACATCGCGGCTCAGGATCCGTCCGGTCGAAGCATCGATTTCATAATCATATTTGCTGCCGTCACTGGTATAGAACTTGACTTCATAAATGAGCCATCCGTCATCCCAGTCCGTCTTCACCTTATAGATGGTCACCTCATCCGCCGTCAGTCCGGCGTCTGCCAGGGCGGCTGCCTTGGCTTCTTCCAGATCGATGGCGCTTCCCGTTCCGGCCGCGTCATACCGACGGTACTCCGCCTCGCAATCATAGGAGAGAATGGAGCCATCCGCCACCAGGATCTCGTAATCATATTCCCGGTGGTCGCCGGTGTAAAATTCCACCTCATAGATCAGCTGTCCATCCTCACGGTCCTTTTTCGCCTGGATATGGACCACGTCGCTTTCCTTCACGCCTGCATGGTCCATGGCGATCTCTTTTGCCCGATCTGCCGTGATCTCCGCGGCAAATGCCGGGAAAACGTTGATCAGGGCTGCCGCACCGATCGCGAATGCCGCGCCTGCTGCGACCCAGTTCTTATTCATCATCCTTTTTCCCTCCTTATCCTCATCCGCCGCTTCAGAAGCGCCGGTACAGAGATGCCCGCCGCATCCCGGTTCCTTTTGATGATTTTATCTTACCGGACAGTTATTAAAATATTATTAGAGCTTTTCCCTTTTTTTATTTTTCCTGTATAATGGAGAAAACGGGAAAGGGGGAGATTCTGCGATGCGGATATTGATTGCGGAGGACGAGCGGGACATGAACCGGCTGATCGCGAAGACGCTGGAAAAGGAGGGCTACGGCGTGGACGCCTGCCTGGACGGCGAAGCCGCTCTCGACTATCTGGCGTCCGCCCAGTACGACGCCGTCATTCTGGATGTGATGATGCCAAAGCTTGACGGCCTGCAGGTACTCAGACACATCCGCGACCGGGGAGATGACCTGCCGGTGCTCTTACTTACGGCGCGGGACAGCATTTCCGACCGGGTGACGGGGCTTGACCTTGGCGCGGATGACTATCTGGTAAAGCCGTTTGATTTTGACGAGCTGCTGGCCCGCCTCCGGGTGCTGATCCGCAGGCGAAGCGGCCACCGGACCAGCCTTTTGCAGGTCGCAGACCTGCTGATCGACACCAAAAGCCATGCCGTATCCCGGGGCGGCCGCTCCATCGAGCTTTCCGCCCGGGAATACACGATCCTGGAGTACATGGCCCTGAACAAGGGAAATGTTCTTTCCAGGGAACAGATCGAGACCCACGTATGGAACTTTGATTACAGCGGCGGCTCCAATGTGGTCGACGTCTACATCAGCTATCTGCGCAAAAAGATCGACGGCGGCGAACCGGTAAAGCTGATCCGCACCGTGTGGGGCGCCGGCTGGATGCTTAGGGAGGGATCATGAAAGGACGGCTTTCCATCAAACTGACGCTGACGCTGTGGTTCACTGCGTTTATGGCCCTCACAGCCGGACTATGTCTGGGCCTGATCCTGGCCGCCAGCGGCCAGCTCTCCCGAAGAGAAACCGCGAACCTCCTGGATCTGACGGTCCGGGAAAGCATCGCTCAGGTAAGCCTTACCGACGGCGCGCTTTCCCTGGACTCCGGCTTCCGCTTTTACCGGAACGATGTCTATCTGATCCTTTACAGTCAGGCCGGCGCCATGCTTACCGGCGAGACGCCGCCCGGCTTTCCGGTGAATGCGGCCCTGGAAAACGGGGTGACCCGGGAAGTCCAGGGCGACGGGGCGAACTTTTACGTCTTTGATCTGTGGATCCCTTCCGGGTGGGAGGACGGCATCTGGATCCGCGGCGTTGCCCAAAGCCCGAACGCCGGCCAGATGTTCGGACGGATCTTTTCCATGTTTTTCCTGATCATGCCGTTCGTCATCCTCTTTGCCGCCGCGGGCGGCTACCTCATCGCGCGGCGCGCGCTCCGGCCGGTCGAACAGATCACCCGGGCCGCGGAGGGGATCTCCGAAGGGCGGGATTTAAGCCGGCGCTTAAACCTTCGGCCGGGAAAGGATGAAGTCGGGCGCCTGGCGCACGCCTTCGACCAGATGTCCGGACGGCTGGAGCAGGCCTTTGAGGCAGAAAAGCAGTTTACCTCAGACGCCTCGCACGAGCTGCGCACGCCGACCGCGGTCATCCTGGCGCAGTGCTCTTACATGGAAAAATACGGCGAGGGGCCCGGGGATTACCGGGAGGGCATCGCCGTCATCCGCCGTCAGGCGGAGAAAATGTCCCTGCTGATCAATCAGCTGCTGGACATGACCCGCCTGGATTTCGGGACCCGGACACTGAACCGGGAAGATACGGATCTTTCCGCCTTTCTTACGGCCCTCTGCGAGGAGGCGGATACCGGGCTTAGACAGATCCGGCTTGAAACCCGGATCCCGCCGGATATCCACGCATCGATCGATCCCGGGCTGTTTTCCCGCGCCGTCCAGAATCTTCTGGACAATGCCAGAAAATACGGGCGGGAAGGGGGAATGATCCGGGTAACGCTGCGCGCGGAAAAAGAAACGATCCGCTTGGATGTGGAGGATGACGGCATCGGCATCCTTCCCGAAGACCTGCCCCGGATCTGGCAGCGGTTTTACCAGGCAAAGCCCTCCCGTGAATCCGGTTCCGGAGCGGGTCTCGGGCTTTCCATGGTCCGCCAGATCGTCCTTCTCCACGGAGGGTCGGTACAGGCCGAAAGCCAGCCAGGAACAGGAAGCTGCTTTACCATCCTTTTGCCCCGTCCGGAAAAAGAAGACGGACAGGCCGGCAGAAAACCACGCAAACGAACCAACGGAGGAATCCTGTCATGAAAATCCGAAGACTGCTCATCTTTGCACTGATCGGCCTGCTTCTCTCTTTAAGCGGCTGCCGGGACGCGGTCTGGGAGACTGACGCCGCCTATATCGGGATCGACGCCGCGAAAAATGCCGCCCTTTCGGCGGCAGGCGTTTCGTCGGAAGAGGCGGCGTTCTCCACTGCCGGCCTGGATAACCGGAATGGAACGTTTTATTATCAGATCTGCTTTACGGCCGGCGGCACGGAATACGAATACGCCGTCGATGCCCTCACCGGGATCATCATCGAATCGTCGGCCGGCGGATCCGCGCAGGAAAATAATCTCGCAGAGGAATCATCAACGGCCGCGCCCTCCACCGCACCGGCCGAAACGGCCGGGGATAATTCCTCCGGCATCTTCGACGGGGCGGAGGCCCTGCGTATCGCGCTGGCACACGCCGGCATCGCGGAAACGGAGGCGCAGGATGTGGAGGTCAAACGAGACTATGAACACGACGCCGCCGTTTATAAGATCGAGTTTCGCACCGCCGCCCGGGAGAAATACGAATACAAGATCGACGCCTCCACCGGTGCGGTCATCAGCTATGATTACGAGCAGGACGGCCATGAGCAGCCGTCCGCCGCGCCCTCCGCCGCGATGCTCTCCGAGGAAGAGATCCGCGAGATCATACAAAAACGGGTTCCCGGCGCTCCCGCGGAAAACATCTTCCTGCATCTGGATGAGGATGACGGCCGGATGGAGTACGAAGGAACCCTTCTCTATGACAGTATGGAATATGAATTTACGATCGACGCCTACAGCGGAAGCGTCATCGAGTGGGAGGCCAAACAAACCGGCTAGGCCAGGTGATGACCCGCTCCCAGAGCCACAGCGCCAGGACGCCCGCCGTCTGGTCAAAGAGCACCGCAAAAAGCAGGCTAAGCGCCAGCGCTGCCCCGGACTGGAGCAGGATCCCTGCCGGCAGGAGGGCCGCCGGAAGCCGGGACGGCACGAGGCCCAGGTGATCCTGCACGACCACAAACAGCATGTACCAGTGAATCAGCAGGACCGAGTAGCTGTACCGGCCGATCACCCGGACCGTGCCCCGGCAGAAAGCCAGCAGACGGCTATGCGGCCGGGGCATCCCGTTCAGGTTCGCCGTCTTCTCTCTCCTCTTTTCCTCCCGCACGGCAAGCAGGAAAAACACCGCGGACGCGGTAAGGATCATCAAAAACGAATCGTTGGCCGCCACCGCCGCGGCATCCTCCCGGATACCGTACAGGACAAAGATGACCGCCGATGACGCCCCTCCTGCCGCCAGTATCCCCTTCCCGTACTTTCTGCTGCACGGGGAGGATAGAAAATAGCCCAGGATAAAGATTCCCGTCCAGGAAAAAAGGAACGAATCAAAGCCAAAGCCGATGCCCGCCACATAGGCTGCCGTTTTTACGGCAGCGCCGGCAAGGATAACCGCGGCCATCCCTTCCAGCGCCCGTTCCGGCAGGGCCCGAAACAGATAGCGCAGGAAGGGAGCGCCGATATAAAGGCCGGCGATCACATAAACCAGCCAGAAATGGGGAACCAACTCCACCGGACCGGAAACGATGGTCTCCAGCGCTCCGGCGAGCGAAGAAAAAGAAAAGCCTACCAACCCCGAGCGGTGCAGGTAAAACAGATAATAAAGAACCAGGGGAATCAGCACCCTGGCAAAACGTTTCCGGTAAAAAGCGCCTGCGGATTCCTGCCGGAAAGGAAGCAGGAGCGCGCCGCTGATCATAACGAAAAGCAGGTTGCAGCACAGCCCCACACCGGAAAGTCCGGTCAGCACATACCAGGCAGCCGGCGGCATGCTGTCCGAACCGGAATACAGGCCGGAGGCAGCCCCCTGCATGCTGTGGACCAGAAGGACCAGGAGGACAGCCAGAAAGCGGAGCGCATCCAGGTACGCCCTCCGCCCCTCTTCTTTCACATCCAGCCCCAGAAGATGCGCGCCGTAACCGGCCCAGCCCATCTTCAGCCGTTGTTTTTC
>CAYRMW010000005.1:48868-60480 GCA_964425595.1 uncultured Lachnospiraceae bacterium
AGCCGCTTAAACATCTTCAGTCCCAAAAGCATCACCGCCAGCGTCACGATCCAGTAATACACCGTCAGCTTCGGCCTCTCCCAAAACCAGTTCCCGGTCAGCATACTGTCCCGATAACCCGTCACAATATAGTAAAACGGGTTCAGCTTAAAAAAGAACGCCAGCTGCGGATAGCTGCCGGTAAACATGCCTTCATCGTACATGATCGGCACCAGCCACATGCCGAACTGGAGACAGATGCCCACGATCTGGGCCATGTCCTTGAAGAATACGCTGACCGCGCTGGTAAAGTAGCAGAGCCCCAGCGCCAGCATCCCGGCCGCAAAGGAATAATACACGACCTGGATCCAGGCGGCCTGCGGCCACCAGCCGCAGCAGACGCTCATCGCGAACATGATCACCACGAAGCAGGCATGGACCATGGCCGAGGACAGCAGCTTGATGATGGGCAGGACCTCCACCGGGAAGACCACCTTCTTGACCAGATAGCTGTATTCCTGCAGGCAGCCCGTTCCGGTATTCAAAGCCTCGCCGAAAAAGAACCAGGGAACGATACCCGGCACCAGCCACAGGACATAGGGAGCCGGCACCGGCGGCTCGGATTTAAATCCCACGCCGAAGATCAGCGCGTAGATCACCACCGTGACCACCGGCTGGATGAACATCCAGACGACGCCGAAATAAGAACCCACGAACCGCTTCCTGAAGTCCGACTTAGCCAGATCCCAGATGAGCCTGCGCTTCTGCATGATCTCCTTCAGAAGATCCGTCACATATCTCATCGCGCCCTCCTCAGAAGCGGAAGGTATCCTTCAATCCGCCCCACTGCCGGTCTTTCTCCGACAGGATCAGTTCCATGCCCTCGGGAATGGGCCACCGGATGCCGATATCCGGATCATTCCACAGCAGGCCGCCCTCATCGCCCGGATGGTAAAAATCCGTGCATTTGTAGACGAATTCCGCCTCATCCGACAGCACCAAAAAGCCATGGGCAAACCCCTCGGGGATGTAGAACTGCTTTTTATTCTCCGCCGTCAACTCCACGCCGAACCATTTGCCGCAGGTTGCGGAAGACGCGCGCAGATCCACCGCCACGTCAAACACCGCGCCCCGGATCACCCGGACTAACTTTCCCTGGGGGAACTGCTTCTGGAAATGAAGGCCCCGGAGAACGCCACGGACGGACATGGACTGGTTGTCCTGGACAAATTTCATGTTCAGTCCCTCTTCTTTGAAGTCATTCTCATTATAGGTTTCCATAAAATAGCCCCGGGAATCCGGAAACACCTTCGGTTCGATCACATATAAGCCCTCGATCTCACAGGGCGTCACTTTAATCTTGCTCATAAAATCATCCTTTCCGCGCATCGTCGCCATCCTCACGCCTGCCGCCTCACATACACATCGGAACGATCACCGTCTGCCACAGGGAGGCCAGAAGGAGGAGCGAAGAAACCGCCAATACCCCCGTATGATACCACATATTTTTTATCTGCGCAATGATCAGCCGGGAGTTGAATAGCAGGTAAAAAAGGAACAGGATCGGCAGATAATACCGCCCCTGGACACCGGCGATCACCACCTGTCCCGGTTCCGTATAGGCAATGTACATGGAAGTCCAAATGAGCAGGGCGCTTCCGCCCAGCATCAGAAAGATCCACGCCTTCTGTCCGCCGCCAAGTCCCCGTCCCGCCGTAGATGCGGTGTCCGTGATCACCGAATAGGCGGCAAGGGCCATCGCCAGCCAGGTAAAGGGGCTGTCCGCCAGGTGGCCCTGGACCGAAAAGATATCCCGTCCGAACAGCATCTTCGGCATGGCCGGGATAATGTTTTTAAACAAAATCCGCAGGTATCCCCAGAAATGGGCCAGGATGTAGCTCATCTGTCCCGCTTCGCTGGTATCCCCGCCGCGTACGTCCCCGGTCGCGCTGGGCGCGATCAGCACAGGCAGCACAAAGGAGGCCAAAAGCCCCGTAAGGAGCAGGACAAATCCCGCCCGCATGACGGCCTTCTGTTTTGGCGTGCCAAATTTCTTTGCCGGAAGGAGCAGGCCGATCAGCACCATGGGAGCGTACACCGCCTTCGCCGCGCACCCAAGCAGAAAGCACAGCAGGATAAACAGCCAGGAACGCCAGGCAATCGCCTTCTCCGGCGTCAGGATCTCCTTTAACAGGCAGGCCGTCCCCAGATAGATCCAGCCGGTCACCCACGGGTCATAAGAGTAGGTGCAGGCCAGAAAGAGGGAGGTGGGCATCAGCCCGATCACCGCCATGATCACCTTTCCCACCGGCGTTTTGCGTATGGCAAAATACATCAACGCCGCATAACCGAAAAGATTGCCGAAGCGCCCCAGCATCAGCATGATGCCCCAGGGCACGTTAAACCCTTTGCACAGTTTCAGCACCAGGGCCTGGCCAAGATAGGCCGGGATGGTTCCTGCCGGGATCTCCGGCTCCAGGTGGATATCCCCGGTCTTATAGTCGCCGTTCTCATTCAGATAATCCAGAAGGATCTCCTGCTCCATGGCCGACCCCGGCTGGTTCTCCGGCCAGGAATCCAGATTCGGCACCATCAGCGCGAATACGGTCTGATTGATATTCATCCCGCTGGGGAAACTGGCCAGTCCCATGGCCCGGTACAGATGTGTCTCCTCATCGAAGCCCACCTTGTTGGCCGGAATGGCACAGATGGTAAGCGTCCCCACCGCCAGGCAGACCGCCAAAAACCCCGCTTCCACATGGCGCGCCAGATATCCCCTGAACAGCCAGAAAAAAGCGGCCAGCCCCAGGATCGTCCAGAAAAAGCCAACCCGGTACCAGTTTAACGCCGGGATATTCTGTATCTCGAATCCTGTGATGGTTAACGGCTCCGCCGCCGCCTCCTGCCTGGTTCCGGATTCGCCAAGCTGCGCCTTGTCCAGGGAAATGACGATGGACTCCACCCGTTTCCCTATGCTGATGCTGGAACTCTGCGTGATCTTATTGTTCCGGTCCTCGATCTGCAGATCCTGATCCGCGTCGGCCTCGCCGTATTCATTGTAATAGCAGACATAGATCGTCGCGTTCAGCAGATGGTCATACTGAAAATGATACACAAAGCGGTCCACATACACGCCGTCCAGGCCGATGCTTATGGTTCCCTGATCTTCCGTCAGCAAAACCCCCTCGTCTGTCCGGGCAAAGCCTTCTGCGGACGCCTGGTCTATGTCGATCTCCGTCACGCCCCGGTTCTCCCACAAGAGATCCGGCACATTCCAGAAATACTCCAGCGCAATCCCCAGCACCGCCACCATCAGGATGGCCAGCGCGTATTTTATGCGGCAGACGGCCTGCCCCGGCGCCTTATTCTTCATCCGTCCACCTCTTTTCTTCCTGTTCCGGCGCAGATGTCGCGGACCGGCTGCCGGGCGCCGCCGCTGATTGCGCGGCTTCCTCCTTCTCAAGCCGGTCGATCGCCATGGCCTGGATCATCTCCTTTACCTTGGTCTCCAGCTGAGAGATGCGAATCGTCATGGAAAAAACCCGAAGAAGCAGCAGAAAGATGATAAACAGAAACAGAAAATTGACCGTGGCGTAGATCCCCAGCAGATGCGCCAGGAAGTCCGCCACCGGCGGGAAGAGGCTGAAGACCACGAACATCATGGACACCAGCACCCAGAAGATGGCATCCTCGATCTGCAGGCTTGCCCTGCGGATCTTATGCAGCACCATGGCCAGCGTGCCTGCCGAAACCAGGATCAGCACTACCCGGAGCATCATCGTCATCATACGCCGCCCTCCTTCCAGTAATTTCGGTTCATGGAACACCATAGCACCACGCGTTTCGGCAGCAGCCGGTAGTGACGGCCGGCCAGATAACCCATATATTTAAAGCCGCTCTTTACGATGAGCCCCGGCAGCAGCCACGGCCGCCCGCTCTTTACCAGGAAGACGGCCGTCTGCCTGACCAGCCGGATCCCCTCTCCCTCCGAAGGCAGTCCCCGAAAGACCTCCGGATGATCCGCCTGCGATACCGCCAGGTCAAAATTCCGGCGAAACTGCTGCATGCAGCGGTAATGATGCGAATGGATCACCCGCGCCTTCGCCTGGTACACGACCGCGTAGCCCTGCCGGATCGCGCCGCCCGCATAGATCATGTCTTCATTAAAGATCGTATGGCGGATAAAGCCGCCCAGCCGGTCGTAGATCCTCCGGTCATAGGCACAGCAGACATTGGACGCGAAATAGGTCTTGATCCCCAGAGACGGGATGTCCGCCTTCGTCTTGACCCTGCTCTCCCCAGGATAATTAAATACCCGGGTATAGCGTTCCACCGCGCCGCAGTCCGCGTCCGGCAGCTGCCTGGCATAGACCATGGCCGGGATCTCGCCTTTTGGCCCCCGCCGCAAAAAGCCCTCCGCCAGATGCTCCACCAGATGGTCGTCGCAGGGCACCGCGTCGTCGGTCATGCACAGAAAGATATCCGCGTCGGAAAGCGACGCGGCCATATGTCTGACCGCCCCGTGATCAAACTCCTCCCTGCGGATATGGCGGACAGAAAGCTTCGGATATCGTTTTTCCCATTCCTTGTTCCAGTACTTCGCCTCCGTATTGATCACCAGGATCCGGTTCACCGGATAGGTCTGCTCATCCAGCATGACCAGAAGCCGGTCAAACTTTTTCCCCGGCCTGTATGTGGGAATGACCACATCCACCGTCCGTTTTCTCTCCTGCTCCATCTGTTTATCCCTTTCCTCTCCGGACACATTCCCGGAACACGCAGATGCCAAACCCGGCAGTCTGCAGCATCATAAACAGGCAGTACGCCGCTGCGCCGCCGTTAATCCCCATCCGCTCCACAAAGACACGGGAAAGCCAGAGCGCGTCCACGGCCACCACCACATACACACAAAAGATCTTTTTCTGCAGCCGCATGATGACCAGACTATAGTATAGAAGATTTCCAAAGGCATAGATCCCGCCGCCCAGCACGATCACCGCAAAGGCCGGGACGTAATCCGTCAGGGCGCCGGTGTAGCCGCTGCCCAGGACGATCTCCATGACCGTCAGGACAAACCGCCCCAAAAGCAGTGTCCCGCCCACCGCAAGCGCCGTAAGGCCGCCGATCAGCAGGCTGATCCGTCTGATGACCGCCAGGAATCCCCCGAGATCGCCGTGGTTCCAGCACACCGTCATGCGGGTAAGCACCGGACGGATCACAAAATTGGCCACCAGATAGATCACCGATGTCGGCATGAAGATAAGATTAAAATAACCAGAAGCCGCGTCATTCATCTGCCGGTCGATGGCATAGCGGGCCGCAGAAAAAATATAGAAGTCCAGAAATACCGAAAAAAACAACAGCCCGCCGCGGGCAAAAATCTTCGCCGCGCTCCCCCGCCGCCGGGAAAAATCCACGCCGCCCAGGCGGTGTATGATCGAGACGTCAAAAAGGATCACGCCGGCGATCTGGGCCAGCAGGGCTGCCGGGCAGGCCGCCAGGAGGTTTCCGGTCGTCCCCAGGACAAGGAGAAACGTCCCGGCAGCGAGAACCGTGCGGAAAGCCACGGACTTCCCGGTCAGATACAGGCATCCCTGGCGCTGGAACTCCGACTCATACACGTCCGCGAACCCGTCAATGATCTTGTATCCGGCCAGCATAAACACCGCCGCCGCCTTTTCCGGCGCGTAAAGGCCGCCGCCCGTCCGCCAGAACGCGTACAGTCCCGCGAAAAGCACCGCTGCCGCTGCCGTAAACTGGCGGTGGCGGTAATATTCGCCAAACGAATACCCGCCCTGATCCGCTCCGCTGTCTGTGATATGAAACGGCCGCAGTCCGTAGTAAGACACCGTGAACATCTGCTGCCCGAAAGTGCTGAAGCCGATGGCAAAGACCCCGCCGGCGTCCTCGCCGGCCATCCGGATGACCAGAAAAGCCAGCACCATATTCGCCAGCGCGTAGAGAAAGCTTCCCACTGTATTCCAGATTACATTTTCCCGCTCCAGCTGACCGCCGCAGTGGAGCATCAGGCGGGCCATCCGCTTCATAAAATCACCCCTCACCGGCCGCATGTCCGCAGGCCGCCCTCACCGTTTCCGAAAACTCTGAATCAGCAGGATCGAAATCAGCATCCGGACCATATACCGGACGGCCACCAACGGCTTTAAGTAGCTCTCACCCGCCAGCCGCTCGGCGATCTCCACCGGCACCTCCGCCACCCGCGCGCCCTGGCCGATCAGGAAGGATACCGTGTCCGGTTCCGGCCCGTAATTTAAATTCAGCGCAAATTCCCGGATCATTTCCCGGTTAAACATCCGCATACCTGAGGTCGGATCCGCCACCTTTGTTCCGGTGGTCAGGCGGATCGCCGCCGACAAAAGACGGCTGCCAAGCATCCGCGCCGACCAGTCCCTCGGCCGGTCCACGAACCGGGAACCGATCACAATATCATACCCCTCGTCCATCTTCTGCCGGATCGCCTCGATATACTCCGGCCGGTGCTGACCGTCCCCGTCAAACTGCAGGGCATAGCGGTAGCCCTTCCGGTAGGCATACTTCATCCCGGCCTGGAAGCATCCGGCCAGTCCCAGATTGACCGGCAGATCCAGCATATGATATCCCCGCTCCCGGCAGATCTGCCCTGTCCGGTCCGTGGAGCCGTCATTCACCACCAGATAATCCAGATGGGGAAATTTCTCCTCCAGTTCGCCGATTACGGTCTCGATATTTTTTTCTTCATTATAAGAAGGGATGATCAACAAAATATCCTGCATCAGTCTGCTCCATGGTATGGCACGGATCCGACCCTATGCCATGATTATATCACAAATTTCATCCACGGTATCCAGCGGAAGGTCCGCGTACATGGGAAGGGTCAGGATCTCCCCGGAGACCCGTGCCGCCACCGGCGTATCCTCCCGGGCAAAACGGTCCCGGTAGCACGGATACGCGTTCACACAGGGATAGAAATACTTCCGCGGGTGGATATCCTTCTCCGTCAGCCGGGCAAAGATCTGATCCCGGTCCGCCCGGTATCCTTCAAAGGCCACCGGCATGTAGGCATAGTTCATCTTCACCCCCGGCTGCTCCGGGCAAAGGCGGATCCCCTTTACCCCGGACAACCGCTCCCGGTAGCGTTCATAGACCAGCCGCCGCTTTTTAATCTCCTGCCGGATATGGCGGAGATTGCACAGCCCCATGGCCGCCTGGAACTCATTCATCTTTCCGTTCCCGCCGACCAAAGCCACCGTCTCCTCATCCAGGATGCCGAAATTCTTAAGTCCATTGAGTTCGTGGGCCAGGGACGGATCGCGGTAAGCCACCGCTCCGCCTTCTATTGTATTATATACCTTTGTGGCATGAAAGCTGAACATGCTGGCATCGCCAAAGCATGCCGCGCTCCTTCCGTCCGCCTCAACGCCGAAGGCATGCGCCGCGTCGTAGATCACTTTCAGCCCGTGCCGGTCCGCGATCTCCCGGATCGCGCTGACCTGGCATAGATTGCCGTAAACATGCACCGGTACGATGGCGCTGGTCTCTTCCGTGATCAGTCCCTCCAGCTTATCCGGATCCATCGTGTAATCCTCTTCCCGGATATCGCAAAAGACCGGCGTCAGTCCATTGCGCACGATCGCGTGGACCGTAGAAGCAAAGGTAAAGGGCGTGGTGATCACCTGCCCCTTTAAATGGAACGCCTGGAGCGCCATCTCCAGCGCCAGGTGCCCGTTCGCAAACAGCGTCAGGTTCTCTGCCTGCAGGAATTCCTTAAGCCCGCTCTCCAGATGCCGGTGCAGATCGCCCATATTCGTCAGCCAGTGACTGTCCCACAGGGGCCGTATCATGGCAGCATATTCCTCAAACGGCGGCATGGAAGACCGCGTAACCCGGACGGGCCCTTCTCTTTTCCCCATAGCGTCCAGTCCTTTCCGCAACTATTACGTTTTTCAGTCATAATCGTTACGATTTTACAATATCGCCATTTAAAAGTAAAGCTTCTCTTGCTTTTTTCCCTTAAATATATTAAAGTTAGTACTGTTATTGGTAACACACAAGCTACATCAGGAGGACGAGATATGTACAAACTGATTCGCTATTCTGCAGTTGCGCTTCTGTCTTTTGCCATGGCGGCCGGCGGCATATTCACTGCATATGCGGATGACGAAACGACCGATTATTCAGCCGTAGGGCCCGGTTATGAAAGTTCGACTGCCAGCGACAGCAGCGGAAGCGGAACCGTCATTATCCGCACGGATTCCGGTTCACAGAACGAGGAGGATGAGGAAGAGACGAATGAGCTTGATATCACCTTCTCTTCCGATGAAGAGGCCGCCCTGCGCGCCTACAACCGGACCCAGGAATTTGGAGAGTCCGTAGTCTACATCGGCGCCAGCGCCATGCGTCAGGACGGCACCTGGACGCCTTCCTTCGTGGGCGACGACACCATTCACAACCTCGGGGATGGCTGGTATTCCATACAGATGATCCTGCGCAACACCCTTGGCAATCTGATCTACCGCACCTATTCGAGCACCGCTGGCTGGTCTCCCTGGGTGATGAACGGCTCGGAGACCGAACATCTGACGGACGGCTCCAGGGTGGAGGCCATGCAGGTCCGCCTTGCCGGCGTGGTGAGCAATGACTATGATATCTACTACTGCGCTACCCTGTCTGACGGGACGACCCTTGACTGGGCGTATAATGGCCAGACCGCCGGCTCCATGGCGGAAGGCAAGTGGCTCATCGGCTTCCGCATGACCCTGGTCCCCAAGAACACGCAGTTCCCCTACTCGACGGCTCAGCCACTGTCCGCTCCGGCCGGCACCGACGGCGTGCAGTTCAACACCGGCGCCCTTCCCACCTATAAGGATGGGAGCGGCAACCCCTACACCGGTTGGGGATGGGTCAACAACCAGCGGTATTACTTTGTCAATGATCAGGCCGTGACCGGCTGGCAGTACATCGACGGATACAAGTACTTCTTTGACGATTACGGCATGCTGGTTTCCGATCTGCGCAATATCGTGGGCGACGCAGGGCCCTATCTGCTGATGATCAACCGCATCACCGATACCGTAACCGTATATGCCGAAGACGGAGATAACGGCTACATCCTTCCGATCGTCTCCTTTGTCGCCACCACCGGCGATGATACGCCGGAAGGAACCTACACGGTTCCCGAGAAGTACCGGTGGCGTCTGATGTTCGGTGATGTCTATACACAGTACGCGATGCGGATCACCGGTTCCTACATGATCCACTCGGTCATCTTCAATGAACAGGACAAATACAGTCTGGATGCCTCCACCTACAATAACCTTGGTGTCGGAAAGTCGCACGGCTGTACCCGGTTAAAGACCGGCGAGATGAAATGGGTTTACGACAACTGCCCGGTAGGGACCACCATCATCATTTATGATTCCGAAGTGAACGGGCCGTTTGAGGCGCCGGTCCTGGATGCCACGATTCCGGATGATCAGAATTACGATCCGACGGATCCCACCGTTCCGGAAGCGGTAGCCGCCATGGAGGCCGCGGCAGCCGGGCAGACGCAGCTGACCTCCCAGGAGATCAATGACGCCCTGGCGGCCGAGCAGGCACTGCAGTCTGTCCCCATGCCATCGGATCCGATCAATTAATCTTCACGCGCCGGCGGCAGGATGTTCAGAACAGTTTTCCGTATCGTACACAGATACCGGCAGGATTTTTCCTGCCGGTATCTTTCACTTATGCCCCTTTGCCGCCGCGGGCAGCTAACGCTTTCCAGAAAGGACAACTTACGATCATGAAGCTTTCCATCATGCAGCCTTATTTCCTGCCTTACCTCGGCTACTGGCAGCTGATCGCCAGCGCCGACTCCTTCGTCATTTATGACGACGTAAACTTCATCAAGGGCGGCTGGATCAACCGGAACCGCTATCTGTATCACGGCCAGCCCAAGTATTTTAACATCACCATGTCCGGCGCCAGCCCCAACAAAAAGATCAATGAGGTGGGACTGATGAAAGATCCCCGTTATCAGCCGGCAAAAAAGCTCCTCTCCACCTTCCGCATGGCCTATCAGAAAGCACCCATGTACCCGCAGGTTTTCCCCCTGCTGGAAGAGATCCTTCTCTATGAAACCGACATGCTGGCCCCTTACCTGGAACATTCGATCCGCGCGGTCTGCCGGTATCTGGAAATCCCCACCCGCATCCTGCTCTCCTCCCGGATCCGGGAAAAGAACTGCGCCCTGACCGGCAAGGACAAAGTAATCGATATCTGCCGCTGCCTGGGCGCCGGCACCTACATCAACGCCTCCGGCGGCCGCAGGCTTTACCATCACGACGATTTCGAGGCCGCAGGGATCCGGCTCTGGTTCATCGAAATGGATCCCATCGAATATCCCCAGTTCGGCGACCCCTTCGTCCCCGGCCTTTCCATCGTGGATGTGCTGATGTTTAATGAACGCGAACAGGTGCAAAAGATGCTGGGGAAATATCAGCTGAAGCCTTAAACACCGACATTCCCGAAAAAAAGGAGAACACCGATGAAAGAATACGGCGGCTATATCGAACTGGATTCCAGCACAGGACAGGAATACTATCAGGGCTCCCGGATACTGGCACTAAACAGCGGACGGACGGCGCTCCGCTTCCTGCTCCGCGTCCGGCAGATCCGGCGCATCCTGCTCCCCTCCTACTGCTGCGATACGGTCCGCAAGGCCTGTGAAGCCGAAGGCATTGCCTGGGAATCCTATGCCACCGGCCGGGACCTTCGCCCGATCCTTTGCCGGGAACCCGCGCCGGACCAGTGGCTGTATCTGGTCAATCTCTACGGGATCCTGGATGATAGCGAGATCCGGGCCATCCATCAGCGCTATCCCCGGATGATCGCCGACTATACGCACGCCTTTTTCCGCCGCCCGCTGCCGGATGTGGATACGCTTTACAGCTGCCGCAAATTCTTCGGCGTCGCCGACGGGGCGTATCTTGCCCTGGCCCTTCCTGAAGGCGCCCTCTCCCCGACCGTTTCCGCCATGTACCGGTCGCTTCCTCTGGATTCCTCCCATGAGCGGATGCATTTTCTGCTGGGCCGCTACGAAGAAACGGCCTCCGCCTTCTATCCGGAATACGCGGAAAATAATGAACGGTTCTCCAGGGAACCCGTCAAGCGGATGTCCCCGCTTACCCATAATCTTCTCCGGGCGGTTGATTACGACATGGTCCTCAGCCGGAGAAGCCGGAACTTTTGCTGCCTGAACGCGCGCCTGGCTTCCTGTAACCGTCTGTCGCTGCCGGATATCCCCGGCGCCTACGCCTATCCCTTCTGGCCAAAGGAGGATCTTCCCGAAGGCGCCATCCTGCGCCGGGAGATGATCCGCCGGAAAGTGTATGTGCCCTGCCTGTGGCCGGAGGTAAACGAAAACACGCAGGAAGAAGAAATGGCCCAAAATATCCTGCCCCTTCCGGTGGACCAACGGTACGGGGATAAGGATATGGAGGAGATCCTGGCAAGACTCTGGGACTGCCGGTCCGGGAGATGACCGGTCCCGCCGGCCATCATGCCCCTCCCGGCATACACCTCCGGCCAAAAAACGATCGCCCACCGAAAAAACTGCCGCACGCGAAATCCCGGCGTGCGGCAGTTTTCGTATT
>CAYRMW010000006.1:0-59968 GCA_964425595.1 uncultured Lachnospiraceae bacterium
TGATTTTACTGGATTTTTCGGACTTGCTCACGGGTCCGATTCCCGTCAGCAGCTTTTGAAAGAAGCCCGTGTTTATGGGCTTTTTTTGATGCCAAAAATCAGCCGTTCATCAATCTGCGCCGCAGCCGCAGCCATGGTCAGCGGTTTCCGGTATAGGCATGGCTCCCGGCGCAGAGGATACGGCAGACGCCGCAGCCTCTTATGTCTGTCATCTGTCCATCCGCTGAAAGATCCGGGTATACACCTGCGCTCCCCACGCCTGCCCGTTCCGTACCAGGAAACGCACGCAGTTAAAGACTTTCCCCTCTGCGTTGAGCAGCTGGAACCAGGTTTCCCCGCAAAAGACCGGCGTATACCGCGTACCGTCTTTTTCCATCGCCAGCTTTCCCTCATCCATAAAGACCGTCAGAATCTCCGGAACGCCTTCATGGCTGACGTAGCGTCCGGTCAGCATCTCCGGTTCGGAGAAGGCGCCTTCAGCCGCATGAAGCCAGTAATGTGTCTGCTCCAGGGGCTGGCCAAGCACCCAGTTGTACAGCGCCCACATCAGCTCCGTCACGTCGCAGTCTCCCTGGTTGCACAGGACGGCAAAGCCGTAATCCTCTCCCTGGAGGAAAGCGCCCTGCGACGAGACCCCGTGCAGGCCTCCGGAGTGTTCGCAGTAGACATGGCCGTTTTCCCGCCGCTTGTTTAACCCCAGGCAGTAATACGCTTTTTCCTGTTCCGGGAACCCTGCGCCGGCCATCAGCTCCACCGCCGCTTCCGGCAGCGCCTGTTTCCCGTCGATCTTTCCCCGGTTGGAAAGGCACTGATAATACCGCGCCATATCGCGGGCGGTGGATTTTACACAGGCACAGGCACGGAAGGGCGGAAGGACGGACCACTGTTCGTCCGCCGTCAGCGTGCCTCCTTCCTGCTCAAACAGCGCAGTGATGTTTCCGTCGGAGGCGATCACGCGGGCCCTGCTCCCATCGGCATCCAGCGTCGTCCTCGTCATGCCCACCGGGCCGAAGACGCGCTCATCCAGAAATGTTTCCAGGCTCTGGCCTGCCGCGGCATCCACCACATAGCAGAGTACCGCATATCCTTCATTGGAATAGCTCATATATTCTCCGGAACCGCCCAGCGTCGGATACGGACAGTTTCCGATGTACTCGATGATCTGTTCGATGCGGTCCATGGCGTTCGGCGCGGTCTCTTTCATCTTCCTGGACCACTCCGTCTCCCTGCCCGGCGTATTGCAGGCGATGGACCACTCCAACGGCTCCATCGGCGGGATCCCCGTCGTGTGCATGGCCAGGTGCCGGACCGTCACGCTTTCCACCGGATTTCCCGGCACGCGGAAGGCAGGAACATACTTTGCCACCGGGTCGTCCAGCGACATCTTCCCCTCTGCGGCAAGGATCGCACAGCAGAGCGCCGCCATGGACTTGCCCATCGAGGCGATACCAAAGATCGTCTCGCCGTCCGGGGCGATCGTGCGGGCCGCGTCCCGCCAGCCGTAACCGCGCTCAAAGGCAAAGCCCTCCGGACCGCGGACGGCTACCGCGACCCCGGAAAGTTTCTTTTCCTGTATTTTCTGCCTCAGAAACGCATCGATCTGCTTTTCATCCAAATGCATTCTGTTTCCCTCTTTTCTGACACACGGGCTATATCCGCATCCGCTGGCGCAGCGCCTCGTAAGCCAGCACCCCGGCCGCCACCGAAGCGTTCAGCGAATCGATGTCGCCACGCATGGGGATAGACACCGTCAGATCGCAGTGCTCTCTGACCAGACGGCTCACGCCGCTTCCTTCATTGCCGATCACCAGGCCCAGCGGGCCGGTCAGGTCAGCCTGATACATGGGTTCTCCGCTCATGTCCGCGCAGGCGAACCACATTCCCTCTTTTTTCAGCGATTCCATCAGCGCCGAGAGGTTGTTGACCTTGGCCACCGGGGTATAGTGGATCGCGCCCGCGGAGGCCTTCGCCACCGTCGAGGTCAGGCCCGCCGCCCGCCGCTTCGGGATGACCACGCCATGGGCGCCGACCAGGTTTGCCGTCCGGATAATGGCCCCCAGATTGTGTGGATCCTCGATGCCGTCCAGCAAAAAGAGAAACGGCGGCTCGTCCTTCCCGCGGGCTGCCTCCAGCATCTCCTCCACGGTGGCGTAGGCATACGCCGCGCCGAAGGCGATCACGCCCTGGTGCTTTCCCGTTTTGGACATCTGATCCAGCCGTTCCCTGGTCACATAATTGATGACCGTGTCCTGCTTCCTGGCCTCACGGGCGATGGTCATGACCGGGCCGTCGTGGCAGCCGTCCAGCAAAAACAGCTTGTCTATGGTCTTTCCTGATCGGAACGCCTCCAGCACTGCGTTTCGTCCCTCGATCGTCAACTCTTCGTATCGCATGGCTTATCCTCCTCTGTCCTGCGAAGCCCCAGACTGATCAGCGTGGCGAGCCGTTCAAACTGCTCCGTAAGGAAGAGCCAGCCCACCAGCGCCTCAAACCCGGTAGCGCGGCGGTAGTCGGCAATCGAGGCGTTTTTTGCGGAAGTGGCAGAATGGGCGTTTCGCCCCCGCTTGTACACGGCCATCTCCTCCGGCGTCAGCTCTTCCTGCAAAAGCCCGATCATCCGGGACTGCGCCCCCGCGCAGACCAGACTGGCGCTGTGCTTATGAAGCTTATTCACCTGCACGCTCCCGCCGTTGACCACCTTAAGCCGGATCATCACCTCGTAGACGGCATCTCCCACGTAAGCCAGGACCAACGGGGAATACGTCCGCGGATCCACCTCGTCAAGCTGCATCGTGTCTTTGTAAAACCGCAGGAAATCCTTTGTCATACCCGTTTCCATTTGACTCCTTCCCTGGTATCCTCCAGGATGATCCCCTTCTCCAGCAGCTCGGCCCGGATCGCGTCCGCCAGGGCGAAGTCGCGTGCCTTCCGGGCGGCCTGCCGCCTGGCGATCAGCTCTTCCACTTCCTCATCCAGCGTCACGGCTTTTCTCTCGGTCAGGATGCCCATGACCGCACAGAGTGCGCCGATCCGTTCGGAAAGAAGGTTTACATAGGCGCGGCTGTTCTCCTCCGATGCCGTCGAGTTCGCCAACTTCACCATCTCAAACAGCGCCGAGATGGCATCCGCCGTGTTAAAATCATCGTCCAGCGCCGCTTCGTACTTTTCCGTCAAAGCGGCCAGCGTTCCGGCGTGCTCCTCTTCCTGCGAAGACAGGACATCTCCCGCTGTCTTCCCGGCCAGCTCCCGCAGCCGCTCCGCCGCAGTAACGATCCGGTCCAGGCCGTTTTTGGAGGCTTCCATCAGGTCCGCGCTGAAATTGAGGGGGCTCCGGTAATGGGCGCTCAGCATAAAGAAACGGAGCACCTGCAGATCATACTTTTCGCTGATCTCCCGGACGGTGAAGAAGTTCCCCAGGGACTTGGACATCTTGCGGTTGTCGATATTTAAAAAGGCGTTGTGCATCCAGTATGTGGCAAAGGGCCGCTCGTTGGCCGACTCGCTCTGGGCAATCTCGTTTTCATGGTGAGGAAAGATCAGATCCTCGCCTCCCGCGTGGATATCGATCTGGTCACCCAGGTATTTTTTCGCCATCACCGAGCACTCGATATGCCATCCCGGCCGGCCCTGGCACCAGGGAGACTCCCAGTAAGGCTCGCCTTCTTTCTTCGGCTTCCAGAGCACGAAGTCGTTGGGGTCTTCCTTGCCCTCCTCGCCGGTCACCTTGATCTCGCGAAAGCCGGACTGCAGATCGTCCAGATTTTTGTGGGACAGCTTGCCGTAGTCCTTAAAGGATCTGACCCGGAAATAGACCGTGCCGTCCTCCGCCTCGTAGGCATGCCCCTTCTCGATCAGCGCCCGGATCATCTCCAGCATCCCGCCGATCTCCTGCGTCGCCTGCGGATGGCAGGTGGCGGGGCGAACGTTCATCCCTTCCATGTCTTTTTTACATTCGGCGATGTAGCGCCGGGAGATCGTGTCGGCATCCACGCCTTCCTCGTTCGCCTTTTTGATGATCTTGTCGTCCACATCCGTGAAATTGGAAACATAATCTACCTGATAGCCTTTATACTCGAAATACCGGCGCACCGTGTCAAACACGATCATCGGCCGGGCGTTGCCGATATGGATCAGGTTATATACCGTGGGGCCGCATACGTACATCTTGACTTTCCCCGGTTCCAGAGGAACAAACTCCTCTTTTTTTCTGGTCAGCGTATTAAAAATCTTCATCTCATCCTCCAGCCGCAGGTTTTCCTGCCTATTCCCTTTCCTGCCCCGGCGCGATGTCCTGCCGGCAGCATCCGGGACAGCCCGCGCATCCTCTCCCGCCGTCCGGAGCCGGTTCCCCGATCCCCTCCGGGCCGGACAGGACGCTTTCCGCGCCGTCCCCCGCATCATAGTAACAATAATTCGCCACCTCTGTCAATAAGGTAATCGCTTGGGCGGAAATCCCCTCTCCGCTCCCGGTAAAGCCCAGTCCTTCTTCGGTCGTCGCCTTGATGCTGACCTGCTTAGGATTCAGGCCGAGGGCCGCCGCGATCGTTTCCGCCATCTGCTGACGGTAAGGCGCCAGCTTCGGCCTCTGGGCGATGATCGTGGCATCGATATTCTCGATCACGTAATGGTGTTCATCCAGAAGATTTCCTACCTGCTTAAGCAGGGCAATGCTGGATATCCCCCGGTACGCCGGATCCGTATCCGGAAAATGCCGGCCGATGTCGCCCAGTGCGGCCGCGCCCAGCAGCGCGTCCATCACCGCGTGCGTCAGCACATCCGCGTCGGAATGGCCGTCCAATCCCTTCTCATAGGGGATCTCCACCCCGCCGAGGATCAGCCTGCGCCCCTCCTTCAGCCTGTGCACATCGTATCCCTGTCCTATTCTCATCGTCTTTTTTTCTCCTTCCTGCTAAACGATCATCCGTATCTGCCGGGCAAATCACAGCATCTGTTTCCCAGTATATCATAAATACCGGAAAAAGCGACCGTTTTCCCCGGATAATTTTCCCATTTTCCCCAACGGCGAACCTTTTCCTCCAACGGCACGGAAAATAATTGTCAAAAAAGTGTTGACAATTAAGACAATAGGGGGTATACTATCAGGGCAGTCGCGATGGGGCCGTTGGTCGGCCTGCGCGCGACGTGTGATTATGGGGTCTTAGCTCAGCTGGGAGAGCATCTGCCTTACAAGCAGAGGGTCATAGGTTCGAGCCCTATAGGCCCCATCAATCTGGCGGAATAGCTCAGCTGGCTAGAGCACGCGGTTCATACCCGCGGTGTCGTTGGTTCAAGTCCAATTTCCGCTATTTATAAGCTGCCGGCAGTCCGGCAGCTTTTTTCATGCAGAGAGCGCCGTACCGCCCTGAGTCCATCGCCTCAGGGCGGTACGGCGCTCTCTTTCTCCTCTATCCCGGCACCTTTTGCGCTGCTTTCTTTTCCGCGCGGAATTCACTGTATCCATAGACCACATGGTAAAGGGCGTAGGCCAGGATGGCCGCTCCTACCCCGTCGATCACCGAATGCTGCTTCAAACACACGGTAGAGATGCAGATCAGCACCATCAGGAGGAAAGAGCCCCGCCTGATCCACAGGTGCGCGCGCAGCCGCGGACTCCTGCGGATCGCCGCATGGGTGCAGAGCGCGTTGTACACATGGACGCTGGGAAATACGTTCGTACAGGTGTCGATCCGGTACAGCCAATGTACCAGAGCGGAAAAAACATTCTTTTCCGGGTCGATCGCGGGCCGAAAATCCGTCCCATTCGGAAAGAACGTGCAGATGATCAGGCTGATCGTCATCCCGGCAAACAGGCAGATGCACAGCCGGTAATACTCCTCCCTGCTGGTAAAGAAGAAATACCCGATGGTCACGGCCACGTAGGCGAACCACAAAAAGTAAGGGATGATAAAATATTCGCAAAACGGAATGTAATCATCGATCGCCGCATGCATCACACGATAATGACTCCGCACGGTCCTCTCCAGGTAGCGGAACCAGATCAGATAGATCAGTCCGTATGCCAGAATCCAGATATGTCTGTATTTCAGAAAAAGCTGTTTCACCGTAACTTCTCCCTCATTCTATCGTCGTTCCGGCCTTGCCCGCCGTGCTTTCCCTGGCCTTATCCAGGGAGGTGATGATGGCCTTCCGGCCCTTGCCGTTCTCCACAAAATCAACGGAGGCCGTGATCTTCGGCAGCATGGAGGCGAACTCGAAATGTCCTTTTTCCGAGAACTCCTTAGCCTCCTGCACCGTCATATGGGCGATCGGCTGCTGCTCCGGCGTGCCGTAATTTAAGGTCACATTATCCACGCTGGTCAGGATCATCAGCACGTCGGCGTCGATTTCCTTTGCCAGAAGGCCGCTGGCCAGGTCCTTTTCGATGATCGCGCTGGCCCCCTTCAGATTATAGCCCTGTTCCATCACCGGGATACCGCCGCCGCCGCAGGCGATCACCAACTGGTCCGCGTCCATCAGCGCCTTGATCGAGTCGATCTCCACGATCGCCACAGGCTTCGGCGACGCCACGATCCGGCGGAAACCCTTTCCCGGCTCCTCGACCACATAGTTGCCTTTCGCCTCTTCCTGCGCGGCTTCCTCCGCCGTCATATAGCGGCCGATGCACTTGACCGGCGTATAAAACGCTTCATCATAAGTGTCTACCGTCACCTGGGTCAGCACCGTGCATACCGGCTTGTAGATCCCTCTGCGGACCAGCTCGGAACGGAGCCCGTTCTGCAGATCATAGCCGATGTAGCCCTGGCTCATGGCCGAGCAGACCGACATCGGCGCCATGCTGTAGCCGTCATGCTGCTTCCCAAACTCATTCATCGCGGTGTGGATCATGCCCACCTGCGGGGCATTGCTGTGGACCAGCGCCACCTGCCAGCCGTCCTGGATGAAATCAGCGATCACCCTGGCCGTCCTGGCCACCGCCGCCTTCTGCTCCGGCAAATTGGTTCCTAATGCATTATGTCCAAGGGCCATTACGATACGTTTTTTTGCCATATTGCTTCCTCTCGCTTTCCAAGTCTTTCCGTAACCGGGCTGTGCCTTTACAGCTATCAACATTGTATCAGCGACCGGCGCAAATTGCAACATTTATCCCTCTCTCGCGGCGGTTTTCCCAAAATACCTATGGCAAAAAAAAGAACTCCATGTTATGATAGGGAAAGAATTCCATGCTCAACGAAAGGGGATTGATCCTGTGAAACTGCTGTCTGTAGCGATTCCCTGCTACAATTCCGAAAACTACATGCGCAACTGCATCGAATCTCTGCTTACCGGAGGATCCGAGGTCGAGATCCTGATCGTGGACGACGGATCCACGAAAGACAACACCGCAGCGATCGCCGATGAATACGCGGCCCGCTACCCGCAGATCTGCCGGGCCATCCACCAGGAGAACGGCGGCCACGGCGAGGCAGTCAACACCGGCCTGCGAAACGCTTCCGGCACCTTTTTCAAGGTGGTCGACAGCGACGACTGGGTAAACGAGGAAGCTTTCCGGCAGATCCTCTCCGTCCTGCGCCGCTACCAGGAGCCGGATTCCGGGGAGGACACCCTGGATATGCTGGTCAGTAACTTCGTCTACGAAAAACAGGGCGCAAAGCGCAAAAAAGTCATGAACTACCGGACGGCTTTCCCAAAGGATCAGCTTTTTGACTGGGAGAACGTTCGCTTTTTTATGAAGGGCCAGTATATCCTGATGCACTCCGTCATCTACCGGACCAGTATGCTGCGGGAATGCGGCCTGGAGCTGCCGAAACACACCTTTTATGTGGATAATATTTTCGTATACCAGCCCCTGCCCCATGTCCGGAAGATGTATTATCTGGATGTCAACTTCTACCGGTACTTCATCGGCCGGGAGGACCAGTCGGTCAATGAAAAGGTCATGATCAGCCGCATCGACCAGCAGATACTGGTAACCCGGCTGATGCTGGACTATTATGATGTGACCCGGATCCAGCCCAGGAAGCTGCGCCGCTATATGATCTCCTATCTGGAGATCATGATGACCATCTCCTCCATGCTGGCCATCCAGTCCGAAATGCCGGAGAACTTAAAGAAAAAGAAGGAGCTGTGGCAGTACCTGCGAAAGACCGATTTCCGGCTGTTCATGCGTCTGCGCTGGGGCTTCCTCGGCCAGGGCGTGAACCTTCCCGGGAAAGGCGGACGCAAGATCTTCAGCGTGTGCTACAAGATCACCCGAAAATTTTACGGGTTCAACTGACCGCCTCGCCGGTCCCATCCCGCTGTCTGTGTGTCAAAGAAGCGGCATCACTTCCATCCGTGATGCCGCTGCTTCTTATATCGTCGCGATATCGATCAGCGTCAGCTCTCTCGCCTTGTTCTCCATACTGGTCACCAGTGCCGCCGCCGTATCCAGTGAGGTCAGCACATTCACGCCGGTCTCGATGGCATTGCGGCGGATGATGAAGCCGTCCCGGCTCCTCTCCGCTCCCTGATGCGGGATATCGATGATCAGATCGATCTCATGCCCCAGCACCAGATCCAGGATATTGGGCGACTCCTGCTCAAGCTTGCGCACCGCAATGGCCTTTACGCCGGCCTCGTTCAGCGCCCTGGCGGTTCCCTTGGTCGCGAAGATCTTATAGCCGACGGCCGCAAACCGCCTGGCGATGGGGATCATCTCGGCCTGATCCTGCTCGCGCACGGTGATGATCATGTTTTTGTACCTGGGGAGCTTGATGCCCGCGCCCTGGAACGCCTTGTACAGGGCCTCGTTAAAGGACCGGGCAAGACCCAGGCACTCTCCGGTGGACTTCATCTCCGGCCCCAGGTTGATGTCCGCGCCCCGGATCTTCTCAAAGGAGAAGACCGGCATCTTGATGGCGTAGTAATCCGCCTTCGGCTGCAGGCCCGGTGTATAGCCCAGCTCCCGGATCGTATGTCCGCAGATGATCTGGGTGGCCAGCGGCACGATGGGAATCCCCGTCACCTTGCTGATATAGGGTACGGTGCGGGAAGAGCGCGGATTGACCTCGATGATGTACACATCTTCTCCGTCCACGATGAACTGGATGTTGATCATGCCCTTGACGTGGAGCGCCCTGGCCAGCTTCTCCGTATAGGAGACGATGGTCTTTACGTTCTCCTCGGTAATGTTGTTGGCCGGGTACACGGAAATGGAGTCGCCGGAGTGTACGCCCGTCCTCTCGATATGCTCCATGATTCCCGGGATCAGAATATCCTGGCCGTCGCAGATGGCATCCACCTCCAGCTCCTTGCCCATGATGTACTTGTCTACCAGGATGGGGTGTTCCTGGGCGATCTGGTTGATGATGCCGATGAACTCATCGATATCCTGGTCGTTGATGGCGATCTGCATGCCCTGTCCGCCCAAGACATAGGAGGGGCGGACCAGAACCGGATAGCCCAGACGGCGCGCCGCCGCCTTCGCCTCTTCTGCGGTAAATACGGTCTCTCCAGCAGGTCTCGGGATCTGGCACTGCTCCAGAATCTCGTCAAACCGTTCGCGGTCTTCCGCCGCATCCACATCTTCCGCCGCCGTTCCCAGGATCGGCACGCCCATCCTGATCAGCGCTTCCGTCAGCTTGATGGCGGTCTGGCCGCCGAACTGCACCACGGCGCCGTCCGGCTTTTCTACATCCACGATGCTCTCCACATCCTCCGGCGTCAGCGGCTCGAAGTACAGCTTGTCCGCGATGTCAAAATCCGTACTTACGGTCTCCGGATTGTTGTTCACGATGATGGTCTCATAGCCTTCCCGGCTAAACGCCCAGGTGCTGTGGACGGAACAGAAGTCGAACTCAATGCCCTGTCCGATGCGGATCGGGCCGGAGCCCAGCACCAGCACCTTCTTCCGGTCATGGGTGGATTCCGCCTCATTCTCCCCGTCAAAGATGGAATAATAGTACGGCGTCTCCGCCGCGAATTCCGCCGCGCAGGTATCGACCATCTTATATGCGGCGCGGATCCCGCGCGCGTAGCGCAGCGCCTTTACCTCGCTCTGCGGGATGCCGGTCAGGCGGGCGATCACGTTATCCGGGAATTCGATGCGCTTTGCCTCTTTTAACAGTTCTTCGGAAAGCGCCTCCTGCGCCGGCACGCCGGCCTTCACCGCCTCGCCGGCCGCCTTCAGCGCATCTTCCATCTCGACCAGGATCGCCAGCTTGTCGATGAACCAGATATCGATCTTCGTGATCTCGTGAATCTTCTCATAAGCCACGCCCCGGCGAAGGGCCTCGGCGATCACCCAGATCCGACGGTCGTCGACTTTGCGCAGCATCCCGTCCAGTTCATAATCCGTCAGATGGCTGAAATCGTAGCTCATCAGGCAGTCCACATGCTGCTCCAGCGAGCGGATGGCCTTCATCAGGGCGCCCTCGAAATTCGTGCAGATGCTCATGACCTCGCCGGTCGCCTTCATCTGCGTGCCCAGGGTGCGCTTCGCGCTGATAAACTTGTCGAAGGGAAGGCGCGGCATCTTGACCACGCAGTAGTCCAGCATGGGTTCGAAGCTGGCATAGGTCTTCTTTGTCACCGCGTTTTTGATCTCATCCAGGGTATAGCCCAGGGCAATCTTGGCCGCCACCTTGGCGATCGGGTAGCCGGTGGCCTTGGAAGCCAGCGCCGAGGAACGGCTCACCCGGGGATTGACCTCGATCACACAGTACTCAAAGCTGTCGGGATGCAGGGCGTACTGCACGTTGCAGCCGCCGGTGATGCCCAGCTCGGTAATGATATTTAACGCGGAAGTACGCAGCATCTGGTACTCCTTATCCCCCAGGGTCTGGGAGGGCGCCACCACGATGGAGTCGCCGGTGTGGACGCCCACCGGGTCGATGTTTTCCATGTTGCAGACGGTGATCACGTTCCCCGCGCCGTCGCGCATGACCTCGTATTCGATCTCCTTCCAGCCCGCGATGCACCGCTCCACCAGGACCTGGCCCACACGGGATAAACGCAGGCCGTTCCCCAAAATCTCGACCAGCTCTTCTTCATTATGGGCAATGCCGCCGCCGCTTCCGCCCAGGGTGTAGGCCGGGCGCAGCACCACCGGATAGCCGATGGTATTGGTAAAGGCAATGCCGTCCTGGATGTTTTCCACCACCTTGGACGGGGCCACCGGCTCGCCGATCTTTTCCATGGTCTCCTTAAACTCCAGGCGGTCCTCCGCCTTCCGGATGGTCTGGGCCGTAGTTCCGATCAGGCGCACGTGATTGGCCCGCAAGAAGCCGGCTTCCTCTAACTCCATCGCCAGGTTCAGCCCCGCCTGGCCGCCCAGCGTAGGCAGCACGCTGTCCGGTTTTTCTTTGAGGATCAGCTGCTCCACTACTTCCGTGGTCAGCGGTTCGATGTAAACGCGGTCTGCAATATCCTTATCGGTCATGATGGTCGCCGGGTTGGAGTTTAGCAGGACTACCTCGATGCCCTCCTCCTTCAGCGAACGGCAGGCCTGCGTCCCCGCATAGTCAAACTCCGCCGCCTGGCCGATGACGATCGGGCCGGAGCCGATTACTAATACTTTCTTAATATCCGGATTCTTTGGCATCAGTCATTTACCTCCATCATTTTCAGAAAACGGTCAAACAGGTAGCTGGAATCCTGAGGGCCGGGGCAGGCCTCCGGATGATACTGCACGGTGAAGATATTCTTGCCCACGTACTTCAGGCCCTCGTTGGTCCCGTCGTTGACGTTGACCATCGCCGGCACCGCCACCTTCGGGTCAAGGCTTCCGGCGTCTACTGCGTAGCCGTGGTTCTGGGAGGAGATGTACACGCGTCCGGTCTCCAGATCCTTCACCGGATGATTCCCGCCCCGATGGCCGTATTTCAGTTTATAGGTAGATGCTCCGGTGGCCAGCGCCATCAGCTGGTGCCCCAGGCAGATGGCAAAGACCGGCACGTCCGACGCGTAAAGCTTACGGATCTCCCGGATGATCTCCACATTCTCCGCCGGGTCGCCGGGCCCGTTGCTCAACATGATGCCGTCCGGAGCCGACGCCAGGATCTTCTCTGCCGGCGTATCCGCCGGGTATACCGTCACCTGACATCCCCGTTCATTTAACGAGCGGGCGATGTTTTTCTTGGCTCCGAGATCGAGAAGGGCGACTTTTTTCCCCTCGCCCGGCAGCACATAGACCTCCTTCGTCGTGGCCGCCATGACCACGCCGCTCACCCGATACGCCTTCATCCGGGCGATGGGCTCCGCGAGATCCTCATAGACCTTCGTCGTGATCATGCCGTTCATGGTACCCTTTTCTCTCAGGATCTTCGTCAGCGCGCGGGTGTCGATGCCGCAGATTCCCGGGATATCGTTCTCCTCAAGGAAATGCTGGATGGTGTCCTCACTGCGGAAATTGCTGGGAAGCCGGGAAAGCTCCCGGACGATGTATCCGTCGGGCCATGGTCTTTCGGACTCCATGTCCTCCCGGCAGACGCCGTAATTTCCGATCAACGGGTAGGTCATCACAACTGCCTGTCCGGCATAGGAAGGATCCGTAAGGACTTCCAGGTAGCCGGTCATGGAAGTATTGAAGACGATCTCGCTGACCACTTCCCTGACTGATCCGATGCTGACCCCCGTAAATACGGTTCCATCTTCCAGTATAAGGTATGCTTTCATATGGGGTACCTATCCTTTCTTTCACACTTGCCTGCGGCCCGCCGCCAGACGCCGCCGCCTGATCTTTTCTGTTCTCTCCGGCTTTCCCCTATCCGTAAATCTGCCGCCAGGAACAACGGAAAAACCCATGTCCCTGGCGGCAGGATAAGACAACGGCGGAACATGTTCTGCCTTAAAGAAGCCCAAATTGAAAAGATTATATATTATTTTTTTCGTTTTTTCAATCTTTTTTGCATAAATATTCTTTATCCCATATACTCATTGCAGCAGATCGCGCCGTAAGGCCGGATGGACATGCGGTAAGCGCTGCCTTTGCCAAGCGCCCCCTCTATATAGGCGATGTACTCGCCGGCCAGCGCGTCGGGGATCATCGCCATGATGACGCCGGCAAAGCCGCCGCCGTGCACACGGCAGGCCCCTCTCTTTTTTTCGGCAAGGAACAGCTCCGTGAGCGCCAGCGCCACCGTGATCCCCTGCTCCTGGCCGGATACGCCGGTAAAGCAGTTCTGCAGCCATTTCCAGGAAGAATTGCCGGAGGCGGTGATCCCCGCCAGGAAATCATCAAAGCGGTTCTCCTTTAACGCGGCGACCATGGCGTCCACCCGCTTATTCTCCTCAAAGAAATGCAGCGCGCGCAGGACGGCACGGTCCCCCGCTATCTTGCGCACCCGGCGGATATCCCGGATCACCTGCTCCTCTTCTACGTCCGCCAGGACTTCCCTGCCAAAGCACGCCGCCACCGCCTTCATCTCCGCCGGTACCGCGGAATATTCGGCGCTTAAGTCGGCATGGCCTTTTCCCGTCTGCACGATGATCAGGCTGTGGCCGGCCGAAGCGAAATCAAAATCGATCTTCTCCACCGTCGGCCGGGAAGGGTCATGAAAATCGATGGTGATCAGGCCGCCCACCGCGCAGGCCATCTGATCGAGGAGGCCGGACGCCTTGTTCCAGTAATGGTTCTCCGCGTATTTCCCGATGTGCGCGTAAGCGACCGCATCCATCCTGCCCTCATGAAAAAAGGTGTTGACCATGGCGCACAGCAGCATCTCGTAAGACGCGGAAGAGCTGACGCCCGCCGCGCTGATCACATTGCTGGTGATATAGGCATTAAACCCGCCCACCGCGCAGCCGGCTTCCTGCAGGCCTTTTAACAGGCCTTTCGTCAGGTCGATCGTCCCCGCCATCTTGCTTCCCGGCGCCAGATCGTCCAGATCGATGGTAAAATCCTGACCGTAGGTCTCGCTGACGATGCGCACTTTCCGCGAACCGTTCTTTGCCGCCACGCCCACGCAGTCCAGGTTGATGCTGCCTGCCAGCACCTTTCCGTGGTTATGGTCGGTGTGATTGCCGCTGATCTCCGTCCTCCCGGGGGACGAAAAAAGAAGCACATCCTGGTCGCCAAATGTCTGTTCAAAGCCCGCGAGCAGCTTTTTGTACCGGACGGCCGCGGCCTGTACCTGATCCCTGCCGTAAAGTTTTCCCATCAGCGTCCGGCTGGCTTCACGCTCAAGCAGTGCTGCTGTTTCCCTGATCTTCATTCGTTACCGCTCCTTTTCATGGGATTTATCCGGGCGCGCCCGCATACGCCTGCGGCGCCCTGCCTTCATGCCGCCCGTCCGGCGGCTGACTGTCAGGGTAAGTATAGCAGACTTTCCGGCCGGCAACAATAGCCTCTGTTCAGATTTTTCGCCGGGAAATGGAAGTTACGATTTGTTTTTTTTCGGGATTTATGCTATCCTTAAGACAGGCGTTAATTATTTTTCGTTAGGAGAGATGGATTTGAAAATTCAAGAATCGGCAGAAAACTATCTGGAAACCATCCTGATGATCAGCGAGAAAAAACCGCAGGTGCGCTCCATTGATATCGTTAATGAACTGGATTTTTCCAAACCCAGCGTCAGCATCGCCATGAAGAATCTCAGAGAGAACGGATACATCCTGATGGATAAGGACGGGTTCATCACGCTGACCGGCGCAGGGCGGAAGATCGCGGAGACCATGTATGAACGGCACAAACTTTTATCGCAGTGGCTGATCGATCTGGGCGTGAACGAAAAGACGGCGGTCCAGGACGCCTGCCGGATGGAGCACGTCATCAGCGCGGAGAGCTTTGAAGCCATCAAGCGGTGCGCCCACAGCTATCTCCAGGCGGGATCCGGACAGACTTAAAGGTTTTGATGAAACGCGCGCCGCCGGGCGCACACACATTTTCAGGGGCAGGGACGACTCATATGAGTCGTCCCTGCCCCTGTTTTCCGTAACCGGCTTCCCGGCAGCCCCCGCCGCTGCGGGCGGCAAAAGATACGCTTATGATACCCAGACGCCGTCGCTGTTTACGTAATAGCCGTCCGGCGTGTATGTGTTGGTCAGCATGGCGCCGGTGGAGTCATTGCAGTAGTACCACAATCCGTTCCACAGGATCCATCCGGTCTGCATATAGCCGGAGCTGTTAAAGTAGTACCACAGTCCGTTGATCAGTTCCCAGCAGGAGGCCGGATAGCTTCCGTCCACCCGGCGGTACCACCAACCTATGCCGTCCTGCTGCCAGCTGCCTCCTGTGCTGACACTGGTCCCCGGGCTGTTGCTTGTCGTGCTTCCGCTGTAAGAAGCGTAGTTCCCTGACTGGATAGCCACCAGCATCTGCTCATCAATGTAGGTGCTGTCGGATTCGGACCAGTCGCCCTTGTTCGAACTGTTGTAGACCGCGCGGATCTTGTAATAGTAATCGCCTGTCCTGGTGATGTAGCTTGAGAAATCGTAATAGGTATTCTTTGTGGTCTGGGTAGTCATCACGCTGCTGCTGCTGCGGTAGAGCTTGATCTCGTAGTATTTCGCTCCGGAAGTTTCTTCCCATACGCCGATCGGACTGCCGTCATTCAGCCATCCGGCATCCGTCACATCCAGATCGCCCATCAGGGTATCCAGCTTCACGGTTACCGTCAGGGTAGAGCGTGAATTTGACGTCGATGCAGATACGTAGGTCGCGTCATCTCCGGTAAAGGTAAATGCCTTGGAGCTGCTGGTTCCGAAGTAATAGTCGCTCTCCGCCTCAAGATAGATCTTCACACGCGGCACATCACCGCTGACCCACTCGCCGTCGTCGTTCACAATGTCCACATCGTCCACATAGTAGCCTGTACCGAGGGCCGTGACCGTCACATCTCCGTCGTCCTCGTCGGCTTCGATCGTCGACTCGATATGCAGTTTGATCTCCGTGATCTCCGTCCGCGTCTCCGCCGCCAGGGCTGTTCCGCAGACCGCCGCTGCCATCAAGCAGGTTCCGAGTACTGCTGTAACGATACGTTGTCTTAATGTCCTCATCATCTTATTTCTACCTCCTGTCCTGATCGTTGAATTTACCTCTTCCCTTCGATGAATATAATTTAACGGATGACTTTGAATATTGTGTGAAAAACGTGTGATTTTTCTTTGTATTTCACCCCCCTGACCGGGAGTTTTTGTCTCTCCCCGCAGGGACAAGTATAGCACAAAGCGCTTCCTTTGGCGATGTCCAATCGTAAAATTTCCGGCAAAAATCCGTCGGAATCCGTCGCTTCCCCGGCTTTGTGCCAAAATCCGCCGGAAAATCTTGTTTGCCCGGCCGATTCGTTGTATACTGGAGGACAGGTACAGCCGGCCCGGACTGCCCGGGCGGCCGCATGACTACGCCAAACAGGAGGATACCACATGGACAAGATTCAGATGACCACCCCTCTCGTGGAAATGGACGGGGATGAGATGACCAGGATTCTCTGGCAGATGATCAAGGAGCACCTGCTGCTGCCCCATATCGATCTCAAAACCGAATACTACGACCTGGGCCTGGAGCACCGTGACAGGACCAACGATCAGGTAACCATTGACTCTGCCCTCGCAACCAGGAAATACCGGGTCGCCGTCAAGTGCGCCACCATCACGCCCAATGCCGCCCGCATGGACGAATATCACCTAAAGGAAATGTGGAAAAGCCCCAACGCCACGATCCGTGCTATCCTTGACGGCACGGTGTTCCGCGCGCCCATCGTAGTCCAGGGGATCGAGCCCTGCGTGAAAAACTGGAAAAAACCGATCACCATCGCCAGACATGCCTACGGCGACGTCTATAAGGCCGCGGAGATGAAGATCCCCGGCCCGGGGAAAGCGGAGTTGGTCTACACGGCTGAGGACGGGACGCAGACGCGGGAACTGATCCATTCGTTCACCTGCCCCGGCATCCTGCAGGGCATCCACAATATCACCCCGTCCATCGAAAGCTTTGCCCGCAGCTGCTTTAACTACGCGCTGGATACGAAGCAGGAGCTGTGGTTTGCCACCAAGGATACCATCTCCAAAAAGTACGACCACACCTTCAAGGATATCTTCCAGGAGATCTTTGACCGGGAGTACGCCGGGCGCTTCCGCGAGGCCGGCATCAGCTATTTTTACACGCTGATCGACGACGCGGTGGCCCGCGTGATGAAATCCGAGGGCGGCTACATCTGGGCCTGCAAAAACTATGACGGAGACGTGATGAGCGATATGATCTCCTCGGCGTTCGGCTCGCTGGCCATGATGACCTCCGTGCTGGTCTCGCCCGACGAGAACTTTGAATATGAGGCCGCGCACGGGACGGTGCAGCGTCATTATTACCGGCATCTGCAGGGCGAGGAAACGTCCACCAACTCCGTGGCCACCATCTTTGCCTGGACCGGCGCCCTCCGCAAGCGCGGGGAGCTGGACGGCAACACGGCGCTCGCCGCCTTTGCCGGCCGCCTGGAAAAGGCCACCCTGGATACCATCGAGAGCGGCGAGATGACCCGGGATCTGGCTTTGATCACCACCATCAAAGACCCGGTTGTCTTAAACAGCGAGGACTTTATCCGCGCGATCGCAAAGCGCCTTTAACTAAGACAGGGCAGCAGGCGTTAAGCACACAAAGCAGCGTGCTTAACGCCTGTTTTTCGTTTATATCTTCTTACCGCGCCGTCGTTTTGACGCGCGTCACCGGGAAGAGGCCTTCTTATCCAGGTACATGTTCCGATCCGCCTCTTCGTACATGGAACGGATCATCTCCTCCGAGCCGTCAAACCGCTTCCGGTAGGCGATGCCGAAATTCACCTCTGCGTACAGGCCTCTTTCCCGGTCATAGACCAGCTCCTTCTGGCATGCCCTGCGGATATGGTCGGCAATCCGCCGGGCCGCGTCAGGATTGCAGCTGTCCAGCACGATCAGAAATTCGTCGCCGCCCATACGGATCACAGCGTCGCCCGAGCGCACGGCCGTCTTGATCAGGCGGACACAGCCGGCCAGGATGCGGTCGCCCGCGGCATGGCCGCAGCTGTCGTTAATCTTCTTAAAATCCTTCAGATCGGCGGCGATGAACACCATCTCGCGTTCTTTTTTATCCCGCACGTTATCCTGCACGCAAAACAGACGCTCATCATAGTATCTCCGGTTGTATGCCCGGGTCAGGGAATCCTCATACAGCTCACGCTCACCGGCCGGGATGTACTCGGCCGGCGTCCCTTTGTCCAGCGACGGCTTTGCCAGGATAAACGCCTCGTATGGGCGCAGGAGAGCGTCTTTTGGCGCATCCGGATAATTGTGGATCAGGCAGCCCGCTTCCTCCTCCCAGCCGGAAGGCAGGCAAAAGGGCACCTCCGTCCCGGAAAAGTTCCCGCACACCAAAAGCCGGATGCCGTTGTCATCCCGCGTATACGAAAAGATCTGCGGGTCGTCAGGATACAGGAGGGTGAAATTGCCGGCCGAAAACACCGGCCAGGCCTTGCGCAGGGCGATCAGCTTCCGATAAAAGGCAAAGACCGAAGAAGGATCCTTCACCTGCGCCGCCGCGTTGATCTTCGTGTAATTGGGATTGACGTCGATCCACGGCTGTGCCTTCGTAAACCCGGCGTTCGGGCTGTCGTCCCACTGCATGGGCGTCCGGGCATTGTCCCTTCCCCGGGCGCGGATCGATTCCATGATCTCCTGCCCGGGCCGGCCGGCCTGCACCTGCTCCCGGTACAGGTTGATGCTTTCGATATCCCGGCACCAGCTGATATCCGGGAAAGGCGCGTTGGTCATGCCCAGCTCCTCGCCCTGGTAGATGAAGGGCGTTCCCTGCATACCGTGGAGGATCACCGCCAGCATCTTGGCCGACTCCTCCCGGTATTTCCCGTCATCGCCCCACCGGGATACGATGCGGGGCAGGTCGTGATTGTTCCAGAAAAGGCTGTTCCATCCGCATCCTTCCAGCTCATTCTGCCATCTTTCCAGAACCTTTTTCAGTTTTGTCAGGGGAAGCGGCGCGATCTCCCATTTCTGCCCGCCCTCCTTCTGATCCAGCATCATGTGTTCAAACTGGAAGACCATGGAAAACTCGGAGCCGTCCGGATTGCTGTAAAGCTTTGCCCGCTCCGTGTCTGCCCCCCAGGCTTCGCCCACGGTGAGCAGATCGCCCTTCTGGAAGGTCTCCCGGCTTAATTCCCGGATAAACTCATGCAGCCTCGGCCCGTTGCCCGTAATTCCCAGATCCGGTTCCTTGGCGATCTGGTCGATCACATCCAGACGGAACCCGCCTACGCCCCGATCCATCCACCAGAGGATCATATCGTAGATCTCCCGGCGCAGCTTCGGGTTTTCCCAGTTTAAGTCCGGCTGTTTGACGGAAAACTGATGGAAATAATACTGCCCCACCTCCGGGACCCACTCCCATGCCGAACCGCCAAAGGCCGCCCGCATGGCATTCGGCGGCGTCCCTTCGACGCCGTCTCTCCACACGTAATAGTCGTGATACGGGTTGTCCCTGCTTTTTTTCGCCTCCTGAAACCACCGGTGTTCATCGGAGGAATGGTTCAGCACCAGATCCAGAATGATCCGGATACCCCGTTTCTTCGCTTCCGCGATCAGTTCATCCATATCCTGAAGGCTGCCAAACATCGGATCAATGTCCTGATAATCCGAAATATCATACCCATTGTCATCTTGTGGCGACCGGCAGACCGGCGAAAGCCAGATGGCGTCGATGCCAAGCTCCTTTAAGTAATCCAGGCGTTGGATCATCCCCTGCAGATCGCCGATCCCGTCGCCGTTGCTGTCCTGAAAACTGCGGGGATAGACCTGATAGACGACCGCGTTCTTCCACCATTTGCTGTTGTTCATCCTGCAGTGTTCCTCCTTTTTTCGTTGATTTGTTCACGGTTAGCCTGCGATGGCATTGCCCGTATAGAGCTGATAATATTTTCCCTTTTCCTCGATCAGCTGATCGTGCGTACCCCGCTCGATGATCCGTCCGTGCTCCAGCACCATAATGCAGTCGGAGTTGCGTACGGTCGACAGCCGGTGGGCGATCACAAAGGTTGTCCGCCCCTGCATCAGCCTGTCCATGCCCTGCTGCACCAGCATCTCCGTGCGGGTATCGATGGAAGAGGTCGCCTCATCCAAAATAAGGACCGGCGGATCCGCGACGGCCGCCCGGGCAATGGATAAGAGCTGTCTCTGGCCCTGGCTTAGGTTTGAACCGTCGCCGGTCAGCATGGTATTGTATCCGTCGGGCAGGCGCTTGATGAAATCGTGGGCATTCGCCAGCTTTGCCGCGGCGATGCACTCGCCGTCGGTCGCGTCCAGCCGGCCGTAGCGGATGTTTTCCATCACAGTGCCGGTAAAGAGATGGGTATCCTGAAGCACCATGCCAAGGGAACGGCGCAGATCGGCTTTCTTGATCTTGTTGATGTTGATGCCGTCGTAGCGGATCTTGCCATCCTGGATATCATAAAACCGGTTGATCAGGTTGGTGATGGTCGTCTTTCCCGCGCCGGTGCTGCCTACAAACGCGATCTTCTGCCCCGGCGTGGCGTACAGCTTGATGTTATGCAGGACGATCTTCTCCGGCGTATAGCCGAAATCCACATCGTCAAAGTTCACATCGCCTTCCAGCTTCGTATAGGTAACGGTGCCGTCCGCCCGATGCGGATGACGCCATGCCCAGACGCCGGTCCTCTCGTTTGCTTCCGTCAGGCTGCCGTCCTCCTGAACGCGGGCATTGACCAGCTCCACATAGCCTTCGTCCTGTTCTGGCGTCTCATCCATCAGCTTAAAGATCCGCTCCGCGCCGGCCATAGCCATGATAATGCTGTTCATCTGCTGGCTCAGCTGGGTAATCGGCTGGGTAAAGGTCTTGCTGAGCATCAAAAAGGAGACCAGCGCGCCCAGCGTCAGGCCGAAATTCCCGTTCAGCGACAGGGTGGCCCCCACCACAGCGCAAAGTACGTAGGTGATGTTGCCGATGTTGGCGTTAATGGGCATCATGATGCTGGCAAATTTATTCGCGTTGTAGGCGCAGACACGCAGTTCTTCGTTCAGCGCCTTAAACTGCTCCAGGCTCTTTTCCTCATGGCAGAAGACCTTGACGACCTTCTGCCCCTCCATCATTTCCTCGATATAGCCGTTGACCACGCCCAGGGCCTTCTGCTGCCGGGAAAAGTACGCGCCCGACTTTCCGCCCAGCTTCGAAGCGGAAAAGGCCATGAGGCACACCATAAGCAGGGAGATCAGCGTCAGCGGCGGGCTTAAGATGATCATGCTGACCACCGTGGTCACCATGGTGATCACCGAATTGATCACCTGGGGGATGCTCTGGCTCATCAGCTGGCGCAGGGTATCCACGTCGTTGGTGTAGACCGACATGATATCCCCGTGGGCATTGGTGTCAAAATACCGGATCGGCAGAGACTCCATGTGGGAGAAGAGCTGATCCCGCAGTTTTTTCATCGTTCCCTGACTTACATTCACCATGATCCGGTTATATCCGTAGGAACAGATCATGCCGATGACATAGATCCCGGCCAGCGTACACAGCGCGCCGGCCAGCGGGCCGAAATCCGGCTGGGAGGTCTGCGTCAGCGGAAGGATATAATCATCGATCAGATTCTGCATAAACAGCGTCCCCCGCCGGGTGGCAAGCGCCGATCCGCAGATGCAGACGACCACCAGCACAAACGGCCACCGGTAGCTGGCGATCATGTAGTTCAGGACGCGGCCCAGGATGCGGCTCATCTCCTTCTGGCTGATCTTCTGTCTGTCTTTTACTTCATTCTGTTTCTCCATCTCTATGTTCGCACCGTCCTTTCGCTTATGTTGGCTGGTCAAAATCGCCGCCGCCCTTCTGCTGCGTCTCATAGATCTCCTGATAGATCGGATTGGTCTTTAACAGCTCCTCATGGGTGCCGAAACCATTGATCCGCCCATCTTCCAGGACCATGATCCGGTCCGCGTCCTGCACGCTGGAGATCCGCTGGGCGATGATGATCTTTGTCGTCCCCGGGATCTTCGTGCGGAAGGCTTCACGGATGCGCGCGTCGGTGGCAGTATCCACCGCGCTGGTGGAATCATCCAGGATCAGAACTTTCGGCCTCTTTAAGAGGGCACGGGCAATGCAGAGGCGCTGCTTCTGGCCGCCGGATACGTTCGTTCCGCCCTGCTCGATCCAGGTATTGTATCCGTCCGGGAAGCCCTCAATAAAGTCGTCGGCGCAGGCCTGACGGCATACCTCTTTGCACTCCTCCAGCGTCGCGTCTTCCTTGCCCCAGCGCAGGTTATCCAGGATGGTGCCGGAAAACAGGACGTTTTTTTGCAGGACCACGGCCACCTGATTTCTCAGTGCCTCCATATCGTAGGTGCGCACGTCCCTGCCGCCGACCATGACCTGGCCTTTGTCCACATCATAGAGACGGCTGATCAGGTTCACCAGGCTGGACTTGCCACAGCCAGTCCCGCCGATGATGCCGATGGTCTCGCCGGCGTCAATATGAAAATCAATATCGTGGAGCGTTTCTTCTCCGCTTCCATGCTTGTAAGAGAAGCTGACGTGGTTAAAGTCGATGCTTCCGTCGGAAACCTCCATGACCGGCGCGTCCGGATTGGTCAGATCCGGCTCTTCCCACAGCACTTCCGCGATACGGTTGCAGCTGGCCGCGCTCATGGTGATCATAACGAACACCATGGAAAGCATCATCAGCGACATCATCATGCTCATGACATAGCTGAACATCGAGGTCAGCTCGCCGGTCGTCAGATCGCCGATGACGATATACTGCGCGCCGAACCAGGACAGCGCGATGATGCAGCCGTAGATCACCAGCATCATCACCGGGTTATTGAATGCCAGCCGGCCTTCCGCGCTGACCGACAGATCGTAAAGCTTCTGCGCCGCTTTCTGGAACTTGCTCACCTCATGGTCTTCACGCACAAAGGCCTTCACCACACGGATCGCGGTCACGTTTTCCTGCACCTGCGCGTTCAGGTCGTCATACCGGCTGAATACCTGCTTAAAGATCACAGTCGTCTTGCTCATGATGAGATAAAGGGCCGCCGCCAGGATCACCATCGCGACCAGAAAGATCAGACTCAACTCAACGTTGATGAGCAGGCACATGATCATGCTCAGGATCACCATTAACGGCGCGCGCGAGGCGATCCTCAGGATCATCTGCACCGCATTCTGCACGTTGGTCACATCCGTCGTCATACGGGTGACCAGACCTGCCGTGCTGAATTTATCAATATTGGAAAACGAAAAGGTCTGGATATTCTCATACATCTGTGACCGCAGATTGCAGGCGAAGCCGGAAGAGGCCTCCGCCGCGTTTTTTCCTGCCAGCACACCGAGGATCAGGCTCAGACAAGCCATCACAAGCATCATCCCGCCGTAGTAGTAGACCCGGTTTAAGTCCGCCGCCTGGATCCCCTCATCGATCAGCTTCGCGGTAACAAACGGGATCAGCAGCTCCATCAGTGCTTCCAGTCCGGTAAACACCGGGGTGAGAATGGCAGCTTTTTTATATTGCTTAAACTGTGATATCAATACTTTATACATGCTTCATCCTCCTGCCATGGTCTGTTTTTACATTCATACACATCGCTAAAAATCATGCCTTTGCTCTCCTTTATGCAATTTGCCGGCAGCCGGAGCCTGATGGTTCGCATCCGAATCGTTCGGTGCCCATTTTTTCTGCCAGCTTACAGTTCCCAATTATACCGTTTTTTCCTTGAATGTAAATTCAAAAAATGTTATTATCAATAAAACATTTTTATTAATCTTTGAGCCCGTTTTACCTTTTGCCCTTTTCCCGGGTCTTCCGTATGATGCACCGCCAGTATCCCTTTCTCCTTCCGCGAACTGGCGAAGGTGTCCTTCTACTGCGTCTGCCCCGTATCCCACGAAACCAGCCTGTCTCTGGTTGATGGCGGCTTCGGCATCGCCTTTATTCCCGCACTGGCTCTTCCGCTTTATCCAGCTGGCCAAAACAGAACTTGTTTTTCCCTCCGTCGCCCCTGTCCGGGGAAGCGAATCTGACGGCAGGCGCGCGGAAAAGTCCGAAGACCCGTCCTGATCCGACGCGTCTTCGGACTTTTCCCTGTGCCTGCCTTTGGCCGTCACCCATTATACAAACCACAGCTCTTCCTTTGTCGTGGAGATCGCATCCGCCCCCGCGTCAAACGCCGCCATAATATCTTTCTTATCTGAAATCAGCCCGCCCGCGATGACCGGCGTCTTCGTATACGCCCGGATCTCCCGCAATACCTTCGGCATGATCCCCGGCATCACCTCGATCATATCCGGCCGAAAGGTGTCGATCTGCTTCTTGGTGGTGCTCATGGCCATGGAATCAATGATAAAGGTCCGCTGGATCCCGTACAGGCCAAGCTCCACCGCCCGCCTGACTAAGAGCGGCTTCGTGCTGATAATCCCGTCCGCCTGCGTGTTCTGCCGGATAAAGTCCACGGCGATCTCCTTCTGGCTTAAGCCCGCGGCCAGATCGGCGTGAAGGATGGCGGTCTTGCCATGCTCTTTTACCTGACGGACGATCCGTTCGATGGTGCAGATGTTCCCATACAGGATAAACACCACCTGACATTCCGATTCGAAGCTTTTATTCAGGCCCTCGTCATCCTTGACCGCGGCGATCACCGGCGAGGACTCCAGCAGTTCAATGAGCCTCATCCGTCCTGCCCTTTGCTGTCGAGCCAGCTTTTGCAGATGGATGGGTAATTCGTAAACGCGCCGTCGCAGCCCCACTGGAAGAGTTTCTCCAGATCGCCCATGTCATTGACGGTCCACACGTTGACGGCAATGCCCCGCTCCCTGCATCCCTTTACGGTCTCTTCATCCAGCCCCCTGATGCCCGGATGATAGGCCTGGAACCCGAACTGGCCGCAGTAATATCCGGCGTTGCCGAGGCCGCGGTCCTGCAGCGCGCCGCAGAAGACGTCCGGCGCCAGCTGTTTGATTCTGACCAGGGACATATGGTTAAAGGAAGAATAAAACACCCGGTCCTCCAGTCCATGGCGCCGGATGATCTCCAGAGTTTTCTTTTCCAGGTCTTCGTAATAATAAACGCCGGTCTTGATCTCGATATTGGTGACCAGATCCTGCCTCGCCGCCCAGGCGCAGTACTCCTCGAAGGTGGGGATAGGACAGAAGCCGTACCGGCCGTCGAACAGACGGGACGCATCCAGCCTGCGCAGCTCCTCGTACGTATAGTCCACGACGCGTCCCGTCCCCCAGGTGGTCCTGTCTACCGTCTCGTCATGGATGACGACTACGGTTCCGTCCTTCGTCAGCTGGACGTCCAGCTCGATTCCGTCGCAGCCGGTCTTTGCCGCCTCCGTAAAGGCCAGCATGGTATTTTCCGGGTACATGCCGCTGTACCCTCTGTGCGCATATACTTTCACAAGTCAAGTCTCCTTCCTGGTATCATCACTTCATCGCCGCCTTGGAATATCCGGTCAGCATGTATTTCTGGAAAATGAAGAACAGGATGATGACCGGCACCACCGCCAGGACCGCTCCGGCCATGATCTCATGGTTGTTCATCGTCTCGTTCCCCGCGAACGTATTCTGAAGCTGGGCCAGACCAAGGGTCAGTACCCTCCGCTTCTCGCCCCGGGCGATGATCTTCGGCCAGAAATAGGCATTCCAGCCGTTGGTAAAGGTGACCAGGGTGACCGTAAACAGCGTGGACTTGCACATGGGCGCGAGCACCTTGGTGATGATGCCCACTCTTCCCAGGCCGTCGATCCTGGCCGCTTCAACATAGCTGTCATCGATCGCCATGAAGGTCTGCCTTAACATGAAAATATAGTAGGGCGAAACCGCCTCCGGGAGAATCAGCCCCAGGAAGGTGTCGGACAGCCCCCAGTTCGCGATCATGATGTACAGGGGAATGAAGGTCACCTGGATGGGGATCATCAGCGCGCCGAGCACGATGATAAAACAGACATTCTGTCCCTTGAATTTCCCCTTGGAAAAGCCATAGGCCGCGAAAATCCCGGTGATCACCTGCGTCAGCAGAAGCCCCGCCGTCATGACCGCAGTATTCCAGTAGTATTTGGCAAAGTTGCCCCGGTTCAGTACGTTGGTGTAATTCTCAAAATGAAATTCTCTGGGCCATAAGGTAGGAACCGCCAGGAGGATCTCCTCCTGCGACTTGACCGATGACACCAGCATCCAGTAGATCGGGAACACGACGATCAGCACGACGATAATGGCCAGAATCCATTGCAGCGCGGCTTTGATCTTTCTGTTCCGTTTTGCTGACTCATTCCGCTCGTTCGCAGCCGCTAATCCCTGTTTGACCATTGCGCTACCTCCTTATGAATCGTAAGTAATCCTGCCGTTTGAGATCTTCATCGTCGCCACCGTCACGAGCAGCAGGAGGATAAAGAAGAAGATGGCCACCGTAGCCGCCCTGTCCATCCTGAAATCCACCATCGCATAGCGGTAAATGTTGTAGACGAAGACCTCCGTCGACCGGTACGGCCCGCCCTGGGTCAGAATATCCACCGACTGGAAGACCTTCATCGAAGAGATGAACGTGGTCACAAAGAGGAAGAGCGTCGTCGGAGAAAGCATGGGGAGGGTGATGTTAACAAACTTCTGGCAGGCGCTGGCGCCGTCCAGGGAAGCCGCCTCATAGTAATCCCTGGAAATCCCCATCATCGCCGACAGATAAACCATCATGCCGTAGCCGATGCACCGCCATCCGGTCAGCATCAGGACGGAGATCAGCGCGGTACTCCGGTTGCCCAGCCAGTCCACGGCGCTGATGCCCACCAAAGAAAGCAGATAATTCAGGATGCCGGTATCGGTGTTTAAAATCCATAAAAATACCACCGCCGCGGAGGACATGGCCACGTATTTCGGCATGAAGACAATGGCGCGCATCGCCGCGAAGCCCTTGTTCATCCGGTTGAAGATCAGCGCGAAGGCCAGTCCGCCCACAATGGTGATCGTCAGTTCTCCGATGGAATACAGCACCGTGACCCGCAGAGAGTTCCACAGGTATTTGGTGCCGGAGCCGTTAAACAGCCACTCCCAGTTCTTAAACCCTACGTACTGCCAGGTGTCTTTCAGAAGGTTCCAGTCCGTAAAGCTGATGCGCAGCAGCTCCGCGATCGGATAATAGGTAAAGATCGCGAGGAAGACCAGCACCGGAACCACACAGACAAAATCCTTAAACGCAGAGATGGTTCTGGGATTTATTCCTTTTCCTTTCATAAAAATCAAGCCCCCTGACTTGCGGCTCCCCCGGATCCGGGGGAGCCGGCTGTTTTTCTTATGAGTCGCTTAAAATATCGTTGATCTCCATGGCCATCTGTTCCATGGACTCCTGCACATCGCCGTCCTCCAGGATCATCTCCGCCATAGAGTTCATCCAGATGCTCGCCAACTGGGACCACGCGGAGTGCTGGATCCTCGGGTTGATCAGATCCAGGTTGTCAAAGATCGCCTGGAATGCCGGTTTCTGCTCCAGGAAAGCCTGGCCCTCTTCGGTCTCCAGCACGGACTTCCTGGTGGGCATATAGCCGGTGCCCTCCGCCCAGGTCATGTTGACCTCCTTGCTGCAGAGATACTGCATGAACTGCCATGCCGCGTTCTTGGTCGCCTGGTCGTTCTTTGCGGGGATCAGCAGTACGCATCCGCCGATCTCCTGGTTCTTCGTCTCGCCGCCGGGCAGCCATGCCATGCCGACCTCAAAATCACACTGATCGACGTAGGTGTTGTACAGCGAAGTGGTATGCACTACCGAGAGCGTCTTTCCGGAGATGAAGTTCGATCTCATGTTCGAGGAAGCATCGTCCGCGGTGCCGGTCCAGTAGGTGTAGCCCTCATCGCACCACTCCTTAAGCTTCGCCGCGATCTCGATCGCCGTCTCGCTGTCCAGATCTGTCGTAACCTGGTCGTCGTTAATGATATTGACGCCCTGATTCAGATAAAATGTCTCGTAATACCACTGATCCCATCCGGGGATGATGGTGGCGTACCGCTCGGTGGTTCCATCCGCCGCCTTCACGGTCGCGGCTTCCATAAACTCGTCCATCTCATCCCATGTGGTCGGCAGGGTAATCCCCTCCTCCTCGACCATATCCTTGTTGTAGAAGAGAATCTGGGTGGAGATCAGGAACGGCAGGGACACCTGCTTTCCATCGTACTGCGAAGCCTCGATCATGCCGTCGCCGAAATCGTCAAGGTCATAGCCGCTGGCCTCGATGTACGGCGTCAGATCCTCGGTCAGTCCGCCCGCGCCGTACTCCGCCACATAAGGTGTATTGGCTACCGTGATCGCCGGAAGGCCGCTGCCGGCCGCGTGGGCCGCCACCAGTGCCTCATTAACGTTGGAATAGCTTCCCACATACTCCGCCACGACCGTGATCAGATCCTGGGAATTGTTAAAATCCTCAACGACTTTCTCCACCGTCTCGGAGTACTGGTCCTCCAGCGCGTGCCACCAGGTAATGGTGATGGGCTCGGTCACCTCATAGGAGACCGCCTCTACGTCCTCATCGTCGCCGCTGTCGGAAGCGTCCGTATCCGCACCCGCATCCGTATCCGTGTCCGTGTCCGAACTAACCAACGCCGCGCTTCCCGTGGATCCTCCTCCGCTGCATCCGGCCATTGTTGAGGCAGCCATCGCCATGGCCAGTACCAAAGCCAATCTTTTTTTCATACTTTTTCTCCTTTCCTATTCTTCATACGGCTGCTGTCTTCCGCCGCGGTGTTCTCCCGCAAAAAGCCCGGCGACCAGAGGTTTCCCCTGGCGGGATGCCGGACATAAAAAAGAGGCACAGCGAAAAAAACACATATGGACTGTGTTCCTCATTGCTATTACCTCATTCTCTCTGCAGCAAACCATATGTAACCTGCGGCACTGCGGCCCAGCCGCTCTGAACCGGTGCGTCCGCAAAATTTTATGGATTTATGATACCACAAACGGTATTGGCTTGCAAGCAGTTTCTTGTGAATTTTACATACTTTTTACATATTTTGCATAGCTTTTTTGCGCATTTTGATCTAATGGCAGGCAACTTTGACTATTATTTCACAATTTTATCCTCTATCCTGCGCCCGATCAGGGCGTTTCAGCATCCGCATCCATATATTTCCGGAACACGCCGCAGTACAGATGCGACGCGGCATAACCGGCCAGGGTAAACCAGATCATAAAAAATTCCGGCAGGAAGTAGAGGAAAACCCCGAAGATCGCATAGATTACCAGGATCGTCACCGATACATACAGGTTCCCCACCGCCATAATGAACGAGTGAGTCACCGCATTTTTCAGGGTGACACGGAAAAACGCCGTCAGCGGAAAGACGTAAAGGCATGTTAAGAAATAGACAAAGAACGCGCTCGCCAAAACCACCCTGGCCGCCCACCGCACCGCCTGGGGAAAGGGCAGGAACTGGCAGCAGTACAGGTCGGCAAGGAGAAAGAGCCCTGCCGCCGCCATCAGAATCCACTCCGCCGTGGCCTGAAGGAAATTTTCCTTAAAGCTTTTCCAGAATGTCTGCCATACATATCCTTCTTCATCCCGGGCAAGCTGAAGCGTATAGCTAAACAGCGCCGTGGTGGCGGCCCCGGCGGTGACTACGGGGAGCGAAAACAACAGCCACAGAAAGCTTAAGAGGAAGAGATTGGCGATCTTTTCCACGAATGACCAGAACCGATTCTGGGGATTGAATATTCCGTTGATGTTCATGAAGCACCTCTCCTTTGCCCAACCGTATTTTCTTCTTTGACCAGTATATCATTTTCCGTCTTTTTGTGCTACAATAACGTGGCAGCGCCGCGAACAGCGGCGCGAAGCACGAAAGCAGCCGGCCCGACGCGTCCGGCCAACCAGACAAGGAGGAATCTTATGGGACTTCTGGACCGGCTGAAAGACGGCTGGAAACACGACAGAGAAATCATCCGAACGCTTCCATTCCGGCAGAAGCTGCGCTTTCTTGCCGACTATTACCGCTGGGTCCTTCTCCTGCTCCTGGTCCTTTGCCTTTTCGGTTATTATCTTGGGGATATGATCTGGCAGAGCCGCCAGATCATCGATCTGCAGGGGTTTTTCCTGAATGACCGGCAAAACCTTTTCCCCGCCCAGACTCTGACCGACGAATTCAGCGAATATCTGGACGTCCCTTCCGGCCACCGCATCGCCTTTGAGGATTCCCTTTACATTGATCTGGATTCCTCCAGCAGCTACCATGCCGCCAGCCAGGGGAAGCTCATCGCCTACATCGCCGCCCGGGAACTGGATTTCTTTGTGGCGCCGGAAGACCTTGCCCGGTACTACGCGCAGTCTTTTCTGCTGTACGACCTGGAAGAGCTGCTGCCGGCCGATCTGGCTGACTACCTCAGGGAGGACTTTTATTACGCGGAGGACGGAACGGGAAAAGAAAAGGCGTGCGGACTGAACCTGCGCCGCTCACGCTTCCTTCAGGATCCCGTCTACGACGGGGCCGAGCAGTACTTTCTTCTGGTTCTGTCCTACACGCCTCACACGGATGATCTGATCGCCTTCATCCGCTACGCTTATGATTATTAGATGTACCGTTCACGCGGCCGTCATGGCGTAAACAGCCTGCTGTTTACGCCATGACGGCATTTACACCCGATCCACCGCCTTGGTCGCCACCACCGGCACGCCGGTCCCGGCGCAGTCCTCGATGATCACATCGCCGATGACGACCGGCGCCTTGGCGGATGCCTGATGGATCTCCTCCATCACGGCAAAGATCCGGTCTTTGGGAATGTCCGACTTTGTCTTTACCGAAACCATGCAAATCGCGCCACCCTCTACCCTGACGCTGGAAGTGACGATCCGGGTCGGGCTGAGCACTTCTTTCTTCGCGTAGTCTTCTCCCCGCCTGCAGGTATTTCCGCTTACGGATATCGCATCGCCGTCCATCCTGACGGTCAGGGGACATCCCAGCGGACAGCCGATACAGATCAGTTCTCTTATCTCCATCTCATTCCACCTCCGTGCGGATCACGATATTTTTCAGCTCCGGATAGTCCGAAAAACTGGCTTTCTTTAATACGACCTGCTCCATCTCTCCCGGAGCCAGGACTTTTTTCTTTCTTCTGAGCACCGGCACGCCGTCATAATACACCGCGATCGAGCGGTCGCGATAGACATCCGCCACGCGGAAGCGCACCGTGACCGAATCCTGCATATTGACGATATCCAACGTCTGGGGAACGGTGTAGCGCACGCCGTTTTCCGCCGTGATGCCTACCGGACGGCCGGGCTTTTTCTCTCCGGCCATGACATAGGCTGCCGCGTTCCTTCCCGCCAGAGTCGCTTCCTCGGATACGTAATCCACCAGATCATGCACGTGAAGGACATTGCCGCAGGCAAAGATGCCCTCCCGGCTGGTCTCCAGGCAGTCATTCACCGCCGGGCCCGAGGTCACCGGGCTCATCGCCACGCCGATCCCCCGGCTCAGCTCGTTCTCCGGGATCAGGCCGACGGAAAGGAGAAGGGTATCGCAGTCGTAATGCTCTTCGGTTCCGGGAATGGGCTTCCGGTCCGGCCCCACCTCGGCCAGCGTAATGCCCGTGACCCGCTCCTTTCCCTGGATATCCACCACGGTATGGCTCAGCTTCAGCGGGATGCCGTAGTCGTCCAGGCACTGCACGATATTCCGCTTAAGGCCGCCGGAATACGGCATCAGCTCGGCGACGACCTTGACCTTCGCTCCCTCCAGCGTCATCCGTCTGGCCATGATCAGGCCGATATCGCCCGAACCCAGGATCACCACTTCTTTTCCCACGCTGCAGCCTTCGATATTCATCAGCCGCTGGGCCGTGCCTGCCGAGTAGATGCCTGCCGGGCGGTATCCCGGGATGTTCAGCGCGCCTCTGGGCCTCTCCCGGCACCCCATGGCCAGGATGACGGCCTTCGCCTTCACCGTGGTAAGACCGTCCTCCCGGTTGATGAAGGTGACTTCTCTGTCTTTGCTGATCTCGATCACCATGGTGTTCAGACGGTAGGGGATCTTCTCCTCCCGCACCATATCGATATATCTGGCCGCGTATTCCGGTCCGGTCAGCTCCTCCTTAAAGGTGTGGAGGCCGAATCCATTATGAATGCACTGATTTAAGATCCCGCCGAGAACACCGTCCCGCTCCAGGATCAGGATATCCTGAATCCCGGCCTTTCTGGCCGCCACCGCCGCAGCAAGCCCGGCCGGTCCTCCTCCGACAATGACAATATCATGTTCCATCATAACGCTGTCCCCTCCTGCTTCTCACCGGTCAGCATATTGGAACCCGGTGCGTTTTTGCAAATGTCTTCCATGGCGACTCCCCGCTCCCTGGCCAGGATCTCCATGGTCCTGGGCGTACAGAAACCGGTCTGGCAGCGCCCCATTCCCTGGCGCACCCGGCGCTTGATCCCGTCTAAGGATACGGCGCCCGGCCTGCGGCGGATCGCATCGAGGATCTCTCCTTCGCTGACGCCCTCGCAGCGGCAGATAATGGTGCCGTACTCCGGATGCTCCCGGATCAGGGCCGCCCGCTCTTCCCTGCTCATCTTTTCCGGCCGGATAAAGCCCTTCCGCTTTCCGTTCCAGCCGTCCTTCTTACGGGCGCCAAGCTTTTCCGCGATCTGTGCGGCCAGATACACGCCGATAGCCGGGGCGCTGCTCAATCCAGGCGACTCGATGCCTGCCGCATCGAAAAAGCCCGGCGCGTCCTCCGTCTCGCCGATGACGAAATCATCCCCGTCCTCATGGGCGCGCAGGCCGCAGAAGGAGGTGATCACCTGGCGGAACGGGATATCCTTTACGCCGTATCCGGCTTTCTCCATCACCTCGGCCAGGCCTGCCGCCGTCGTCGCCGTACATTCCTTATCCTCGATATCCGATGCCGTAGGGCCGGTCAGCAGGTTGCCGTGGACCGTCGGCGCCACTAAAACGCCCTTGCCCAGCCTACCCGGCAGCTGGAAGATGGTGCGGGACACATGCGTGCCTGCTTCCTTATCTAACAGACAGTAATCCCCTTTCCGGGGCGTGATATGCAGCTTTCTTTCGCTGACCATGTTGTGGATGACGTCCGCGTAGACGCCGGCCGCGTTCACCACGCAGCCTGCGCGCAGCACCGTAGCCCCGGCGTGCAGCAGATACCCGCCCTGCGTTTTTTCAATCGCCTGGATCCGGGTATTAAAGGCAAATTCCACACCGTTTGCGCAGGCGTTCTCCGCCAGGGCGATGGTCATCCCGAAGGGACATACGATCCCGCCCGAGGGCGCGTACAGGGCCGCCGTCACCGTGTCCGATACATTCGGCTCCATGGCGCGCACCTGATCTCCAGTCAGGATCTCCAGGCCCTCTACGCCGTTTTTGACACCCTTCTGGCGCAGCGCTTCCAGCGCCGGCATATCCTCCTGCGAAAAGCAGAGGACCAGAGAACCGTTGCGCTTAAATTCAAAGTCCAGCGCCTCCGCCAGCTCGCCCATCATCCGGTTCCCCTCCACGTTGAACCTGGCTTTTAAGGAACCCGGCTCCGCGTCGTATCCGGCATGGACAATGGCACTGTTTGCCTTGGATGTGCCGGAGCATACATCCTCTTCCCGCTCCGCCACGCAGACCGTCAGCGCCCAGCGGGAAAGCTCTCTGGCGACAGCGCAGCCGGTCACTCCGGCGCCGATCACCACCACATCGAATTCTTTTTCCTTCATCTTCTTCCCTCCATATCTATCGAAACCTTTTCGTCTAATCGCTGATCGACACGACATCATCGTTCTCCGCCAGCTGCGAGAACAGGCCGGCCTTATCCATCCCCGGCGGATAGATCACCTCAAATTCCACCTTGATCTCGTCCTTTTTGTTCTTATGGACCTTGACGGAAGCGATGTCGATCTTCCGGTTTTCCAGATACTCCTCCATCCGCTTCACTGCGCCCGTCTTCTTGGCGATGGTCATGCGGATCGTCCCGCAGGAAGCCACTCTGGCAAAGTAATCGATCCGGTGCATCAGCTCCTGGACCAGGACCACCATGACCGCCGACACAATGCCGATCACATAAAGCCCGGCCCCCATCGCCAGCCCCACGCCGGCCGTCGCCCAGATCCCCGCCGCCGTTGTCAGCCCGCTGACCAGGTTATTCCGGACAAAGATCACACCCGCACCAAGAAAGCCCACGCCGCTGACCACCTGCGCCGCCACTCTGGCCGCATCGTAGCTGTCCACATCCGAAAAGCCGTATTTGGAAACGATCATAATCAACGCCGCCCCGAGCGCTACGATAGCGTGCGTCCGGATGCCCGCAGATTTATTCCGGTTCTTCCGTTCGTGACCGATCATCAGCCCCAGCACGCAGGAAAGCCCGATGCGCAGCAAAAGTTCCGCCTGAACCAGGATATCTGTTATGGCAAACAGCCCGGTGGTCGCAAGCACAGTACTCATCCTCATCACCATCTCCTTCTCGCCTTTACGCACAGCATCTGAGATGACCTTAAAAAAAGCAAAAAAGCAGGAAGAAGACGCGCCTTGCGCGCCTTTCTACCCTGCTCAGTCATCTCTCAGGCAACCCCTATTATCACTAGGGCTATAGTACCACGCCTTTCCGAAGGCTGTCAAGCAAAATATGGCTCTGCCGCCGGTTTTCAGCTTCCCTGCCCGCCCGGAACCTCTCCGGCGGCCGGGAGACGTCTCTTAATAACGCAGCCCGAAATTCAGCTCGTAGTAATTTCCGGCTCCATCGCGGTAGGCATAAGCTTTTCCGTTCTCATCTTTCAGGGAATCGGGCATGTACTGGTCCTTATCGTATCCGGGCACATCATTGGGGCTGATGCACACGCCGTTTTTATCCACCGTCAGCACCTCATCTCCCCTGGGAAGGGTAAGGGGAAGCTTTCCTGTGGGTGAGAACCGGCCGAAGATCACGTCCAGCACAGCAGATACATAAGTATCGAAACCACACAGAAACGCGTCGCAGGAGGGCTCTACGCTGCCTACCTCCCAGGCCAGGGTCACATTTACATTGGCGATCACCTTGCCGCCGTTTCCATGAACAGCCTCTGCAATCTGCGCGATCCGTCCTACGCCGGAAAGGGTGGTTTCCCTGTGGGTCTCTTCGGTGGGACGTCCCTCATCATCTACATTGGGAACCTCTTTTCCGTCGCACAGATCAAGCTCCAGATAACCCGGCGTCGCGCTGAAGTACGCGCCGGAGGAAGGATTCAGCAAAAGTACGGCATAATCCGCTTTCTGAACATCCTCCGTAAGCTCCGCGGTTCCTTTCAGCTGCTCACGCAGGGCATCCGTCGCGGCTTTGGCCGCCTCCGGGTCCTTGTTAAAACATTCCGCGTAAACCTTCTTCCCGGCCAGTTTGTCCTCGGTCAGAGGAAGTACGCCGTCATTTTTCAGAAGGACGACACTCTTGCGGTGCACATCCATGGCCTTATCCCAGTCGGTCTGGTCCGCGATCACTTCCGCCGCCCTCTTCGGGTCGCGGTAGGGATTCTCAAAAAGACCCAGCTGGAACATCTCCGTCAGGGTTCTCACCACCGCGCGGTCGAGCACCTCGTCCGTCAGCACCAGTTCTTCCTTCGCAAACCCTTCCGGAAGCGGATGCTCGTCGTAATAGCCGTTTTGCGCCCGGTCGTAGGCCTCCCGGCCGAACCGGTTATCGAAAAGGCCGCTGATCAGATCGACGCCGCCATTGCTTACGGCAAAGCCGATGCGTTCCGGCTTATCCAGCATCTCCACGCCCCAGCTCATGTTGTGGACGATGCCAGTGTCGGAATTGATATACCCCTTAAAGCCCATCTGGCCGCGGAGCAGCCCCTCGATAAAGGGTTTATTGTAGGCGAATCCATATGGCTCCATCGCCATCGGCGCGCCGTCTTTATCCGTCTGCGGCGCGCTCTTTTTTGCCGCAGGCTTCGCGTAATAAGGCATGATCGAAGATGCATTGCAGTCCACTGCCACCTGGAATCCGGGCAGATGGTATTTCTCTAAAGAACCCTCCGTCTGGTAAACGTTCCACTGGCCCATCTGATAATGGGGGTCAAAGCCGTTCTCTCTGGCGCCGCCGCCGGGGAAGTGCTTCACCGTCATGGCCACGCCGTCCGGGGTCACGCCGTCCTCGCTTCCCTGGATCCTGGGGATCATGCGGCGGAAAATCTCACAGATCAGCTCCGGATCCTCGCCAAACGTCCCGTATGTCCGCTGCCAGCGGGGATCGGAAACCACGTCCGCCATATACATGTAGCCCTTTTTTAAGCCGGTGGCATCCCACTCCCTGCGTACGCAGTCCGCGAAATCATCGACCAGCTCAAGCGAATCGCCCTTAACGGCCGCAGCTATACCCAGGGTGCCCGGCCACGCGGCAAAGATCCCTGCTGCGTCATTCATGCCGAATACCAGCTCGCCGTTTTCATTCCGGGAATTGGACACCACCTGCACCGGAACAAAATGATCGCACTCTTCCGCCACCGCATGCAGCTGGTTTAACCAGTCCGCCAGATCTTCCGGCGTCGGGTTGGCCCGCAGGATCAGATGGCGCGCGAACCATTCTTTGATCAGCTCGGTCGTCCCCGGAAGATGCTGCTCGCCAAAGATCGTCTTGCCGTTAAATTCCGCATCGTCCAGGGTCCCGGATTCATCTAACTGCGGCTTGTGGTCCGGGAACTGGCTCAGATACTTTCCCATGCGCCAGTCGGAGATGAATAACTGCGCGATCTTTTCATCGGTGGTCAGGGCCTTGACATAGGCCCTGGCCCTTTCTCCTGCCGGAAGCCGCCAGTCGTCGTAATCCTTAAACTCGCCGCTGCCGTCCAGATCTTTAAAATACAGACCATCCTTCTCAATGACCTTCCTGGAGACCGTTCCGATCATCGGGCCGTTAAGATTTTTGTAATACTTAACCTGTTCTGATGCTTTTTTCGCCATTTACTGCCTCCTGTTAGTTGCTGCGGCGCTGTGCCAGGACCGCTACGTTGGCCTCTACCTTGCTCTTGGTCAGCGGGTAAATAAAGATCAGCGCCAACGCGACGGCAAACAGACCGATCGCCGGAATGATGCAGGACAGATTGAAAATATTCTCCAGGATATCCGGGAAAGCGGTGGGATCCGCGGCTACCGCATCGGTATAGCCGATCATGGTCATCAGTCCGCCGATCATACCGGAAGAGAGCGCCTGCCCGACCTTACGGGCAAAGGAATATACGGAATAGATCGTACCATCCTCACGGACGCCGTGCTTAACCTCCGCATCGTCGATGACGTCCGTGATCATCGCCCAGATCACGGTGTTGAACATGCCAAGGCTGATATAGGAAAGCGCATAAAACAGAACGAACACCATCGCGTTCTGCGGACGGACCAGCAAACAGATCACCCATATCACGGCGCCGGCCAGACAGGACACCGACGACAGCTCCTTCTTTCCTACCTTCGCCGCCAGCTTTGCCGCAAAGGGCGCGCAGATGAACAGTACGCACAGGTTGCTGACCAGAGAAGACATGGACTGCGCGGTGGCGCTGTTATAGTAAACCGGGAAGACGTAAGGCGCCATTCCGCTCATGCCCAGCATACCCAGTAACAGCAGGATCGCCGCGGCGATAATGCCTAACAGCGAGCGGTTGTGCAGGATGCTTCCCAGCATCTTGCCCACATCCAGCTTGCCGGTGTTCTGGGGCACTTCCACACGTTCGGTTACCAGGGTAAAGCAAAGCAGGTGGCAGATGATGCCGCATACGGCGAATACGCCGGCGATGATGGTCATACGGCTTCCGGCCAGGACCGTCGCGCCATTTACCGTCTCGTAAGCAATCATCGGGGTGCCGGTACCGATCACCAGGCTGGCCATGGTCGCGCCGATGGTACGGAACGTCGACAGCTGCGCGCGGTCGTTGGGGGCGGAAGAGATCGCGGATGCCATGGAGCCGTAAGGAATATTTACGGATGTATAGAAGATCGAACCCCAAAGCAGGTACGTAAAGAACATCCAGAATACCTTAAAGCTTGTGGACATTCCGGCAAAGCCGGACTGGAAGATCAGGAAAGCCGCAATGCCCAGCGGGCCGCACATCCGGCGGATCCACGGTTTGAATTTTCCGTCCTTAGTTGGTTTAGACCGGTCTACGATCTGTCCCATCGTCACATCCGTCACCGCGTCCACAAAACGGGCCGCCATCATCAGAAGGCCTACCGTCGCCGCGGAAACACCCATCACGTCGGTGTAAAACTTCATCATAAACATCGAGGACAGCATAAAGGTGAAGTCATTTCCGAAATCGCCCAGCGCATATCCCACTTTATCCGCCATGCCGAAGGGCTTGACATTGGTTTTGGTCTTTGCTGCCATAATTTGTCTCCTTTTCATTAGCTGCCGTCACCGGTCTTGCGGTCACGACGACGATGTTTTATCAATCTGGATCAGCTTCGCGTTCAGGCTTTCCAGAAAGCCGTCCGGCACCAGCCCGCTGCTCATCTGCAGGAGTCCCTCTACCGTCATGGAGCGCATCATGTCCCACATGCCCTGCCCCGGCTCGACGTTAAAATTCGTGGCCAGCTTCACTGCCCTGGCAGTCATCTCCATCGCTTCCGGGCACCCGGCGATCTCTTCCAGGGTATCTCTCACGCTGTACTTGCCCTCCGGGAATTCCATCGGCGCCTTTAAGTCCATGCTGCCTACGGCAGAGAACCAGTTCGCTACCCCTTCGGCCCGTTCATTGACCTCCGGAAGGACGTAGATGGCAGGCTCCTTCTCTACCCGCTCCAGCGTGATAGAGTCCTTGACGCACCCGGCGTCCGCCACCAGGATATTCATGCCCTCTTTCAACACTGCCTGGAACACAAAGACCTTTCTGGCAGACTGCTTTTCCACGATCTGTCCGTTCACATACAGAGTGACCACCGGCTGATTGGAGTAGACCCGCACCTGGGTGGTCTCGCCGGCTCTCTGCGCGTAGCGGCGTCCGCAGATATGAACCATCGGTTTCCTGCTCCAGTACGCCTGGTACACATAGAAGCTGTCTTTTCTCGTCTTTCGGTCCATCGTCACCAGGCCCTTGTTGTTGCGCCCGGCTACTCCGCCCTCATTCCTTGCCGCGCAGCCGAAGTCAAACATGTTCCACACATGACTGGACCAGAGCCACGGACGCTCATCCAGGACTTTCGCCATATGCTCATGATAGAGCGCCTGGTACTCCTCCGAATAATCCTTGCAGGCCGGATCCGGTCCGTGGTTGGTGATCACGCCTTCACAGCCGTACTCGCTCAGACCCACGCAAAGCTCCGGATGCATCTCATGGAAGTGATCCAGCCATGGACCGTTGTCCTCCATCTTCTTTCCGTACCAGCCAAAGTAATGGTTCCAGCTGATCACATCGGTAATGTGATGCATCGGGCTGTCCAGCGGCGTCATGGATACATGGGCAATGGTCGTCAGCCTGATCGGATCCAGTGCTTTCGCCAGCGCGTTCAGCTCCTTGTGATTCTCCACCAGCTTTTCGGAGATCCCGCCGATGAGGATCTCATTGGAGATGCCCCAAAAGCAGATCGAAGGATGGTTATAGTTCTGGATGATCAGTTCCTTCAGCTGGCTGACGCAGTTTTCATGCGCGCCGGGATCCTCATTAAACACGCTGATAAAGGGAATCTCCGCCCAAACAACAAAGCCAAGCTCATCGCAGGCATCATAAAAATCCTGCGAATGCTGGTAGTGGGCCAGACGGATGGTGTTCGCGCCCAGCTCCTTGATGATCCTGGCGTCTTCGTAATGCTCTTCCCTGGTCAGTGCGTTGCCCTTATACAGGCGGTCCTGATGGCGGCTGACGCCGCGAAGCGGCGTCTCGGCGCCGTTTAAGATAAAGCCCTTGTCCGGATCGCAGGAAAAGCTGCGCACTCCGGCCTTCACCGTCACCTCATCCCAGGCTTCATTCCGTCTCTGCAGGGTCGCGGTCACCGTGTACAGATAGGGATCATCAATCCCCCACAGCCTGGCATCTGGAACATAAAGAGATACCGCCGGATCGTCCGCCGGCCGGCAGCCCCCCGCCACTTCTCTTCCCTGCGCGTCCCGGATCGAATAAAGGACGGTAAAGTTCTCATTCGGATTCACAACGTAGCTGTTCAGTTCAAAGAGGGCGCCGCCGCAGTCGCAGGGCTTCGGGGTGACCGTCACGCCCTGTCCGCCGAAATATCCCAGATCAAAATGGGTATCCGGAACGCTGATCAGGTTCACGCCCCGGTACAGACCGCCGTAAAAGGTGAAATCCGCAGACTGGGGATACACGCTGTCCTTGTACGCATTGGAGCAGTTGATCACCAGCAGATTGTCCTCATCCGTCCGGCACAGATCGGTGACATCCGTCCGGAAGATCGAATATCCGCCCTCATGGTAAACCGCCTCTTTTCCATTCACGTACACCCTGGCCTGCTGGCCGGCCGCAAGGACCTCCACATAGATCCGTCCGCCGGGCAGGGGCTGTTTCGGAGCGGCAAAGCTTCTGGCATACCAATAACTCCCCCGGTCGTAGCTGCCGTTGCCGTCGTGGCCGTCCACCGCGTTCCACGTATGGGGGAGGCTCACGTCCGTCCAATCCGCAGGGAAAACCTCAGGAAGACCGGCGTCCCGCTGAATAAATTTCCAGCCGTCGTTGATGTTGATCACATTGCGCATAGCATACCTCCTTATTTTTTAAATCCTCGGCCTGACCGTTTACATTTCGCGAAATCTTCTGTCTTTATTATAACGTGTTTTTTCGGCAATCTTTAGCACTGTTTTTGTTGATTTTAGCATATTTTTCTGATACCATGGTATTTGGATACAAATTATGCTAATTTCCCTAAAAATCGTATGAGTTGGAGGATATATTCATGCAAGTGGATTTATTCGAGACGATGTCATCCATGTATAAACGCTATGGTCTGAATGTCGTTCCCCTGTGGGATATCGGTCAGCAAATTGAAGAAATTGATCTGGGATTTCGTAAAAAGATGGCGGCGCACTTTGATTATCAGGGCGTTGCCGACGCGCTGGAACGCACGCTGGCTCCGGGGATATGCTATCTTTTTGAAGATGATCTTCATCTGAACTATTCCCTCTTCCGCTTCCCGGAAGAAAAAGCCGTAGAATACCACTGCCGTATCCTAAGCCTTGGCCCCTTTCTTACCCGCCCGGTCATTTATAATGAATTTCAGACGATGATGGCGCAAAAAAAGATCGATCCCCATTATCTTCAGGATTTCCTGGAATTCTTTAACCGAATTCCCTGCGTCCCTTCCTTTGACTCCTGGAACCATGTCCTGGGCTTCTTCCTGGAGCGCCTGTGCGGTACTGCCCCGGAATTCCGGAAAATGGACGCGCATCAGAACGCGCTTTCCGCCTTCGCCCAGACCGACGTGGACTATTCCAATCCGGCTCAGCCGGATGTGGCGCTGACCCTGGTCGAGAGCCGTTACGATCTGGAACGGCGGATCATGGACAGCGTAGCCGCCGGCAATTTCAACGATGCTTATGAGGCCTTCTGCGGTTTTCAACACTACCGCCTGCTTCCCCGGGTGGCCGATCCGGTCAGGAATGAAAAAAACCTTAAGTTTACTTTCAATACGCTGCTGCGCAAGGCCGCGGAGGCCGGCCATGTCCATCCCCTCCACATCGATTCCCTTTCCCGGCAGATCGCGATCCAGATCGAATCCTGCCTTTCCCTGAAGCAGCTGGATGGCATGAGCATCACGATGATCCGCAAATACTGCATGCTGGTCCATAACTATTCGCGCAGGCCCTACTCCAAGCTGATCCAGACTACGCTGGATTATATTGATTTTCACTATTCCGGCGAGCTCTCCCTCTCTTCGCTGGCGCAGATGTGTTCCGTTTCCGAAAGCTATCTGTCCGCCCTGTTTAAAAAAGAGACAGGCACGACCGTCACCGACTATGTCAACAACACCCGGATACGGCAGTCCCTGATCCTGTTAAATTCCACCAAACTTTCCATCGGCGAGATCTCCGCGCGCTGTGGTTTCCTTGACGCCAATTATTTCAGCCGCACCTTTAAAAAGATCCTCGGCCTTTCCCCCCGGGAATACCGCAGCAGCATACGCAAACAGGCCTAGCCCGGTACGCTTAAAGGCCGCTGCACGCCGTTCTTTTCATGGCTCGTGAGACTTTGCCGCGATCATACCGCTAACTGTTTGTTATTTATCAAACAATAGTAGAAAAATCTTCTGTTTTTCACATAATATTGACTTATTGTTGTTATTATTGTATAATATCCGTAATATCACTTGAGTGATGGCACAATTTTCTTTACCGGAAGGAAGGAGGTTCTGCATGACAGAAAAAGATCCTTTGCTGCTTTTAAACAACGCTTCGCTCTCCGACATCCTCGCTGACGGCGACTACCGCTTCGCCAATGTGGAATTCGAAGCGGCCAAGGCGATCATCGAAATGAAAGGAGAGGACGGCGTGATCCAGAATTTCGAGGATCCCGTTCTTGAAAAAGTCATCTTCGATTATCTAGGGATCGACCACTACAATTTCACCCGGCAGACTGTCAGTGAGATGCACGTCGGACAGGATGCCCTGGCATTTAAGCTCTACATCACGCCGTCCGGAACTCAGCCCATCGTCATCGGCAAGAACGGGCAGCAGGCCAGGAAGGTGCAGAACATCTACGTCTACTGCCAGCACATCGTCCGGATCAAATGACGAAGGCGCCAAACGAATCTGGCGCCTGTGCTGACATCCCGCAGCGCTCTGGCTGCGGGTCTTTTTTTGCCGGATACCGGTCTCCCGGTTCCGGTGCGTTTACTTCAATCTCCGTATTTTAGTGCATCCTTGCCCAGCTGCGGAAACGGGATTACGGCAGCCGGTTCCTTCTCATGGTTGCCGATGATCTTTTCCATCCAGACCATGTGGTACCATCTTCCGAATTTATAGCCGCATTTGTAGAATTTCCCCACCATCGTATAACCCATATGCGCATGGAACTGGACGCTGTTTTTCGTCAGATACTGGTCATCTTCCTCCGGGTAGCCGATGCAGGCATTCAGGTTCAGAATACCCTGCGCCCTGGCGGCTGATTCCAGCGTCTGGTAAAGCGCGCGCCCCACGCCCATTTTCCTGCAGTCTTCCTTCACATAGATCGACACCTCTGCCGCCCATCCGTAGGCCGCCCTTCCCACAAAGGGGCCGATATATGCGTAGCCCAGGATCTCGCCGTCCCGTTCCGCCGCAAGATACGGGTATTTCTTTAACGTATTTTCGATCCGCGTCCGGAATTCCGCCAGGGTCGGCACGTCCCACTCAAAAGAAATGGCAGTTTTTTCTACATAAGGTGTATAGATCTCCAGGAGTTCCTCCGCGTCCGATACCGATGCCGGCCGGACCTTTATTTCTTCTCCGTTCATACGTCTTCCTCTCCTTCCTCCTCCCGGTCTAACTCCGCATCCATCCACAGCGCGAAAGGGGGTCCCTGATGCAGTACATTAACCATTATTCCTCTCCTCTGGGAGAGATTCTTCTGGCCGCGGACGATACGGGCCTGACCGGATTATGGTTCCGTGGGCAGAAATATTTCGCCAGAGGGCTGGAAAAAGAGCATAAAGAATGCCCTCAGCCTGTACTGGACCAGGCAAAAGGCTGGCTCGATCATTATTTTTCCGGCAGGGAACCGGATTTTCGCCCGCTCCTTCACCTGCGCGGCACGCCTTTTCAAAGACAGGTGTGGACGATCCTCCTGACCATTCCTTACGGTCAAACCACCACCTACGGAACGATCGCCGCCCGGATCGCCGGTCTGCGCGGGCTTTCCCCTATGTCTTCCCAGGCCGTCGGCAGCGCGGTGGGGCATAATCCGATTTCCATCATCGTACCCTGTCACCGGGTGCTGGGCGCAGACGGCAGCCTTACCGGCTATGCCGGCGGGATAGAAAAAAAGCTCTGGCTTTTGGAACACGAACGGTCCGCGGCGGGATGATGCCCGCCGCCCGTCATTCCGTCACCAGGAAATACTCCGCTTCCCCATATGTGATTTCTATGCCTCATCGATCGCCTTCCCGATATCGTGACGCATATATTTATTGGCAAATGAAATCCGCTCCGCCGCCTGATAGGCGTTCTCCCGGGCCGAACGGAGGTCTTTTCCCAGGGCCGTCACGCCCAGCACCCTTCCTCCATTGGTCAAAAAGGTCCTGCCGTCATCGGCAAATCTTGTTCCGGCGTGGAACACAAAGCAACCGTCATCTCCCTTAAACCGGTCCAGTCCGAAGATGGGAAGGCCCTTTTCGTAGTGAAGCGGATAACCGTCGGAAGCCAGCACGACACACACCGCCGCGTTATCCTCAAACTCCAGCCGAATCTCATCCAGCCGTCCGTCCACGCAGGCTTCGAATACATCCACGATATCGTTCTTCATCCGGGGAAGCACTACCTGCGTCTCCGGATCGCCGAACCGGGCATTGTACTCCAGCACTCTGGGGCCCTTTTCGGTAAGCATCAGGCCGAAGAAAATTATCCCTTTAAACGTACGGCCTTCGCTTGCCATGGCGTCTACCGTAGCCTGGTAGATATGCCTGCGGCAGAACGCGTCCACCTCTTCTGTGTAGAACGGGCTCGGGGAAAAGGTGCCCATGCCGCCGGTATTTAACCCGGTATCGCCATCCCCGGCACGCTTGTGATCCTGGGCAGAGGTCATGATCCTGATCGTCTTTCCGTCCACGAAGGCGAGGACGGACACCTCCCGTCCGGTCATAAACTCCTCGATCACAATCTTTTCGCCGGCGGAGCCGAACTTCTTATCTTCCATCAGCTCCTTAACGCCTGCTCTGGCCTCTTCCCGATCCCGGCAGATCAGCACGCCTTTCCCCAGGGCCAGGCCGTCGGCCTTTAAGACGATGGGCATGGGCGCCGTCTCCAGATACGCAAGGGCTTCCTTGGCAGAATCAAAGGTTTCGTATGCTGCTGTGGGAATGTTGTACTTCTTCATCAGATCTTTGGAAAATGCCTTGGAGCCCTCCAGGATCGCCGCGTTCTTCCTGGGGCCGAACACACGCAGCCCTCTCGCCTCGAATACGTCCACCACGCCGCCTACCAGCGGATCGTCCATGCCGATGACCGTCAGACCGATCGCTTCTTTTTCGGCAAAATCCGCCAGCTTCTCAAATTCCATGGCGCCGATGGGCACACACTCCGCGATCTGGCTGATTCCCGCATTGCCCGGCGCGCAGTAAATCTTCTCCACCCGGCTGCTCTGCGCGATCTTCCAGACGATGGCATGTTCGCGGCCGCCGCTTCCTACTACTAAAACCTTCATCTTCTATGTCCTTTCTTTCCGTTCCCGGGACCTCGCCTCGCAAAGTCCTACTCTCCCAGCGCAATCTCTCCATTCGCGATCCTGTCGATGGCCTCCGGCAGGATGATCCACTCCGCTTCTTCCATCACCCGCTGCTGGAGAATCTTCGGCGTATCCCCTTCCTTTACTTCCACGGCCTTCTGCAGGAGGATCGGACCGGAGTCCACCCCCTCATCCACGAAATGCACGGTGGCCCCCGTGATCTTCACGCCGCGGGCCAGAGCAGCCTCGTGTACCTTCAGGCCATAATAACCGACCCCGCAGAAGGAAGGAATCAGCGACGGATGGATGTTGATGATCCGGTTGCGGTAGCGGCGGATCATGGCCTCGGGGATCGTGACCAGGTATCCGGCCAGCACAATCAGATCCAGAGAAAAGGCATCCACCGTCTCCAGAAGCGCGCGGTTAAAGTCCTCGCGGCTTTCATAGCTTTTGGGCGACAGGCACAGGGCCTTTACGCCCCGCTTCCTGGCCCGCTCCAGGGCATAGGCCCCCGCGTTATTGCTGATGACGACGTTTACCTGGGCGTTCCTGATCTTTTCGCTGTCGATGGCGTCAAAGATCGCCTGCAGGTTTGTCCCGCCTCCGGACACCAGCACACCGATGTTCAGCATAGCTCCACGCCTTTCCCGCCGTCTTCCACCGAGCCGACCACATAGGCCGTCTCGCCGGCGCATTCGATCGCTGCCATGGTCTTCTCAACATCGGCCAAAGCTACCGCGATGATCATGCCCAGGCCCATGTTGAAGGTATTGTACATCATCTGCTCTTCGATCTGGCCCTTTTCTGCCAGCAGCCGGAAGATGGGCGGCACCGGATAGCTGTCCTTTCTGACCACTGCCTTTACGCCGTCCCTTAACATTCTGGGCACATTCTCATAGAAGCCGCCCCCTGTGATGTGGCTGCACGCCTTCACCGTCACGCCTGCCTCCTTGATGGAGCGCAGCGCCTTCACGTAGATCTTCGTCGGCGCCAGAAGAGCCTCACCAAGCGTCGTTCCCAGCTCATCGTAATATGTCCCGAGGCCTTCTTTCGTCAGTTCCCGCGCAAAGACCTTCCGGACCAGGGAGAAGCCGTTGGAATGAACGCCGGAGGAAGCCATGCCGATCAGCACATCGCCGGATTTCAGGTTCTCCCCGGTGATCATCTCTTTTCTGTCGCAGACACCTACGGCAAACCCCGCCAGATCATAGTCCTCCTCCGGCATCAGTCCCGGATGCTCCGCGGTCTCGCCGCCGATCAGCGCGGCGCCGGACTGGCGGCAGCCCTCCGCCACCCCTTTGACGATATCCGCGATCTTTTCCGGATGGTTCTTTCCGCAGGCGATGTAATCCAGGAAAAACAGCGGCTCTCCGCCCGCGCAGGCAATGTCGTTTACACACATGGCTACCGCGTCAATGCCGATGGTATCATGCTTATCCAGGATAATGGCCAGCTTGACCTTCGTCCCGCAGCCGTCCGTTCCGGACAAAAGCACCGGATCTTCCATCTCCCTGATCTTAGTCAGCGAAAAGCCGCCGGAAAAACCGCCGATCCCGCCCAGCACCTCCGGCCGCATGGTGCTTTCCACGTGCTTCTTCATCAGTTCCACTGCCCTGTATCCGGCCTCAATGTCTACTCCAGCGTTTTTGTAATCCATCTTTATCCTCCCTTATTTCGCGGAAGCCATATATTCCCGGTATCCCACGTTTTCCAGCTTCTCGGCCTTAGCCGCCACGTCGTTTTTTAACTTTTCGGAATAGGTCTTAAGCTTTGCCAAAAGTTCCGGATCGGAAGTGGCCAGGATCTTCGCCGCAAGGATTCCCGCGTTTGCCCCGCCGTTGATGGCTACCGTCGCCACCGGGATGCCGGAAGGCATCTGCACGATGGAATACAGAGAATCCACGCCGCCCAGATCGGAGGTCTTCATGGGAACGCCGATCACCGGCATGGGAAAGATGGCTGCGCACATACCGGGCAGATGGGCCGCCTTTCCCGCGCCTGCGATGATCACCTTAAAGCCCTTTTCTTCCGCTGTCTTTGCCCACTGAAAGAAAATATCCGGCTCCCGATGCGCGGATATGATCGTCATCTCATACGCAATGCCCATCTCATCCAAGATCTCTGCCGCCTTCGCCATAACGGGCAGATCGGAATCGCTGCCCATAACAATGCCTACCTTTGCCATCCTGTTCTCCTTTCCAAAAGAGCCGGCCTTCCGCTCTCATCCATTCGCCGGTGGACCGATCGATCCGTCCGGGAAGGCCGGTGTATTCATTCGCTGCGCTTATTAGTTCTGCTTATTAATTATGCTTTACTTATTCGTATCATATCGTCTTTTGTCCGCCCCGTCAATCCCTTATCCGAAAATCACACGCCTTCCAGCGGCTCATTCAGGCTCTCGGTCCCCGGCAGGACGAAACGGCCGCCGCGGATAATGGGAATCTCGCCGCCGTCCACCCGGCAGGCCACGATGGAATCCAGTTCGTCGTATGGGATCGTAATGTCCGTGTGGCAGTTAAAATATGCCCTGGATACATCTTCTTTCCGCAGAAGGGAAATCTCATTGTCCCTGGCGATCACTTCCTTGCCGTCCGGGTTGTACATGGGGCAGTCCTCCGCCCAGCAGTAGCAGGTATCACCCACCGCAAAATGCGGACCCATCTTCTCAACGATCAGGATGGGCAGGCGGTCCACGATGCCGTAGCGCCGCCCGGCCGCGTATGCGGTGGTGTTGGTGCCGATGGCAAATTCACCCATGGGAAGGCTCTCATGATTTTTCATGACCACCTGGCGCACCAGGCTGCGCGCCTCTTTCGGATCCTCCAGATTTTCGCAGGCATAGTCCGTCACCCGTCCATCCTGAAACCGAATGGCCAGGTTTTTAAACTGGAACTCGCCGATGTATACGCTCTTTACATGCAGCAGTCCGTTGGTCCCGGCAAGGACCGGCGAAGTGAACACCTCGCCCAGAGGGATGTTGACGTCCGCCACGCAGTTTTCAAACTTTGTCTCCTTCTCCGGATCCGTCAGCGGGTGAAGAAAGACGGTAAGATCGGTGCGGTTTTCCCCCCTGCCCAGGATCCGCACCGAATCCGCCTTATCCAGCGCGTCGATGATCACCTGCTGGATCTTCTGGTATTTTTCGTAATCCAGGGTATTGATCCGGATGATCTCCTGAAAGATCTCCGCGTACGGCTCGCCGATTTCCGGCCGCGGGAAGGCGATGATCGTAAAGCTGGTCTCCTCCTCCGGCACATACCGGTTCATCAGTTCCGCGAATTCGTTGTTGTAGCTTCGGAGCACTTCCTCCTGGTGCGCCGACAAAGCAAAGCAGCCTCCCCGGTTTTCCGGCACGAATCCCGGCTCACCGAAGGTCTCCACCACAGCCGGCCCCGCGTACCAGGACGCCAGCTCCTGAAAGTCTTCAAAGGCGGCCCGCAGGACGGAAAGCTTCCTCTCCTTCACGGTATTTCCCATGTAAAGGGCGCAGTCGTAACGGTGGTCGTACTCGTACTGTTTATTCGGAGACGAGCTGTGCCAGCCCACCTTCCGGCCCGGGCTGCGGTTGATCACTGACTGGGGCGCCCGGCAGAAGATGCACTGCAGGCCAAGACGGCCAAAGCCTTCCACCGCATACCGGATCATCCGTTCAAAGCCCACCTCGTACCGGATCATCACGGTCTTCTTTTTGGACAGATCCCGGCCCGTCACGGCAAAGCCTTTCCGGAAACCTTCAACGTACGTGTCCGCCATGGACCGCACGGTCTCCTCCGGCAGGGAATTCAGGAAGTCCGCCATGGCCAGTTCCGAAGGGGAAATGTACTCGCCGAACCGGTACAGATAGCGCAGATCGCCAAGATCCGACGTCATGATGAGGTCGCGGGCGAAGGAATAGGACGGATCGAGCCGCTCCCACAGCCAGCCGCGCACCGTCTGGTCCGCGTAGTCGCTGACATACCAGTACAGCACATCCCGCACTTCCTTTGCCTGCGGGATCCCGTCCTCAAACAGGTTGTAGATCTCGATGAAGGTCTCGCAGGCCGCGGTGAGCGGCTTTAACCGTCCCTCAAACACATTGGGGATCTGGCTTCGCAGTTCACTGTAGAGAAAGGAGAGCAGGGGGCCGAGCTCTTCGCCCAGGCAGGCCGCCGCGCGGGCAGGATTGCCGTAGCTTTCCGCGTAGTGCTCCGGCAGGATATCCCCGTAGAGCCGCCCGTTTAATTCCTGCAGTTCTTCCAGGGAAGCCCGGTTTAAGTATCCGCTCCGGAGAGAACGGACCGTCTCCTCCAGGATCCGGATAAACCCGGAAACCTGCACAAAATACGCCCGGAACGGCTCCTGCACCGTCTGATCGGAAGGGATCTCGCCGATTCTCCCCATGGCCAGCCCGTACCGCTCCTGCACCGCCTGATCATCTTCCTTCCAATACTCCCAAACATCCATGTCAACCGCGCTCCTTTCTTACGGCAGCGGATCCCGTCCGCCTTACATCTGCTGCAGACCGATGATCAGGGTGACTGCCCAGACCATCAAAAGCAGGCCGTCCAGCACCATGGACAGCTTCGCCAGGATATAGTTTTTTTCCCGTTCAAATAAAGCCCACACGCCATATCCCAGGCCGCAGGCTGCAAAGAGGAGGCTGGAAAAGGCCATGGCGCCCACGTTCAGCAGGACGTTGCCCTGGCTTTTTACCGCCAGTCCCACCACGGAACCAAACAGCACCAGCGCCACCGCCGTGATCCCCGCCGCCCAGAAGCTTCTCCGGCCGATGGGCTTCCTCACATAATTGATCTTTTTATTTCTCTCCGGCATGTTTCCGCCTCCAAATCCGAATGCTCCGTACGATCCGATAGATCACGTATCCCAGGATCCCGCCGGCTGTATTCAGCAGAATATCATCCACGTCAAAGCTTCCCACCTTTGACACCAGCTGCAGCAGCTCCACGCAAAGGCTGAATCCGGCGCTGATCAGCAGCGTATTGTACCAGCGCCTGCTCCGGCGGCTGACGATGGGCAGGAAAAACCCGCACGGCATAAACGCCACCACATTTCCCACCACATTCAAAAGGAAGGCCCACATCCCCAATCGGTGCCGGTACGTCCAGAACCGGGATATCTCCTTGAATGGTTCAAGATTATACGCGGGATATTTCCGGAGATCCGCATCCGTCCTTCCGAAAAACTCCGCAAAAAACAGAAAATACACCAACAGGGCCAGGTACAAAAGGAACAGTACCCAGCCCAATTTCTGGTGTCTGGTCGTATTTTTTATCATATATGCTCCAGCCCGCCGCCTTCACCGCTAGAATTCAATTTCCGATCTCCGCTTTAATAAAAGCGTCCCGGTGACAATGGAGACAATGCCCACCGTCAGACCTACTGTCGCGATCACGATCCCGGCCGCGATGCTTCCCGCGCCGGCCCGTGTCATGGTCTTATACACCCGTTCCATATCCATCCTTCATCACTCCTGTCAAACTGCGGCCGGTCATCTGGCCCCATACTGCGCATAATAAGCGTCAATGGCAGCTTTGATGTCGTCATTGATCACCACCTGCCCCTGGCATTCGCGGTTGTACAGATACTCGATCACTTCCGCCATGTTGACGATGGCGGCGGTAGGGAAGCCATACAGATCCCGGATTTCCTCCAGCGCGCTCTTCTCGCTCTTCCCCCGCTCCATGCGGTTTAAGGAGACGATCAGGCCGCGGATTTCCACATCGGCCTGGCTCTTTAAGATGGGGTAGGTCTCCTCAATGGACTTGCCGGACGTGGTCACGTCCTCAATCATCACCACCCGGTCGCCGTCCTTTAACTTGCTCCCCAAAAGGATGCCGGTATCCCCGTGATCCTTGACCTCCTTACGGTTGGAGCAGTAGCGCACATCCTTGCCGTAGAGCTCGCTGATGGCCATGGCCGTAGCCACCGACAGCGGAATCCCCTTGTAAGCCGGGCCGAAAAGCACGTCAAAATCCAGGCCGAAATGGTCATGAATGGCCTTCGCGTAATATTCACCCAGTCTCCGCAGCTGGGTTCCGGTCACGTAGGCGCCGGCGTTCATGAAAAACGGGGACTTTCTCCCGCTCTTTAAGGTAAAATCGCCGAATTTGAGCACCTGGCTTTCTACCATAAACGCAATAAACTCCTGCTTATATTGTTCCATGTTTCGCTCCTCCTGTCCCTGCGGGCGCCGCCCGCCTTCTCTTTGCCGGTCGATTTTTTGTCCGCCGGTTCCCCCATCCTTTAGCGCACCGCGCCGATCAGCTCCCGGATATCCTCCACGCCGTTTCTTTCCATATATCCGCGGATCCCTTCGATCACGTCCACGGTCGCATAAGGGTTATGAAAATTCGCCGTTCCCACGGCCACAGCGGTAGCCCCGGCCAGGATAAACTCCAGGGCATCCTCTCCGGTCCGGATGCCGCCCATGCCGATGATGGGCACCTTTACCGCGTTTGCCGCCTGGTACACCATCCGCACGGCCACCGGCTTGATGGCCGGCCCGGATAAGCCGCCGGTCTTATTGGCCAGGGCAAAGGTCCTGCGGTTTACATCGATCTTCATCCCGGTCAGGGTATTGATCAGGGAGATGGCATCGGCTCCTCCGGCCTCCGCCGCTTTCGCCATGACGGTGATGTCCGTCACGTTGGGGCTCAGCTTCATGATCACCGGCTGCTTCGCATGGGCCTTGCAGGCCTTCGTAATGGCCTCTACCGCCCTGGGGTCCTGGCCGAAGGCGATGCCGCCCTCCTTGACATTCGGGCAGGAAATATTGATCTCCAGAAGATCCACCGGCTCATCGCCAAGGCGTTCCACCACCTCGATATAATCCTCCGCCGTCTTCCCGCATACATTCACGATGATCTTCGTATCATACTGCTTTAAAAAGGGGATATCCCGGTTTGCGAACACATCGATTCCCGGATTCTGCAGGCCGATGGCATTGAGCATGCCGCCGCAGGTCTCCGCAATGCGCGGGACGGGATTCCCGGGCCAGGGCACATTGGCCACACCCTTGGTCACCACCGCGCCCAGGCGGTTTAAGTCGACAAATTCGCCGTATTCGGCTCCGGAGCCAAAGGTGCCGGAGGCCTCCATGACCGGATTGCGCAGTTCCACGCCGGCCAGATCCACCTTCATGTTTATCACAGCTCCACCTCCTCCGCCCGAAATACCGGTCCTTCTTTACAGACCCGCTTATTGCGCACATGGGAATGTCCGTCCACTTCCGCGGACCGACAGACACAGGCCAGGCACGCGCCGATGCCGCAGGCCATCCGCTCTTCCAGGGAAAGATAGCACTCGATTCCCGTCTCCGCCGCCCAGGCTTTCAGGGCGCGCAGCATCGGCGTCGGGCCGCAGGCAAACACCACATCCCCCTGCAGGCCGCGCTCCCGGATCGCGTCCAGCACATTGCCCTTCGTGCCGAAGCTTCCGTCCTCCGTAGCCGCATATACCTTCCCGGTCTTTTCCAGCTCATCCTTTAAAAACATCTGACCGTCCCGGTAGCCCAGCACGATCGTCTTCTCGCCTGTCAGCGCCTTCGCCGTCTCCAGCATCGGCGGGATGCCGATGCCGCCGCCGATCAGGAATACCCGCCTTCCTTCTGCCGCCGCCAGGGGGAATCCATTGCCCAGGGGCCCCATGATCTCGACCGGATCACCCGGCTGATACGCGGAAAACTCCGCTGTGCCACTCCCCGCGACCCGGTACACGATCCGAAGCCGTCCGCCATCCCGGTCGATCTCACATAAGCTGATCGGCCTGGGCAGCAGGCGGGCGCCATCCCTGCAGTACAGAGAGATAAACTGCCCCGGGGCCGCTTCCGACGCGATGGCGCGGGAATCGATCCACATGCTGTACACACCATCCGCCAGCATTTCCTGGCTGATCACCCGGGCTGTTTCTTTTCTTTTTGCCATGTTTTTCCTCCTGGTCCTTTTCGGTCGTCAGATCCCTCGATGCCGTCTGCCTACAGGACCCGACGGATATCCTGCACCATATCAATGACTGCCTGCCTGGAAGCCTCGCCGAAATGCTCCGGCCCGAACTTCGCGTAGGCATCCTTCTTATACGCGGCAATGATCCCTCTGGAGGAATTGACCACGGCACCGAAGCCGTCCGCGTCAAAGCAGTATTTCAGATCCTCTGCCGTCCCGCCCTGCGCGCCGTAGCCGGGCACCAGGAAATAGGTATGAGGCATCTTCTGTCTTAAGATCCGGCTCATTTCCGGGTAGGTGGCGCCTACCACCGCGCCCACGTTGCTGTAGCTGCCGTCCATGGAGGCCCCTCCCCATTCGACCACCTTCTCCGCCACCAGTTCATATAAGGGACGGCCGTCGATCAGACGGTCCTGAAATTCGCCGCTGGAGGGATTCGACGTCTTCACCAGGACAAACAGGCCCTTGTCATTTTCCTCGCACGCATCCACAAACGGCTTTACCCCGTCCGTTCCCAGATAAGGATTCACCGTCAGAAAATCCGTGTCAAAGCCGGAAAAGACATGACTTCCGACCTTCACCTTGCCGATGTGCCCGGCTGCATAAGCAGCGGAAGTCGAACCGATATCGCCCCGCTTGGCGTCGCCGATGACCAGAAGTCCCTTCTCCCGACAGTAGTCTACCGTCTTCTTATATACTTTCAGGCCCTCGATGCCGAACTGCTCATACATGGCGATCTGCGGCTTTACGGACGGGATCAGGTCGCAGGTACAGTCGATAATTTCCTTGTTAAACTGCCAGATGGCTTCGGCCGCCCCTTCCAAGGTCTCGCCGAATTCCTCAAACGCCTTCTTTACCACATGCTCCGGAATATAACTTAACATCGGATCCAGGCCGACACAGATCGGCGCCCCGGTCTTCTCAATCTTTTCCATTAACTGCTTGATCATAACGTCCTCCCTTCATTTTTCCTCGTTATCTTACCATAATCCCGAAAACCTGTCTACGTTTCCCGGAGGTTTAACGGCAGAAACTGCGTTTCTGTCTCTTTTATCCTAGCACATCCGGGGCTTCCATTCCAGTTTTCTCTTTTGATTTCTTTTTCGATCCTCTCTGACGCGTAACGGCGGCAAGGCAAAAAAATACCACCAGCTATTCGTAACTGGCGGCAAGCTTCGGTGAAAGATAGCTGATGCGTCGGCTGCCGGCGCATGAAGGTTTGTTTTCAGATATCCACCTTCATCCCGTCATAGGCGGCAATGAAACCGTGCGGCGCAAAGGCCTCCTCCAACTCCTGCTGAAACGGTCCATAAGAATGGACAAAATGCGTGGCAATAAACACCGTCTTCCGGTCGGCAATTCCCTCCCTTATCATTCTCTCCTTTATTTTCAGATTATCCTGAAAGCCCATATGATTCTCGAAACAGGATGGACCATTGCAGCATGTGCAGTCCAGCACCACTCCATCCAGATGTTCCTTTTCCAGTTCTTTCCATGTGGCCTCGGGAAAATACCCTGTGTCATGGGCATACAGCAAATTCCTGTCACCCTTTCGCAAAAGATACAGATGGCATTCCTGTGAAGGATCATGATTAGCCGGCAACGCCTTAACGGAAAATCGATCCGTTTCTATTTCCTGCAGATTATGGATCGGCACAATATCAAGGTAAAGCCTGGTTTGCGAAGTGCATAATTCCCGAAGGCGGGCACAGGCATCATCATTTCCATAAATGGTTAATTTGCCTTTTTCTTCCGGCCATGCAAAAGGCGGAGCCACATGGATAAACTCTTCCGGGTAAAAGTGATCACTATGCGTATGCGTAATAATCACGGTTTTGATCATACTCATATCCAGGCCGCCATATCGCATATGATCAAAGATGTCTGCGGAAAAATCGATCATAAGATCTTCATCAATCTGACAGCTTGTCCTGCTTCTGTAGTTTTTTCCCCCCATCTTTCGTATTTTTTCGCAGTTCTCGCATTTACAAAAAATCGCCGGCACACCTTCCGAGGCTCCTGTTCCATAAAAATGTAATCTCATGTTATTTTACCTACCCTTTAACGCCAGACACAACGACACCCTGAATGAAATATTTCTGCAAAAAGATAAACAAGACCAGCAGAGGCAACGCAACGATCACTGCCGCTGCAGAAACCAGCTGCCATTGCGTACTGTACATGCTGCTGAAATAAGACAATCCGACCGAGACCGGCAGTTTCTCCAACGAATTGATATATACCATTGGCTCCAGATAATTATTCCATTGATCCTGCAGCGCATAGATCGCCGCCGCCACCAACGATGCTTTGCTTTGCGGAAGGATGATCTTATAAAACAGCTGCAGTGTATTGCATCCGTCGATTTTTGCGGATTCATCCAGCTCTACCGGGATCCCCATCATGGCCTGACGCATGATAAAGATATAAAAAGACTTCCCGAAAAACCATGGAAGGATAAGCGGGACGTAAGTATCCAGAACTCCAAGCGCATTGTAAATCATGAACTGCGGCGTGATCAGCACTTCCTGCGGAATGATCATCGTTATGATCACGATGTAAAAGATCAGGTCCCGTCCCCTCCACCGCACTCTGGAGAATCCAAATGCGATCAATGCAGATGAAAACACGGATCCAACCATGGACAAACCGGTGATAAATACCGAATTGAGCAAAAACCGCGCAAACGGCAAAGAGTTAAACGTAAATGCCTCCACGTAGTTGCTCCAGCGAGGCGTCTTACTGATAAATACCGGCGGGAACGCAAAGATCTGCTCCATCGTTTTTACTGAATTGGACAAAAGCCAGAATATAGGAAGTAAAAACAAAATACTCAACATGATCAAAAGGACATAGGTGATGCCTTTCATAATATATCGTTGTTTCCTTTGGCTGTGAAAGGATCTTTCTGCTCTTGTTGTGCCAATCATCTCATCTATCATTCAGTCCGGCTGAATATCTCCTCTCCTCCAAATTTTCAGGATTCATTTATCCCTCATAGTGAACCCATGATTTCGATGTTTTGAATACCAGCAACGTTAACAAAGCAACAATGACGAACAAAAACCAGGACATGGCGCTGGCATAACCCATTCTGTAGTTCTGAAAAGCATTCTTATACAAATACAGCATAAACACCATGCTGGCATTGTCCGGCCCTCCGTTGGTCAGGACCTGTACCATGGTAAACGATTTAAACGCTCCGATAATCCCGGTAATCAGATTCAGAAAAATGGTAGGGGACATCATCGGGATCATGATCGAAAATACCTGACGAACTTTTCCGCATCCATCCACGGTCGCCGCCTCATATAATTGCGTCGGGATCCCCTGCATCCCGGCCAGATTGATAATAATACTCTTTCCGCATCCCCACAGATGAATGATCACGAGACTTGCAAGGATCGTGGGGGTACTCGCCAACCATCGTACCCGTTCAAGCCCAAACAGCTCCAGTATATAGTTCAAAATCCCAAAATCCGAATCCAGGATCTGCCGCCACAGCAAAGAGGTTGCCACCACCACGACTAGCGTCGGCAAATAAAAGACCGCCCGAAAAAAAGGGATTCCTTTCACTTTCGAATTAAGCAGCAATGCAAGGAGAAAACCAACAATCAGCTGGCTCGGCACAACAAGCACTGCATACATCAGGGTGATCCCCAGCGATTTCCATATCAGGGGATCTCCGGTAAACATGGTAATATAATTCTTTAATCCAACAAATTTGGGAGCTGCCAGAAAACTGTAATTGGTAAGACTGACATAGAACGAATAGAGCAACGGGGCCATCATAAAACAGACAAATCCGATGATCCAGGGCGAGATGACCAGTAATCCAATCCTCACTTCCCGTTTTTCTTTGGAGGTCATTTTTCCTTTTTTCTTCACCTGCGATATCCTCCCTTTTTCACGGGCCGAAGAAACAGCTCTCCGGCCCGTCTTTGCCTTATTCAAAGGTAGCTTTGTTTTCCTCCATGATCCCATTTACCTTATCTTCCAACTCCTGGAGCACGGTTGCAAGATCCTCACCCTCATAGGCATTTGTCAGCGCCGAGGAATAGTACTCCTTGAACTCATCATAGGAAATATACTGTGTCAGTACATTCGGATGAACATAGTCCAATGCCCGCTGGAAAGCTCTTGCATTTTCCGGGTATCCGTCTGCTTCAAAATACATATCGCGTGACTCCACTACCGCCGGAATATAGGTCCCTGTTTCCGCCAGCATAGCCTGAGCCTCCGGAGAGGTAAAAACTTCCAGCACTTTCCCTACCGCATCCAGATCTTCCGCATTGGGATTCACCACGTATCCTAACGTATTAGAAGAAGACATCCTCTCACCGGTCTGCGGATCGAGCGGCAGCTCTGCACAATCCCATTCAAATCCTTCAATTCCAGAAAAAGTAGCCAGGTTCCAGCTTCCTGCCGCCATCATCGCGATCCTGCCGGTCATAAACAGATCATTGGCTGACATGGCATTCGTCACATCGGTGGTCGGCGCAACCTGATCATTAATGTACATCTCCACTAAAGGCGTAAGCGCTTCGACCACGTTGCTGTCTCCTACCGTACAGGTTTCCATATCATCGCTGAATATCCAGCTGCCATGAGAAAGGATCATCTCCCAGCTGGGGATTTTATCTGTTGCGCAGAAAAATCCATATTGACTGTTGGCTACCGAATCCCCCTTCACCGTCATCTGCTGTGCCAGTTCACGCAGATCATCCCATGTCCAGGTATCTTCTATCTCTTTTGGTTCCTGAATCCCGGCCTCCGCAAACATCGTTTTATTGTATACAATCGCCGTACTCTCAACACTGAACGGAATGGCCATCTGCTTATCCTGGAATTTATAGCCGTCCACCAGTACATCATCCATCGCATCCAGATTGCTCTGCAGCCCCTCATTCTGTGAAAGGATGTCCGTCAAATCCAGCACCTGTCCCGAAGCTGCGTATAATTCAAAACTCGGTCGGGTCATCTGATAGATATCCGGTCCTGTTCCACCGGCAATGGCAATCGGCAGTTTGGTCCAATAGTCACTATTTTCCATAAACTCCAGTTTTACGGTAATATTGGGGTACTTTTCTGTAACCATTTCCGCATACTGTTCATACACATCTTTTGCTTCTGTACTCCATGTCCACCACGTAACAGTAACCGCTTCATCACTCGAACCGGCTTCCGTTTCAGCACTCGAACCGGCTTCCGTTTCAGCCGCCTCCGTATCCGATGTCTGTCCCACCTCAGTCCCCCCGCATCCGGCAGAGACCAATGCGGCAAAAGCAACAATCATCGCCACCAAACTTTTCCTTTTTCTCATAATTTCTCCTTTCCAGTCCTGCTTTTTTTGTTGAATTATGCTATATTTATATCATATGTGAAAATATTTTTCTTTTGTTTTTGCGGCAAATTGTTTATCTTTATGTTGTTTTGTTGTAGGTGCTCAGGATGGCTCAGCCTTGTATGCTGCATTGCCTGCCATCCTGCACGTTTACGTTCTATTTCTTCATCACAGGGAGGCAGCCATTATGGATACGTGCATCAAACACATGGCGTTTTTTATACCTAAATTTTTCCTTCATGAATCAACGAGAGTATTGCATTGCGGTTATCAGGAAGCGACGCCCGGGCACATTGCCTCGTCAAGAATCGTAGACCATTACAGCTTCCACTTTGTCATCTCCGGAAGAGGAACGTATTGGATCAACGATCAGACCTTCCATATCAAAAAGGGAGACTGTTTTCTGTTAATCCCAAACGCTCCGCTTCGCTACCAGGCAGATATAAAGGATCCCTGGATTTATTACTGGATCTGTTTTGACGGCACGGAAATCCAAAAGCTGATTTCTCTGTGCGGACTCAGTCTTAAACATCCCGTAGTCCATTATCCTGACGTGGAGCGTCTCGGCCGGCTGATCGCTCCCCTGGTCACCTGCGACTCCCGGCTGCTTTCGTCAAACTACCATGCGTTAGGCCAGCTGTATCAGCTTCTGGCACTGTTTATGGAAAATAATACCGAGGTTCATCCACTCTCGCTAAAGGAATACTATGCTGAACAAGTGATCGCATACATCAGCAAAAATTATTCCAGGAACATCACCGTACAGGAAATCGCGCACCATATCGGGCTGAATCGAACGCATTTGTACCGTGTATTCAAAGAAGTATACAGCATGTCCATTCAGGATTATATCCTGCAGTTTCGCTTAAAAAAAGCCTGCGATTTTTTAAACCACAGCAAGTTCTCCATTTCGCAGATTTCACAGCATTGCGGTTTCTCCTCCGTCCAGCATTTTTCCAGCCTGTTCAAGAAACACATGCTCTACACTCCCTCAGAATACCGGAGAAGGACGCAAAACACCGCAGCTGACGTCTGTTGACGCCCCCTCACCGCAGGCGCCATCGCGCCTCTCCCTGTCACTTTATCGCTGGACATCTCATAAAAAGTATATTCCCGTCTTTGACAGTTGTTGGAAGAAAAAATCGCTGTATCCCTTGTATTTACTGGGCTACGGCGATTTTTGCCGTTGTTTCGAACTATAGTAATTTATTCCTTCCCTTTGCTTTTTTTCTGGATCGTTCTCATTTTACTTTTGGTTATGAATTGGTAGTCCGTTCGGAAACCGCAGGCTTCGTGAAGATCATCCGTAATCTTTTCCCGTTTATACAATGGGATGAACCCCTGCTCCTGTATCCCGGCAAAATTCATCGCTTTCAAGGTATCCAACAATTCCTCACAGGTATAGTTTGAATCCAGTTTTTTCTCAAGATAACGGTAGACGATTAATGCAAGGAAACAGATCA
>CAYRMW010000007.1:0-57262 GCA_964425595.1 uncultured Lachnospiraceae bacterium
AGTATGCCCTGTATCAGAAATCCATCCGTGACAAACAGGTGGAGCGGGCGCAAAATTTCCTGATCTGTTTCCTTGCAATGACCATCTACCGTTATCTTGAGAAAAAACTGGATTCAAAATATACCTGTGAGGAATTGTTGGATACATTGAAAGCGATGAATTTTGCCGGGATCCAGGAGCAGGGGTTCATCCCACTGTATCGGCGGGAAAAGATTACAGATGCTCTTCACTAAGCCTGCGGTTTCCGGACAGACTTCCAATTCATAACCAAAAGTAAAATGAGAACGATCCAGAAAAAAGCAAAGGGAAGGAATAAATTACTATAGTCGTCCCAAAAGGCAAATTTAACTCACGAAACAGTGAACTCCAAAACTGCGAAAAGGGCCTGGGTAAAGTACCCAGGTCCTTGTGTAATCACTATATCATTTGAAAATACTTCAGCGCTGCCACAATCGCCGCTTCTTTTTCCGGCGGACACTTCAGCTGTCTGCCATTTTCAGACTTTGATATCCATGCCCTCCAGAGAGAACTCCACACGCACTTTCTTTGAGTCGATTTTATCCCTTGGAAAGCTGGACAACCGTCTCTATATTCCCCGTAAACGGAAACATATCCACTCCGCACGCCTTCTCCACCCGATATCCGGCTTCCATCAGGGGAACAAGATCCCGGATCAGGCTCGTGGGTTTGCAGGATACATAGACGATCTTGTCTACGCCAAAAGCGATGATCTTAGGCAGCGCCTTCGGATGGATCCCGTCCCTCGGGGGATCCAGGACGATCAGATCCGGCTTTTCCGTCAGCTCGTCCACGACCTTCAGCACATCTCCGGCCAGGAAGTGACAGTTCTCCAGGCCGTTCATCGCCGCGTTCTCCTCTGCCGCCTCCACCGCTTCCCGAACGATCTCCACGCCGGTCACGCTGCGGGCCACCGAAGCCAGAAGTTGGGTGATGGTGCCGGTGCCGCTGTAGAGGTCGAAGACCACCTTATCTTTCGTATCGCCGATGTAGCTTCTGACGGTATCGTAAAGCACTTCCGCTCCCAGGGAGTTGGTCTGAAAAAAGGAGAATGGGGTGATCTTAAAACGGAGTCCCAAAAGCTCCTCATAAAAAAAGTCCTGCCCATACAGGACTTCCGTGTGATCGTTTTGTACTACATCCGCCAGACTGTCATTCTGCGTATGAAGGATCCCGGCCAGCTTCCCTTCCAGAGGAAGCGCCAGCAAAAGCTGCGCCCAGTCCTGCAGAAGTTTTTGCTCCTCTTCTTTGTCCTGCAGCCACTCCAGCTGCGTTGAGGTCACCAGATCGACCAGGATCTCTCCTGTTTTCACCGCGCGTCTCACCAGCAGGTGGCGGAGGTAACCGGTATGCTGCAGCTTTCGGTAAAATGGGGCAGAACACGCGTCAAAAAAATCCCTGGTGGCCTTCAATATCCTGCCGAAATCCGGATGAACGATCCGGCAGTGTTCTGTGGTCACGATGTCATAAAAACTCCCGCGCCTATGCATCCCCAGGGCCAGCGGGCCGTCCTTCCAGGCATCGCCGAAAGAAAATTCCATCTTATTCCGATAGGCGTAAGGCGCGGGACTGGCCTGCACGCCCTGCCACTGGAAACTTTTCTCAGGACATACCGTATGCAAAAGTCCAAGCACCTGCTCTTCCTTGATCCTGCGCTGATGTTCATACGGCAGGCTCTGATACAGGCAGCCGCCGCAGTCCGGAAAGTGTTCGCAGATATCCTCGGTCTTTTCTTCCGGCGCTTTCTCAAGAACTCGAAGGACGCGGCCTTCGCACTTTCCTTTGCGCTTTTTCGTCACCACGGCCTCAACAAGCTGGCCGGGGAGCGCGTTTTTCAGGACAATGCGCTCCCCGTCTACATTCATCATTCCTTTGTTGGGGAAGTCGATCGTTTCGATTCTCCCCCGGATCAGATCTCCTTTTTTCATGATCTGTATCCGATTCCGCTACTCGGTCTTCTCCGCTGGCTTCTCTTCATCCTCAAAGAAGTCATCGTCGAAATCGTCTTCAAAATCATCCTCAAAGTCCTCCAGATAATCCGGAGTAAAGAAGCGGTAAACACCGTAAGCGATCATCGCTACCGCAGCCACTGCGCCGATAATGGCCAGGATCCAGAGGATGCAGTTTTTCTGTTTGTCCTCTTCTTCCTTCCTGTGTAAAAAGTCATTCAGCCTGGTGGCGTTCATGATGTCCTCCACCCGGTCTCTGGCCTCTTTCCCCACCACATCGAATCGATTCAGATTCATCATCACACTTCCTTTCTGCATCTTTGTTCCCGCAGACAGCCGGCCAGGCTGCAAGGCCTGCGCCGTCCGGCGGACCCGCGGCCTGCCGTCTTTCCGCTTAGGGTAAGTATAGCATTTTTTTTTCAACTTTACTATCCTAAATTTCGGATGATTCAATCTTTTGCAGCCTGGCGAAATTGGCAAACATCCTTCTGACGCCGGCCTGATCGAAGCAGACAGTCACCTCATAGTCTTTCTTTTTGTCCACAATGGCCTGCACCACGCCTTCGCCGAAGCGCTCATGTCTGACCCGGTCGCCTTCTTTGTAGTCCAGCCTTTTTGCTTTGGTTACGGCAAAGACTTTTCCAAAGCCCGGATTGTTTCCATAAGAAAGCGCCGCGCCCGCGCTGTATTGCGAAGAACGCTCGTCCGTTCCTCCGGCCGCTGGCCGCTCTTTTGCCGGCCGCTCTGCCGCCGTTCCCCCTCCTGCCGTCCTTCCTGCTGCCGGCCACTCCGCCGCCGGCTTACTCTGTGTCCGCTTATCCCGTCCATGGCCGCCTGCATCCAGGTATTCCTCTGGGATCTCACGGACAAAGCGGCTTGGCTGGTAGTACTGGACGCTTCCGCGGATCATCCGCTTTTTGGCGCCGGTAAGCAGTAGCTCTTTCCTGGCGCGGGTGATCCCCACATAGCAGAGCCTGCGCTCTTCTTCGATGTCTTCCGGGTTCTCGGAGAATACGGCGCGAATGTTGGGGAACAGCCCCTCCTCCATCCCGGCGATGCACACCACCGGGAATTCCAGACCCTTGGCGCTGTGCAGCGTCATCAGCGTCACCCGGTCTTCCTCTTCGTCCATCCGGTCCACATCGGCCACTAAAGCCACCTGCTCCAGAAAATCATCAAGATCCGGCTCCGGCGCGCTCAGGCTGTAGCTGGCCGCCTTGCTGATCAGCTCGTCGATATTCTCCATCCTGGCCTCCGCTTCCACTTTTCCTTCTTCCTTCAGATATTCCGTATATCCGGTCTGTTCAAGCACGGCCTGGATCAGTTCGTTCAAAGGGACTTCCGGATCTTTTGCGATCCGGCGCAGGGCGTCGATCTGTTCCACAAACTGCCGGATCTTCTGGCCCGACCGGCCCAGTCCTGGAACCTGGTCCCAGTTCTGCACCGCGTCATAAAGGTTCATCTCCTGCTCCGCGGCAAAGACCTTCAGCCGTCCGACGGTCACCTGACCGATCCCCCGCGGAGGCACATTGATGATCCTGTCCACGGCCAGATCGTCTACGCCGTTGGCGATCGTCTTCAGATAGGCCAGCACATCCTTGATCTCCCTGCGCTGATAGAAATTGACGCCGCCGATCAGACGATACGGCACATTCTGGCGCACACAGTACTCCTCCAGGAGGCGGGACTGAGCGTTCGTCCGGTAAAGGACAGCCAGTTCTTTCCACTGCCGCCCTTCTTCATGTTTTCTGGCCAGCGTATTCACCAGGTACCCGGCCTCCTCTTCCGCAGTCAGAAAAAAGCGCGCGCGGGTCCTGCTGCCTTCTTCATTCGCCGTCCACAGGGTCTTTTTCTTTCTGCCCCGGTTGTTTCCGATCACTGCGTTGGCCGCGTGAAGGATGTTCGCGGTCGAGCGGTAATTCTGCTCCAGTTTCACCACCCGGGCTCCGGGAAAGACCGACTCAAAATCCAGGATATTGGTCACGTCGGCGCCCCGGAAACGGTAGATCGACTGATCATCGTCGCCGACCACGCACAGGTTCCGGTATTTCTCCGCCAACAGCGCAACCAGCTGAAACTGGGCATGGTTCGTATCCTGGTACTCGTCCACCATGATATAGCGGAAGCGTTCCTGGTAATGGTCCCGGATCTCCGGACAGGTCCGAAAAAGCTCCACGCCGTTGACGATCAGATCGTCAAAATCCATTGCGTTGTTCTGCCTGAGTTCCTTCTGGTATTCGCGGTACAGCCCGGCCTTTTTCTCCTCCCGGAAATCTGCGGCGTCCTGTTCACAGTCATCGGGCGTCCACAGCTTATCCTTGGCTGAGGAGATGTAGTTAAGCACATCCCTTTCCTTATAATAGTGGGTATCCACATTCAGCCGCTTAAAGATCTGGTGCATCAGCGTCTTCTGGTCGTCCGCGTCGTAAATGGTAAAATTCGTATCATACCCCAGATTCTCGCAATGTCTGCGCAGGATCCGCGCGCAGGCCGAGTGAAAGGTGCTCACCCATACGCTGTCCGCCCCTTCGCTGACCGTCCGTCCCACACGCTCCTTCATCTCGGCAGCCGCCTTATTCGTGAACGTGATGGCCAGGATATTCCATGGGCTGACCCCCTTGTCTTCAATCAGGTAGGCAATCCGATGGGTCAGCACCCTGGTTTTTCCGGATCCTGCCCCTGCCAGGACCAAAAGAGGGCCCTCCGTGCAGCGAACGGCCTCCCACTGTCTGTCATTTAACGCTTCTTGTCTGTTCATTCCCAACCGCCTTTGTTCTCGCTTGTCTTGATCGTCCGCGGCGGCGCATCACCGCCCGGTCTCTTCTTTTATGTGTGCGGCACCCGCCGGCACCGGCAGAATGTATTGTACTATATCCGTCTTCCGCCGTCAAAATATTTTCCCGATTTCTCTTGTCATACGGTTTTCAATACTATATAATATGATGATACCAAAGTCAAGCAGACGCATTTTGAGGTGATAGCATGAAAACCAATGAAGAACGGATCACATCTCTGCTGTCCTATTTAGACAGCTTATCCTATATTAAACCTGAGGAGATTCCCGATATCCAGCTGTACATGGATCAGGTGACCACCTTTATGGACGATCATCTGAAGAACACCAAGCGTTATCCCGATGATAAGGTCCTCACCAAAACCATGATCAACAATTATGCCAAGAATAACCTGCTTCCGTCTCCCGTCAAGAAGAAATATTCCAAAGAGCATATGCTGATGCTCATCTTTATCTACTATTTCAAGAGCCTGCTCTCCTTTAACGACATCGAGCAGCTGTTCAAGCCGATCCTGGAACATCATTTCGCTCAGGATTCCGGCCTTTCTCTGGAAGATATCTACCGTGAGGTCTTTTCACTTGGACACAGCCAGATGGCCCGTCTGAAAGACGATGTGGAGGCCAAATTTCAGGCCGCGCAAACGACCTTCCGGACTGCAGATGAGGCCTCCGGCGAGCGGGAATACCTGCAGCTGTTCACCTTTATCTGTGAGCTGTCCTTTGATGTGTACCTGAAAAAGCAGATGATCGAAGCGCTGGCAGACCAGCTGCGGAGCGAAGAGCCGCCTGGAGAAAAGCGCAGAAAATAACGGCTTCCCCCTGCCGGATGGTGATGGCGGGAGAGATAAAAGAAGTGCTGCAGGACCGGTCTTTCCAGTCAGGCAGCACCTTTCTTTATGGTTTTTCGGCAGTCTGCTCATCCTCTGCGCCCTCACCGGCCTCCTGCGCCTTAAGACGCTGGAAGACCAGATCATATCCGTCATTCCCGTAGTTCAGCGAACGGTTCACGCGGCTTATGGTAGCCGTAGATGCGCCGGTCTTTTCGGCGATTTCCAGATAGGTCCCCCCCTCCCGCAGCATCTTCGCTACCTCATAGCGCTGGGACAGCGATAAAAGCTCATTAATGGTACATACATCTTCAAAAAACAGGTAGCACTCCTCTTGGTTCTTCAACGTTAAGATTGCCTGGAAGAGATGCTCCACCGCCTCTGTTTTAATCTTTTTATTCATGGTCCGATCCCCTCCCGAGTCGTTTCGCCTGTTCCAATATACCACACTAAAGTCTGAAAGTCTACCGGTTTTGGCTCCGGTTTCGATTGAAGTTGATCAGGCACCCCGCTTTTACGATCTCCCGCTCCTCCGGCGTCATGTCTGCGATGGATAACGTGATCTCCTTCACCTGTTCTCCCAGTACATACGCTTTGATGTCCTGCAGATCGCCGTCCAGGATCGTGCGGATCCCTGGAACGTAGAGGTAATCCCCTACCGTAAACTCCGGCTCTGCCTCCATCTGGAAGGGGATCATGCCCCAGTTCATGACATTGGAGCGGTAGCGTTTGGTCGCGTATTCCTTCGTGATGTTTGCGAGACCGCCGATCACCCGCTGACAGCTGGCTGCCTGCTCTCTGGCCGAGCCGTCGCCCGGCTTCACCGCATAGATCACGCTGCCGATCTCCGTATCCGCAGCCTGCACCGCCTCCTGTCCGGGGATGCTGCGGATCTGCGCAAACACCGCGCGCAATTCCGGCGCAAGGCGCTCCGGATCTTCGCCGTTTGCTCTGGCTTTCTCCAGCTGATCTACCGCTTTTGCCCGTCCCACATACTCCGGATCTCTCCGGGAAAGGGTAAACTCCGCCAGTCCCAGGGGATTGGAGCGGTAAGATGAGGTCTCGCCCGATGGGATCAGCTCATCGGTGGTCGTGACCGGATCCATGATCTTTGCGCAGACCTTCAGAAGGATATTCTCCGAAAGCGCGCTCATTTCGGGCCAATCCTTAATGTTCGGACCATAGACCAGGGGCTGTGATGCGTCGCCCTTTCCGAATCCCTGATATACTCTCGTATCATAGGAGGTGCGGTCAAATTCATAAGCCGGCACATCGTCCCATCCGTCCATCTCCAGAGCGGAAGTCAGGATGCCGCCGTTTGCCGCCGTCGCCGCGATGGAACGTGCGTCCATCAGCGCCACCGCGGCCATCTGACCGTTCCCCGGCTTAGAACCCTCCCGATTCGGGAAGTTCCTGGTCGTATGGCGGATACTCAGGCCGTTGTTGCACGGGGTATCGCCCGCGCCGAAGCATGGGCCGCAGAAAGCGGTCCGGATGATGGCGCCCGCGGCCATCAGGTCGGATACGGCGCCCTTTTTGACCAGATCCATAAATACCGGCTGCGAAGAGGGATATACCGCCAGAGAAAATTCGCCGCAGCCACAGCTTTTTCCCTTTAACGCATGCGCCGCCTCGATCACATTCGTATAATTTCCTCCCGCGCAGCCGGCGATAATGCCCTGCTGCACCCGGAGCTTTCCGTTTTCGATCTTATCCGTCAGCGTAAAGGCCGCCCGTTCGCCGCTCACCCGGGCGGCTTCCTTTTCCACCTCGCGGAGGATGTCGCCGGGATTTGCGTTCAGCTCATCGATCGTATACGTATTGCTGGGATGGAAAGGCAGCGCGATCATCGGCTTAACGGCGCTTAAGTCCACGTAAACGCAGCCGTCGTAGTAGGCAATCTCTGCCGGATCAAGCTTCCTGTAGTCATCCTCCCTGCCATGCAGACGCAGGTAAGCTGCCGTATCCTCATCCGTCCTCCAGATGGAGGAAAGGCAGGTCGTCTCCGTCGTCATGACGTCGACGCCGTTCCGGTAGTCGGTGCTCATGGAGGCCACACCGGGCCCCACAAACTCCATCACCTTATTCTTTACATAGCCGTTTTTAAAGACCGCGCCAATGATCGCCAGCGCGATATCCTGCGGTCCCACCCCCGGCGCCGGCCGTCCCGTCAGATAGATCGCCACGACGCCGGGATAGGCTACATCGTAAGTATCACGCAGAAGCTGCTTGACCAGCTCTCCTCCGCCTTCGCCGATGGCCATGGTGCCCAGAGCGCCGTAACGGGTGTGGCTGTCCGAGCCCAGGATCATCTTTCCGCAGCCGGCCATCATCTCCCGCATATACTGATGGATTACGGCAATATGCGGCGGCACATAGATCCCACCGTATTTCTTCGCCGCGGAGAGGCCGAACATGTGGTCGTCTTCATTGATGGTGCCGCCTACCGCGCACAGCGTATTGTGACAGTTCGTCAGCACATACGGGACAGGGAACGTTTCCATTCCAGAAGCTTTGGCCGTCTGTACGATACCTACAAAAGTGATATCGTGGGAAGCCATGGCATCAAAACGAAGCTTTAAATGTTCCCTGTCTCCCGATACATTGTGCTGCTCCAGGATCGAACAGGCGATGGTCCCCCTTCTGGCCGTCTCCCTGTCCGTTTCCTTTCCTGTCAGCGCCTTGACCTTTTCCGCCTCGGCTTCCGGTACGATCTCTGTCCCGTTCACCAGGTAAACACCGCCGTCGTACAGTGATATCATAGTTCTTCCTCCTTAAACGCACCTGATTTTTCTTTCTTTCGGATCTTCCGCCAGCATACCGCCATCCTCGCGGCATCGTCCGCGCTGCAGCCATCCCGGCTGTAACGCGCCTTTTCATAGAGTTGGTGAAGCTCAGCCTCGGCAATCCCGGCCGTCTCCTCGATCTGCTCCGGCGTCATGCAGGCAAACCGGCGTTCCTTCGCGCGGCCGCCCGGCCCGAGGCTTTCCCGGATACTCTTCTGGTACAGCCGGCGCACCCGTTCCGCGTGGCCGCCGCCTGCCGGCATCAGTCCGGCCAGAAAGGACCGCCGCCTGCCGCGCCTTCCCCTTCTCTCCGCCGTTTCCTCCGGCTTTATAAACACCTTTTCATCGCCGTCAAAGCTGAGGCTTCCCAGGTATTCCACCAGTTTTCGGACCGCCGTATAGAGAAGAAAGAGCCCGAAGCCAACCGCGATCACCGCCGCGAGAATGTAGGATATCCAATCCCAGAACGGATTGCCCTCCCCTTCGCCCGCGAAGGCGGTCATACTCGCAAAAAGCTCGCCGGTCCCGCCCTGCGTCATCGTATATTCCTCCGTACTCTCCGGCAAAAGCGACGCCAGGAAGCGGAAGACGGCGCGGACGCCGGAAAGAAGCAGCTCTCCGGCTGCCTGCCAGGGAAAGAATCCGGCCAGAAATACCAGGATCAGGAACACCGCCAGAAAACAGCACAGCAAAAATCCGTTGACCCGCTTCATCTGTCCTGCCGGCAGGCGGTCCAGATCCTGATGATTCTCCAGGTAATCCCAGAACCGGTGAAGATTCTCGTGGAGCAGGAACACCACCGCCAAAATCAGCAGAAAGATCCCGCCGCCTTTTGCGAGCGCCGGCCTTTCCGTCAAGATCCCCGCCAGACAGGCGAATCCCCCGCCTGCCGCCAGACAAATATGAAAGCTGTCCAGCTTTCTGGCGATCCACCAGTTGATGATCCGTGATCTGGTCATCCTTCTACCCTCCATCGCCTGATCTGCCCCCGGTAACCGCCGGTATCCGCGCCGGCCGCCGTCCGGAAGGCATTCCCGTTCGCCATCTCCCGGTCATCCTGCCGTCCCGCCTCCTGTCTGGCCGTGTAGGGCCAGATCCACAGGACCGAGGCCCCTTTTTGCCGGAGCGCTTCCAGATGCTCCAGATCTTCCCTGTGGCTGCTGCAGGAAACATAGAGGACCATGGTGTGGGAAAATGGCTCCGTCTCCAGTCCCTCCCACAGCGCGGTATCTCTGGTGTTGCGTTTCCCTTCCGCCGCCTTAAGATCGATCCGGCTCAGGGCCTGGAGAATGGTCCTTCCATGCTCCGGGCCTGCCCCGGCCTCCACCATCACCGGCTCCCCATCGACCACATCCGGGCCATTGGTGCAGATCTGCGCCGGGATCCCCTGGTCCAGCCACAGCAGCGCGGCCGATGCGCCGATCCGGATCACGCTCTCCAGGAGGATCTCCTCCGTCCAGATCGTATCCTCCTTAAGGTTCAGCAGGATCCTCGCCCTGGCCATGGCGGTGTTTTCCCGTACATTGACCTTTAATCCGCCCGACCGGACAGAGGCTTTCCAGTTGACCTGCCGCATCGCATCCCCCGCCTGATAATCACGGATGCCGCGGAAGGAAAACGGATCCTCAAAAAGGCTTCTCCGGCTCCAGTAATCCCCCAGCATCTCCTGGCAGGCCGCCTGGATCTCGTCCATGGGCACCGCGGCCGGAAAGACGTACAGGCTGGCATCCTGTTCCTCTTTCCTGACGTATGGCCCGTTAAAGAACAGATCCCGGCCCACTAACTCGACCTGCCGGCAGCGGTAGTATCCCCGTTTGGTCCCGGTAAAAACAAGGGTCCTGGTGATCCGCTGCCAGGGAAGGATGGCAAAAATATCCCTGCGATAGGTCTGGTCGGATACCGCCGTCCGTTCGGCAACCTGAAAAACAAAGGAGCGGTCCACCTGCACATTGACATGGAGCACAGGAAGCGGGAGGATCTTCCGGTTTTCGATCACCTCGCACAGTTCGCCCTCTTCGCCTTCCCGGATCTCCGGACGGGAGAAAAAAAGCCTGGCATGCAGTCCCCTGTCCCAGAATTTCCGATAAGCCCGGCCCTGGAGGACCCAGACCGCGGCAAGCGCCGCGCCAATCCAGAACACCATCATCCCGCTCACCTTCTCCATTCTTCTGTGGGAACGGCTACCTGCTCCATCACCCGGCGGATCACCTCCTGCGGACTCCGGCCGCCGCCGTAGGTATGCGTCATCACCAGCCGGTGGGCAAGGACCGGCACGGCCAGCTCCTGCACATCCTCCGGCGTCACATAGTCTCTGCCCTGCACCAGCGCGTATGCCCTGGCCATCCGCAGCAGGGCCAGGCTCCCCCTGGGGCTGACCCCCGCGCTGATCTCCAGCTTTCCGGTCTCCCGCGTAGCCCGGACTAACTCGACCATATAGTCCATCAGCTGCGGATGCGCATAGACCTGCCTGGACGCCGCCTGAAGAGCCATCAGTTCCCCGCGGCTGCACACCGGCGTCAGCGCCGCCAGGGGATCCGGCCCGTCCCCGGCAAACCGCTCCAGGATCGTGCGCTCCTCCTCTTTTTCCGGCAGGCCGCTCTCCATCCTGATCAGGAACCGGTCAAGCTGCGCCTCCGGAAGCGGAAATGTCCCCGCGCTCTCCACCGGATTTTCCGTGGCGATCACGAAAAACGGCGCCGACAGCCCCATGGTTTCCCCATCGGCGGTCACCTGCCGCTCCTCCATGGCCTCCAGAAGGCTCGACTGCGTCCTGGGCGTAGCCCGGTTGATCTCGTCCGCCAGAAGGATATTGGCAAATACCGGTCCCTTCCGAAAGACAAAGCTTCCTGTCTTCTGGTCATAATAGTGGATGCCGGTCACATCCGACGGCATCAGATCCGGCGTGAACTGGATGCGTCCGAATTCCAGATCCATGGTCTTAGCCAGCGTCTTTGCCAGAAGGGTCTTGCCCGTTCCCGGCAGATCCTCAAGAAGCACATGCCCTCCGGCCAGGATCGCCGATAAAAGCAATTTCACCGCCTTCTCTTTTCCCACGATCACCGAAGACACCGCCTCGCGGATCTCCATGATCTTTTCCTGCTCTCCCCCCGCTTTCGTTTCCGATCTTTCCATCTTCGTATTCCTCTCATGATGTTCTCTTTGCTGTCCGCCGCGCTCCGATCCGGACGGCGGTCACGCCCGGTCAGTCCAGGCAGACCCCATACCGGGCAAGCACCGCAAGCGGGAACGCACACCGGACGGTCTTTAACGGATTAACGATCTGGCAGACGGCCAGGTCGCCCAGCAGAGACATGGCCATGCCGGAATTTACCAGATCCATCCCGGCAGCTGCGGCAACCATCTCCCGCATCCGGTTCGCTGCCAGAAGGGACGCCTCATCCAGGGTCTGCGCCGACTGGATCGTCATGATCTGTCCGCCCTCGATAAGCAGCGGAAGCGCCGTCCGCATGGCCTGAAAGAGCCGGAAGCCGTCCGGATCCCCGCGTTTTTCTGCTTCTTTGATCACCGTTACCCGCACTGTCACTTCCCCCGCGGTCTCCAGGCCGCAGATCCCCGTCTCGCCGTCACCCATCAGCGCGTGGATGTCGCCCACGGAGAGCAGCCCGCCCGGTGTAAAGACCGGCAGATACAGGATGCTCCCTTCGCGGATCCTTTTGCAGTCCATATTTCCGCCGTGCGGTCCCGGCGTGACCGATAAGATGCCTTCACCGGCCGGAGCCGTCCCGATCACACCGATCATGGGATCCACATCCAGCCAGAGATCCGCATCAAACCAGAAGCCCGGATGCCCTGTCTGCGGATGCCGGGAAAAGAAAAACCGGCGGGCCGTCCGCTCCGTATAGAGATGGCAGAAAGCGCCGCCTGTGGTGGACGTCCTCATGATCCCGTAATCCCTCAGTGCGATCGCTTCGATCTCCACTTTCAGGATATCCCCCGGCTGCGCGCCTTCCACATACAGCGGGCCGGTAGCCGGATTCTCCAGGGCCCCGGCTTTCGTTCCCATCGGGTTTTCCTCGGTAATATCACTATCATCGTAGCAGTCTCTGGTCTCAAAAACCACCGTCTCTCCGCTCGCGCAGACCGCCGCCGGCGCCTGCCTGGCGGATAACCGGTCTGCCGCCTTATCCTTTGTAATGCGCATTCCTCATCACCCCTCCTGTCCATTGTTCCGGCTGTTTACTGCCGCGTAAGTGTTACCGTATTTTATCATAATTCCACCAAAAAGACAATGACATATGCCTTATCCCTATGCTATAATGGAAAAGGTCGGCAGCCGCACGTTTTTCGTTCATCTCCGGCCGTGACATTTGTTTAAGGAGGGGTTTACCGATGATCTTACGAAGAGCAGAGTTGGGCGATATGGACGGGATCAATGATCTTCTGGAGCAGGTGTGCCTGGTGCACCACAAAGGACGTCCTGATCTGTTCAAATACGGAGCCAAAAAATATACGGACGAACAGCTGGCGGACATCATCCGCGATGACAGCCGCCCGATCTTCGTCGCTGCCGATGAAGAAAACCGCATCCTCGGCTATGCCTTCTGCGTATTCCAGCAGCATATCGACGACAATATCCTTACCGATATCCGCACCCTCTACATCGATGACCTGTGCGTGGATGAGACGTGCCGCGGCCAGCATATCGGCAGCAGCCTTTACCGGCACGTGCTGGATTTCGCCCGGGGGTCCGGCTGTTATAATGTGACCCTGAACGTATGGAGCTGCAACACGTCAGCCATGAAATTCTACCAGGCCCTCGGCCTGAAGCCGCAGAAGGTCGGTATGGAAGTGATCCTGCAGGATGGGAACACGCCGTCTTAAACACGCCGCACCGTATGCGTTAAAAAAGAGCACCTGCGGGTATCGCCCCGACGGTGCTCTTTTTCTCCGGATGATGATCATCCGTCTTTTTTCATCTGCATCCCTACCTTCAGGAAGCGGAACATCCGGTCCGCCGCGCCTTTGTACAGCTCTTCCGCCCGGTCCAGGGCTTCCTGGATATCCATGGCGCCGTTAATGGTGGGAATGATGCTCTCCACGCCGAATTCATAGATCTTTTCTGCGCCGTTTCCCATTCCGCCTACGATCGCCACCGCCGGAATCCCCTTCTTCCTGCAGCGCATGCCGATGCCGCTGGGCACCTTGCCGAACGCGGACTGCCAGTCGATCCGGCCCTCGCCGGTGATCACCAGATCCACGCCGTCGAGCATCGCGTCAAAGCCGATCAGATCCAGCACCGTCTCAATACCGGACTTTAAGCTGGCATTTAAAAACCCGCACAATGCCGCGCCGAGCCCTCCGGCGGCGCCTGCTCCGGCGATATGGTCAATGTCCTTTCCCAGCGCCTCACCGGCCACCCTGGCATAGGACTTCATGCCTTCTTCCAGCCGGTCCAGGATCTCCGGGGTTCCTCCCTTCTGGTTCCCGAAGGTATAGGTCGCGCCATCCCGTCCGGTGAGCGGATTGTTCACGTCACACATCACCGTAAATTCCGCCTGGGCGGCTGCCGGGTGAAGGCCGCTTAAGTCAACGGAGGCGACTTTCTCCAGGTCTTCTCCTCTTCCCTCCAGCACATGTCCGTCCTGATCCAGGAAGCGGACGCCGAGGGCGCTCATCGCGCCCATCCCGCCGTCATTGGTCGCGCTTCCGCCGATCGCCACGGAAATCCTGCGAAAGCCCCGATCCAGCGCGTCGCGGATCAGTTCGCCGGTTCCGTAGCTGGTGGTATGCAGCGGGTTGCGCAGGTTCACCGGCACCATCGGAAGGCCGGAGGCGGCCGCCATCTCAATGATCGCTGTATTCTCATCGATCTTTCCGTAAACCGCTGTCGTCTCTTCCATCAGGGGACCATGGACCGGCACGCGGATCAGCTCGCCCTTTGTCATGGCGATCACCGCGTCCACCGTGCCTTCGCCGCCGTCCGCAATCAGCGTCCCGACGGTCTCGCAATCCGGAAACGCCTCCTTTGCCGACTGTGTCAGCAGGCTGATGATCTGCTCTGAAGATAAGGTTCCCTTAAAGGAATCGGATGCAAACAAAAATTTCATGCGCTAATCCTCCATATACAACACAAACCGGCGCCCTGGCACCAGGCAACCGGTTTGCGTATAAGTCATCATTGTCGAAACGATCAGATCAGACCTGCCGCCTTCATCTCCGCCTTGATCTTGTCTAAGACAGGGCCTTCCGGCGTCGGCAGATTCGGCGTATAGGGAACGCCGACATCGCGCCCTCTTAAATTCGCCATATCCTTTGCCGCTACCGGGAAGCTGGCCGCGTCCATGGACAGCCGCACCGGATTCAGCTTAAACTGCGCCTCCAAAGATCCCTCCAGATCACCGGCCACGTACTTGTTATAAACGTCCGTGATCAGTTCCGGCATAAAATTGGCTGCCGTGCAGACGCCGCCCACCGCGCCGTGGCACAGAGAGGCATACAGCAGAGTATCCTTTCCGCCGAATACTTTAAAGTCCACATCGCGGTTCCTGCGGATAAACTCGGAAGTCTGCGTAATGTCGCCGCTGGTATCCTTCATGCCGACGATATTCGGGACTTCATGCGCCAACTTCTCCACCAGATCGGCCGATAAGGTATAGCCTACGCGGCCCGGGTTATTGTAAAGGAGCACCGGGGTCTCCGGAACCGCTTCCGCGATGGTCTTGAAGTGAAGGAAAAGCTCGTCCTTGGTCGGCTTTAAGAACATGGGCTGCAGGACCGATACGCCCGCGGCGCCGTTGGCTACCGCCATCTTTGCCAGACGGCAGCACTTTTTCGTGCTGATGGCGCCGATGCCGAAGTATACCGGCACCCGGCCCGCCGCCTGATCGACCATGATCTTCAGGCCACGCTCCATCTCATCTTCTTCGATGACGTAAAACTCGCCATTGCTTCCAAATGCCAGGACACCGGACACGCCGCCGTCGATGACATAATCTACCTGCGCGCGTAATCTCTTCTCATCGATCTTTTCCTCCGCGTCGATCGAAGTCAGGATCGGGACAACGACACCTTTGATAAAATCCGTTTTCATCTGTCAGCCCTCCCGCGGATCATTCTACCGTGATATTGGAAATCTTCTCGTAGTACTTAACCAGGCTGGAATGATCTTCTTTCTCGTAACCGTCGGCCTTCAGCGCCTGCATCATCTCCATCAGCTGTCCCGTCAGCGGAACCGGCGCAGCGATCGCGTGCGCGGCATTCAGCGCGTTGGTCAGATCCTTAATGTGCAGCTCGATACGGAAGCCGGGCTTGAAGTTTCTGGACAGCATCATCGGCGCCTTCGCGTCCATGACCGTGGAACCGGCCAGACCGCCGCGGATCGCCTGGTATACCAGCTCGGGATCGGTTCCTGCCTTCTTCGCAAAGGAAAGCGCCTCGCCTACCGCAGCGATATTCACCGCCACGATGATCTGGTTTGCCAGCTTGGCTACGTTTCCGGAACCCAGTTCGCCGACATATACGACCGATCCGGCCATAACCATCAGCATATCATAACACTGATCAAATAATTCCTTCTTGCCGCCTACCATAACGGATAAGGTTCCGTCGATCGCCTTGGGCTCGCCGCCGGATACCGGAGCGTCCAGCATATCGATGCCCTTCTTGGCTAACTCCGCGCCGATCTTCTTGGACTCCACAGGATCGATCGAGCTCATATCAATGAGGATCGTACCCTCATGGGCTCCCTCGATGATGCCGCCCTCGCCAAGGGCAACCGCGCGTACATGGGGAGAATTGGGAAGCATGGTGATGATCACATCACACTCTCTGGCGATCTCCGCGCCGTTGGCGCCTTCCTTCGCGCCGGCTGCGACGACCTCGACAACCGCGTCCTTATTAAAATCACAAACAACCAGTTCATGTCCGGCCTTCAACAGGTTCTTGCTCATTGGCTTTCCCATGATGCCTAATCCGATAAATCCGATTTTCATGTCTATTACCCCTTTCCTTTACGGGCAGTGTCCGATACTGCCGCGCCATGGAGGCCCCTTTGGGGGGCCGTTTTCTGGTTTCGGAACGGATGCGTTCTGTCGCCCGTCCCGATGGTTACAGTATAGCGGATTCCGTTTTCAGCATCAATTAGCCATCTGACTAAAAAGCTGGTTTCATTTTGGGCAGACTGCGAAAAATTGCGTTTTCCGCTCATTTTCGTTTCATTTTTAATTCATTTAAATTTCATCGTTTCGCCGTCATTTTCGGCAAAGAGACCGTATTTTTTCATCCAGCGCCACAGGGTCGCTTTGCTGATCCCCAGAGAGGCCGCCGTGCGTACACGGTTTCCGTCCTGTTCGGCCAGTGCCCGGATAAGCCTGGCCTTGCGCAGGCTGTCCGCCCGGCCGGGCGTTTCCCCCGCATTCGCTTCCTCTCCTGTCCGGCCGTCTGCTTCCGGATCCTCTCCCGTCCGGGCGATGGAATCCGGATACAGTTCATCCATCAGCTTCTCCGCGGCCGCTCTGGTGATCTTTCGCCCGGACGCCGTCAGGATCAGCCGTTCGCCGTAATGTTCGATCTGGTAGAGGTTTCCCGGCCACGGACAGCGCAGCAAAAACGCCATGGCGTCCTCTTCCAGCCGATGATACCGCTGAAATTTCTCGCAGCTTTCCCGTATGACCTGCGAAAGCTTCTCCCTAAGGTCCTCCGGACGCTCCCGCATCGGCGGGACCGTTAAGAGCAGCCCCTGGAGCTGGTAATACAGATCCTTTCGGAAGTTCCCGGCGTAAACCGCCTCTTCCAGCTTCCCCTCTTCCTCCACCGCAGCCAGGATCCGCACATCCGCGTGCCGGCCCCCGGCCGCGGTCTTTCCGGAGCGGATCTTTCCGCCGATCAGATGGAACAGCCGCACCTGATTGGCCGGCGTCAGCCACTCCACATCCCGGATAAACAGACTTCCCCCGTCCGCCTGCGCTGCAGCGCCTCCCTCATTAAACAGCAGGGCATACTGCTCCTCATCGCTCAGCCCGGCACAGGATACCTGGAGAAACCCATTGCGGCACCGCGCACTTTCGTTGTGGATGCCCTGCGCCAAAAGCTCCCGCTCAGTGCCGGGCTCACCGGCGATCAGGACCGGAAGGTCAGACAGTGCATACAGCCGGGCTTTGTGGATGCAGGACTCCATGGCGGCCGATGCCTGCAGGGCATCGGAAAGGCGTCCCAGTGCAATCAGGCCACCGGGGCGCTGCTTCTTCCCGCCCTTAGGTTCCGCTGCCGGTCTGCGCGTCATCTTATGACAGGTAAGGATCGCGCCGTCCGCCCTGCCCTCGATCAGCACCGGCGCCAGCATGGCAAACACCGACCCGGATCTTAACTGGAGGAACGCGGAACATCCCTCCCCGTCGCCTTCGAGCGTCCGTTTTACCTGTTCCCTGTCAAGCTCCGGAAAAATTTCCGTCAGTGCTCTGCCCATCAGCTCCGTCCTAGGACGCCCCAAAAGGTCTTCCATCAGCGGGTTCACCGCCGTGATCCGCCCCCGTCCGTCGGCGTTGACTACCCCGCCAAAGGAGTAGTCCAGAAGGGTCTCCATCTGGGCGGCGTTCTTTTTCTCCACATCCATGGCATAGCTGACGCTCTCCGCCATGGAAAAAGCATTCCGCAGGGAATCCTCCGTGGTTGACAGAAAGAGCGACGGAACATGATGCTCCGCCGCGATCTCCACCGCCACCTCGCCGCCGATGACCAGATCGACCTTTTCCTCCACCGCCCGCAGGGCGTAGTCGCGCAGCTGTTCATTATCCGGTGCGTAAAACGTCCGAAGCTCGATCGCGTAGATCGAATCAAAATAGGACATGTCGCAAAACATATTCCGAAAGCCCACCACGGCGATCACCGGGTTCGGCTTCTTGACGATCTGCCTGGCCTTCACGATGAGAAGCGCCATCTCCTGGGCGGTAAGGACGATCTCGATCACCGGAATATCCGTATACTGCTTGATCATCGATGCCTGCAGGCCCCTGGCAATGATCACGGAGGCCCCTCCGGCGATCGCCTGCCTGGCCTCGGTTACGATATTCCGCGTCCGAACCACCTTCATCATGCTGATCTCAAAGTGCTTTTTTTGGTAGCTTTTTTCCTGGAGGATATTATGCGCCTGGTAGACCATCTCTTCCCTGGGCACCAGCAATGCAATCTTTTCCATAATCGTATCAGCTTTCCGGGTCCCATCCGTCGTCCCCGGCCAGGACCGCTTCCCTCGTATACCGCGGAAGATCTTCTTCCTTCAGCACGTGGCACCAGTCCGGCCTTCCTTCCAGCCTGGCTCCCGGCCCCTTGCAGGCGTACTCCGCAAAAAAGCTGGCGGTATGCGCCTTTTCCTTGTCCCAGTCGTGCCAGCCCTCTGCCCTGATATGCGGGCCGATCTCACAGCCGATCAGCACCGTCTGTCCAAAGTCTCTCCACGGCCGGCCCAGGTAAACCGTCCCGTCCGGACAGTTGCTGCAGAAGCGGCATCCGTGCATGACGTATCCATAGGCCGAATCTTCCGGCGTCGAAGGCGCCGTCACATAGCCCATGATCTCTTTCTCTATATATTTAGAAAAGAACACACAGTGTTCGAAATACGCCGTCGCTCCGCCGAAGATGAAATCGACCTCGCCCTCGATATAGCAGTTTTTATAGTACTGTCTCCTCTTTTCCCGCGGAGCGTACTGTTTCGGCCCGACAAAGCCGTCCACCTGGTACTCCTTCCTGGGCAGCGGCGCGGTAAACAGGGTATCCTGCCAGCCCAGCAGCCGGCAGGCGTCCACCACCATCCGGTCGCCATCCGCGTACAGGGCAAGCGCCTGGCCGGCCTCCAAGCCAGGACCGGCGGTGTTTTCAATGGTCAGGCCGCGCAGCGTCACATCCGGTGCATCCACAAAAAACGTATAGCTGCGGAATGTCCCCCGCTTCTTTCCATCCGCCATGATCTCCTTCGCACCCAACTTGTAGGTAATGACCGTATCCCTCACCGCGTCCGGGTCAGCGCCTTCGATCACCACGCCGGGGATCCGCACCGTCACCTGCTCCTTATAATGTCCCGGATACACCAGGATCTTTCTTTCCTCTTCCGGATTCATCTCCAGATAATCCAATGCCTCCTGCAGCTGGTCGAATATCTGGTGGCAGTCTTCACCCAGATCCATGATCTCCTCGTCCAGCAGACTCTTCCTTTGAACCGCAATCATCGCAATCCTCTCCTTTTTCTATCTGTCACTCCAACTAACCTTCCGCCGGTCACGCGCCGCACATTCTTTTCCGCCGCGGACGGATGAAGCAAAAAGGGAACACCCCCGCGGCAGCGTCCGGCCGCAAAGCGGTGTTCCCTGGTCTTTCCTTACGCGTCTATGCTGTAGTTCGGCGCTTCCTTCGTGATGTGGATGTCATGAGGATGGCTCTCCTTCAAGGACGCCGCCGTGATCTTCACAAACCGCCCGGTCTCCTGGAGCGTCCGGATATCCTGCGCACCGCAGTAACCCATACCGGAACGAAGTCCGCCAAGCAGCTGGAATACCGTATCCTCTACCAGCCCCTTGTATGCCACGCGTCCTTCCACGCCTTCCGGAACCAGCTTCTTCGCATCCGTCTGGAAATAACGGTCCTTGCTGCCATTTTCCATCGCCGCGATCGAACCCATGCCGCGGTAAACCTTATACTTCCTTCCCTGGTAGAGTTCGAAATCACCCGGACTCTCATCACACCCCGCGAACATGCTGCCCATCATACACACATTTCCGCCGGCCGCGATCGCCTTGGTGATATCGCCGGAATACTTGATACCGCCGTCCGCGATGATCGGAATACCATACTCCTTTGCCACCGCATAGCAATCCATCACAGCCGAGATCTGCGGAACGCCGATACCGGCCACCACACGGGTCGTACAGATCGAGCCGGGGCCGATTCCTACCTTGACCGCGTCGGCCCCTGCCTCGATCAGCGCCCTGGTCGCCTCGCCGGTCGCTACATTGCCCGCGATCACCTGGAGATCCGGATAAGCCTCCTTCAGCATCTTCACGCAGCGGATGACATTCGCCGAATGGCCGTGGGCGGAATCCAGCACCACCACATCCACCTTGGCTTCCAGCAGCGCCTCCGCCCGCTCCAGAACATTCGCGGTGATGCCGAGCGCCGCGCCGCAGAGCAGCCGGCCCTGCGCATCCTTGGCCGACATTGGGTACTTGATCTGCTTTTCAATGTCCTTAATGGTAATAAGGCCCTTAAGATTAAAGTCATCATCCACGATCGGGAGCTTCTCCACCCGGGCCTTGGCCAGGATGCGCTTCGCCTCCAGCATGGTGATGCCTTCCTTCGCCGTCACCAGATTCCGCGTGGTCATGCACTCCTTGATCTTGCGGCTGAAATCCTCTTCAAACTTCAGATCCCGGTTGGTGATGATGCCGACCAGCTTTTTACCTTCCGTGATCGGGACACCGGATATGCGGAACTTCGCCATCAGCTCATCGGCATCTTTCAGCGTATGCTCCGGAGATAACGAAAATGGGTCGGTGATCACTCCGTTTTCGGAACGTTTTACTTTATCTACTTCCTCTGCCTGCGCTTTGATCGACATATTCTTGTGAATAATGCCGATCCCGCCCTGCCTGGCCATGGCAATCGCCATCCGATGCTCCGTCACCGTATCCATCCCTGCACTCATCAGCGGAATATTCAGCTTGATCTTTCTGGTAAGATACGTGGTAAGATCAACCTGATTAGGGATCACTTCCGAATAGGACGGCACCAGAAGAACATCATCAAATGTAATGCCTTCACCGATAATTGTACCCATCGAATTCTCCTCGCTTTCTTTCGCTTTCTCTGCATACCTGTAGGCTATTTTCTTGTTAGTAGCTAATTCTAACAAACTTTCCATAGCTTGTCAAACCTTTGCAAAGGATGTTTTATTCATTTTACTAATGATCCTGTCCCACTCCGTCTAATAGATCATCCGGTTTCTTTGCCCGCCCGCGGCCGGACATCCGGTCTCTTCGCTGCATCCCCGGCCGCGTCCAAAATTCCGGCGGCCTCCGTGTACATCAAAAAGGTGCAGAGAATACTCTCTGCACCCAAGTATAGTGTGGAAGGATCAGTCTACACAACGATCTTCCTCGGTGTCGTATGACGGATCGCCTGGATCAGTTTTTCATTGGGCTCAAGGAGCACCTTCGTGTGCTGTCCGCCCTGCTGATAGATCAAAGCGTATGTCTTCACACCCTTCTGACCGGAGGAGCAGTCCAGAACTTTCATGCCCTGGCTCTCATAATCCTTCAGAATATAGGAGTCCGACGGGGCTATCATCATCAGTTCTTCCTTGGAACACTCCATCACCTTTTTCCGCCTGGCCCTTCCCAGGATCTTATCCACAGACAAGGTTCCGTCAACATACAGGTATTCATACTCCACAGTCAGCGCCTGAAAGATGAAGTACGTTGCCGCAATCATCGCCAGGAGCACCAACGCCCCCCAGACTACCGCCATCGCCAGAAGAAGTGCGATCAGGCAAAGCACGCCCATCACTATCCGTACCGGCCAGGCATACGCCGGTTCTCTGCGTTTTACCAGCCACTCAACATAATCCTGATTCATCGGTCGTGTTTCCTTTCCTTAACTCTGCTGCGATCCTGGGGAAATCCATGGCGCGGGTGGGAATTACATCATTCCGCCCATGCCGCCTGCCGGTGCCGCCGCAGGAGTCTCCTCCTTGATGTTAGCAACGACAGACTCGGTCGTCAGTAAGGTCGAAGCTACGCTGGTCGCGTTCTGCAGCGCACTTCTGGTCACCTTGGCCGGATCCAGGATGCCTGCCTTGATCATATCAACGTACTCTTCCTTATATGCGTCGAAACCAACGCCTACCGGAGACTCCTTTACCTTATTGATGATCACCGAACCCTCCAGGCCCGCATTCGCCACGATGTGATACAGCGGTGCTTCCAGAGCCTTTAAGATGATCTTCGCGCCGGTCTTTTCATCGCCTTCCAGATCCTCTAACATTCCCTTGATCTTCTCGGCCGTATGAACGTAAGCGGAACCGCCGCCTGCGATGATGCCTTCTTCCACTGCGGCCTTGGTCGCAGCCAGAGCGTCCTCCATGCGGAGCTTCGCTTCCTTCATCTCGGTCTCGGTAGCTGCGCCTACACGGATCACCGCTACACCGCCGGCCAGCTTAGCCAGTCTCTCCTGCAGCTTCTCTCTGTCGAAATCCGAAGTGGTCTCTTCGATCTGCGCGCGGATCTGCGCCACACGAGCGGCAATATCCGCCTTGTCGCCGCAGCCGTCTACGATGATCGTGTTCTCCTTCTGTACCTTAACGGACTTCGCACGTCCCAGCTGATCCATGGTGGTGTCCTTCAGATCCAGCCCCAGTTCATCGGAGATCACCTGGCCGCCGGTCAGGACAGCGATATCCTTTAACATCTCTTTTCTTCTGTCACCGTAGCCGGGCGCCTTTACCGCTACAACGCTGAAGGTACCTCTTAACTTGTTGACGATCAGGGTGGTCAGTGCCTCGCCCTCAACATCCTCCGCGATGATCAGCAGCTTCGCGCCGGTCTTTACGATCTGCTCCAGCAGGGGCAGGATCTCCTGGATGTTGGAAATCTTCTTATCGGTGATCAGGATGTAGGGATCATCCAGCACCGCTTCCATCTTGTCCATATCCGTAGCCATATAAGCGGATACATAGCCGCGGTCAAACTGCATTCCTTCCACCAGATCCAGCTCGGTCCGCATGGTCTTGGACTCCTCGATCGTGATGACGCCGTCCTTGGAAACCTTCTCCATCGCATCGGCAACCATCTCGCCCACTTCATCATCGGAAGCGGAAATCGCGGCTACTCTCGCGATCTGCGCCTTGCCCTCGATGGGCTTGGACATTTCCTTAATGCACTCTACGGCTGCCTCGGTAGCCTTCTTCATGCCCTTTCTCAGCACGATGGGATTGGCACCTGCCGCCAGGTTCTTCATGCCCTCGTTGATCATGGCCTGCGCAAGGACCGTAGCGGTGGTGGTACCGTCGCCGGCTACGTCATTCGTCTTCGTCGCCACTTCCTTAACCAGCTGCGCGCCCATATTCTCATAAGGATCGGCCAGCTCGATCTCCTTGGCGATGGTCACGCCGTCGTTGGTGATCAGCGGAGCGCCGAAGGACTTATCCAGAACCACGTTCCGTCCCTTGGGGCCCAAGGTAACACGGACCGTGTCCGCCAGCTGGTTTACGCCTGACTCTAATGCTTTTCTGGCATCTACGCCATATTTGATTTCCTTTGCCATAATAAATCAACCTCCAATATGTATATATTGATAAAATACCGTATGTTCCTGATTACTCGATCACAGCCAGAATATCATTCTGCTTAACGATGACATATTTTTCCTCGTCGACCTCAACGTCTGTTCCGGAATATTTGGAATAGATCACCTTGTCGCCGGCCTTTACCTGCATGGTAACCTCTTTTCCGTCTACCACGCCGCCCGGTCCTACGGCTACAACCTCAGCCTGCTGGGGTTTTTCCTTCGCCTGACCCGGAAGTACGATGCCGGACTTCGTCGTCTCTTCTGCAACCAGCTGCTTTAACACCACTCTGTCAAATAACGGTACTAACTTCATGATTCATTCCTCCTATGTAAAGTCTTTCCATTCAATCGGGATTCTTACTGAAAAGTCCTTCTCTCGAACTACATGATATGTTATATCACGCTTTGTTAGCACTGTCAAGATGCGAGTGCTAATTTTTTCACTTTTTCGCCACATCATAAGACCGCGTCTCGCGCAGGTGCCTGCCTGGTCACTCTGGCGATGCCAACTCCGTCCGGCGCCCGGACGTTAACCAATTTTTTACGATAAAATCCGTTTTATCGCTTCCTTTTTTTCTATATTCGTATTAAAATAGATGGCATGAAGCAGCCTATTCCTCTGCGAGCCTGCCGTGGCATGGATCCGGGGATGTTTAATGCGCCGCCCGTCTTTCACGGGATGGATGGCGCGCCGCCGCACAGACACGGGCGGCGCTGCATGAAGGTTTAACCAGGAGAGGAGCGATCGATTATGGCAAAGAAAAGTTTGGGAAAGCTCATGGTACTGGCTGCGGCTGCGGGGGCCGCGGCTGCGGGTATTTCCTATTTGCGGAGGTATCATGTGTTTAACCGCGAGCTGGAAGAAGATTTCCATGATTTTGAGGGCGATGAAGAAGACTTCTTTGACGAAGACGAGGAGGATGTACCCGCAGCAGACGAAGCGCCGAAGGCTTCAGCCAATGCCGACACCTCCCGGAAATATATCTCCCTGAACGCAAGCGCCGATGAACTTAAGGTGGCGGCTAAAGATATGGTCGATGCCGCAGGCAGTGTGGCCGACGCGGCAAAGAACGTGATCAGGGATGCGGCGGCGATCCTGTCGGACACGGCGATGGAAGCCGCGTCCGCTGCCAGGGACACCGCCCAGATCGTGAAGGCCCGGGCTGCCGAGATGACCGAGAACGAAGATCCGGAAGACGACCTCTTCCAGGATGAAGATGAAGATGAGGATGATGCCGCGGCAGGGCCCGCTCCGGTGGCTGCACCTTCCCGGGAATCAGCGCCTTCCATGTCCGATGCCGCCGAAGCGGAAGGAGAGACCGCCGTCCCGGAACCGCCGGCCGATACCGTTCCCGACGCGATCTCCTCTCCTGATCCGGCCGGTTCCGGAACGCTTTCCCGGCAGACGCATTCCGAAGACACCGTAGAGGTCACGGATCCGGAAGCGACGCCCGAGCTTGAGCCGGAACCGACTATCGTCATCGAAGAACCCGAAGAATGATCTGCTTGCTGCGTCAGACTTTCCAGACAGCAGCTTTTCCGAGGGATGTCGGTTAAGACCGATTGTACCCTGTTACATAAGAAAGAGGCTATCCCGGAGAATTCATGCTTTTTACCGCCTGGATTTTCTGTGGGATAGCCTCTGATGGCGCTTGTCACGGACCTGAGACGGGAAGACGAAAAGGGTGAGAGTCCTATCGTAATCTTAATCATCCGATCCGCCAGGCCTTGCGAAGGCTGCTGAGGCCCCGCTCGATCTCCCCACCGCTCAGGCTGGCATAGCCCAGCAGCACCGTAGGGGAAGACGGGTAGGCTTCCGGACAGATAAAGTACCCGGACAGCCCGTAGACCCGTACTCCCTGTTCCCGCGCCGTCCTTTCTAATTCCTCTTCCGTATGCCTGCCGCTCCGGTCTGTCAGAAGCACATGCAGGCCGGCATACTCTCCGCCGATGGAAAAATCCCGTTCAAAGTCCCGAAGCCCGCCAAGAAGCAGGTCATGCTTGCTTTTATAGACCGCCCGCATCCGGTTCAGGTGACGTTCGTAATGCCCTTCCGTCAGGAACTGATAAAGGATGTTCTGGTCAAGGCGGTTGACCGTACCCGAAAAGAAGCCCGCCCTCTCCCGATACCGCTTCATCAGCCTCTCCGGAAGGACCAGAAAACCGGTACGGATGGCAGGCGCGATGGATTTGGAAAAGGTTCCGATATAGATCACCCGGCCGTTCTGATCCATGCCCTGGAGAGCCGGCACTGGTTTCCCCCGGTAGCGAAATTCGCTGTCGTAATCATCTTCGATCAGATACCTTCCTTCCCGCTCGTATGCCCAGGAAAGAAGCTCCTGCCTTCGCCGCACCGACATCACCGTGCCCATGGGATACTGATGGGAGGGCATGACATAGACGGTATCTGCGTCCCGGCCCGGCCCCGACGCTAACGCCGAAGCCTTCATGCCGTTTTTATCCATGGCGATCGGCCGCACCGGATAGCCCTGGCTGCAGAAGACACGGTAAGCCTGCTTATACGTCGGATCCTCCATCGCGATCACGCGGTCTTTCCCCAGGATCAGGGAAAGCAGCATCAGCAGATACTCACTCCCGGCGCCGATGATGATCTGATCCGGCCGGCAGCAAACGCCCCTGGCCGAATGGAGGTAGCTGCCTATGGCCTGCCGGAGGGCATACTCTCCCTGCGGGTCGCCGTTGGAAAACAGGGCTTTGTTGTCATTCACCAGAATATTCCGGCTGATCTTCCTCCAGACCGCAAACGGAAACCGGTCCAGATCGATACCGCGCGGAGAAAAGTCCACGGCGATCCCCCCGGTTTCCTCTTTTTGTTCCGGGACAAAAGAACCTCCGGCGATCTCTCTGACCTCAACTAATTCCTCGATCTGCGCCACATAATAGCCTCTGTATGGCCTTGACTCGATATAACCCTCCGAGAGAAGCTGGTCGTAGGCCATCTGGGTCGTACTGCGGCTGACCTTCAGATTTTCCGCCAGGATACGGGTGGACGGCAGACGGCTTCCCGCCGTCAGATGCCCCCGGCGGATCTCTTCTTTGATAAAACGATAGATCTGCTCATACATGGGGACCGTCCCCCTGCCGTCCAAAGGAATCATCAGTTCCATAGCCGTTCCTTTCTCCGTCCGTCCCCTTCCGGCGCATCCCGGTTTATTTCGGAAGCTTAAAGGAGCTTTTCAGGGAGACAATCCGGTTAAATACCGGGTTTCCCGGCTTGCTGTCCCGGCAGTCCGCGCAGAAATAGCCGTTCCGCATAAACTGGAAGCTGTCATAGGCCGAGGCATCCGCCAGCGCCGGCTCCACCCGGCAGTGAGACAGGACCGTAAGGGAATTGGGGTTCAGATTCAGACTGCCGTCCTCGTTCATCTTTCCCTTTTCCTCATCCACGATGTTCTCATACAGGCGGCACTCCACCTCTTTGGATGAAGCTGCCTCTACCCAATGGATGGTTCCCTTGACCTTTCTCGCGTTGAACCCGGACCCGCTCCTTGTTTCCGGGTCATAGCTACAGTGCACCACCGTCACCCTGCCCTCTTCGTCTTTCTCAAAGCCGGTGCAGGTCACGAAATAAGCGCCGAACAGGCGAACCTCATTGCCGGGGAAGAGGCGGAAATATTTCTTCGGCGGCTCCTCCATAAAATCCTCGCGCTCGATATACAGTTCCCGGCTAAACAGGACCTTCCTGCTTCCCAGCGCCTCATTCTCCAGATTGTTTGGGATGTCCATCTCCTCGGTCACGCCCTCCGGATAATTGTCGATCACCAGCTTCACCGGGTCCAGCACCGCCATCATGCGGGCCCTTTTCAGCTTCAGATCCTCACGGATACAGTATTCCAGCATCGCGTAGTCCACGGAACTGTTGGCCTTGGACACGCCCACCAGCTCCACAAACATCTTGATGGACTCCGGGGTATATCCTCTGCGGCGCAGGGCAGCGATGGAGACCAGACGGGGATCATCCCAGCCGTCCACAATCCCATCTTCCACCAGCTTCTTGATGTAGCGTTTTCCTGTAACCACGTTCGTCAGGTACAGTTTGGCAAACTCGATCTGGCGGGGCGGCTCTTTAAATTCACATTCCCGCACGACCCAGTCGTAGAGCGGACGGTGATCCTCAAACTCCAGCGTACAGATGGAGTGGGTCACGTGCTCGATGGCATCCTCGATGGGGTGGGCGAAATCATACATGGGGTAGATGCACCACTCATCGCCGGTATTGTGGTGGCTCATGTGGGCTACCCGGTAGATCACCGGATCGCGCATGTTGATATTGGGCGAAGCCATATCGATCTTTGCCCGGAGCACCTTCTCGCCATCCGCGTATTCCCCTGCCCGCATCCGGGCAAACAGCTCCAGGTTCTCCTCCACCGACCGGTTCCGGTACGGGCTCTCCCTTCCCGGCGTATTAAAATCGCCCCGGTATTCCCGGATCTCCTCGGCGGAAAGATCACAGACAAAAGCCTTGCCCTTCTTGATCAGGAAGACCGCGCACGCATACATCTGTTCAAAATAATTCGACGCGAAAAACAGGCGGTCCTCAAAGTCCGCACCCAGCCACCGGACGTCGGCGATGATGGATTCGACAAATTCGGTCTTCTCCTTGGTGGGATTGGTATCGTCAAAGCGCAGGTTGAACTTTCCATTGTACTTCTTTGCCAGGCCGTAGTTGAGAAGGATAGACTTGGCATGTCCGATGTGAAGGTAACCGTTTGGTTCCGGCGGGAAACGGGTCTGGACATGGTCGTATACTCCCTCCGCCAGGTCTTTTTCAATCTCGAGCTCGATGAAATGCTTCGAGACCACTTCCTTATCTTCGGCCTCCGCAGTCAGATTCTTTGTTTCCATAAAACGCTTCCTCCATTCCGTAAAAATCCTCCGCCCGGCAGACATCCGCGCCAATGTGCCCAGCGCGCCGCCGTCCGTGCATGCGATGCGACGCGCCTGTCGGCCTTTCGCGCATCCATAATGTGCTATCATAACACATTTCATCCACCGGGAAAAGAGGAATCCCGATTTTTTAAGCCTTCCCGGTGATAAAAACGCGTGGTCCGGGCAGGGTCAAAGGAAGCGCGCAAAAAAAAGAGCGGTAGCCGCGCCTTAGCCCTGTCCCGCTCTTTTCTCTCTGAACCGCTCTGCCTATGCTGTCCGTCCGGTCTCCCGCTCCAGGATATCCGTCAGTGCCGCCTTGCTGCTGGTGTGACAGCGGACGACTCTGGCGTTGGAGCGCTTCGCCTCTTCCAGGGCGCAGCGCACCATCTTGTGCGATACCGTATTTGTAAACAGCACCACCAGATCCGGCCGACCAATCTGCTTGGCCAGATTGGCGCTCATCTGGGTAAATACTTTCGCGCTGCAGCGGTATCCTTTACAGATCTTTTCATATTGATAGACCATCCGGTCATGTCCTCCTATGATCACCACGCTCATCTTAACTCCTCCTTTGGTTAGCGTCGACTAACTTCTGTAAGAGCATCATACCACAGATACCCTGCCCCGTGCAACCTTTCTTTCGCGGATTTATTCTCAATTTCCGAACCATCCGCCGCGGACCGCTTTTCCCCGCCCGCGGGCAGTGTCTTGTGAAGCAGGCAGCGCGTGGTAAAGCAATCGGCGCACGGCGAGGCGGGCGGCAGGCTTCCTTCTTGCCTTCCCGGGGAAATTGGGGTATAATGACGCAGAATGAGCGCATTGTGAGCGCCGCTTTCCCGCCGCGCCGTCCGCGGCGGCTATATTATCTGCAAAGGTGGTCATACAGCATTATGAATAAAAAAGAAGTAGCCGAGATTCGGAAGCAGTTTACACCGGAGAATTGTGCCATCACCCGGATCTGCTGCTGTTATGTAGACGGGGAGAAAAACAAAAAGGCAGAAACCGCCGAAGCGTTTCTGTCCCTTCCGGAAGAAGAACGGTTTAAATATTTTGAGATCTTCCGAAAGACGCTTTCCGGAACGATCGGAAAAAATCTCCTGACGATGGATTTCCCCATGGATTCCGAGATGCCCGGCGGCGGCCAGCACTTCCTGCTGAAGCTGCGAAACAGTCATCTGGAAGACAGCGAGCTTCTGGAGCAATTCTATGACAGGGTGATCGACAGCTATGATTACGGTGAAAACTACCTGATCGTGCTGATCCACGCCATGTATGACATTCCGGGAAGATCGTCCGATCATCTGGAGCTGTTCGACGCCTCCGATGAGGTCTTTGACCATATCCTCTGCTCGATCTGCCCGGTGAAGCTCTCTAAGGCCGGCCTCTCCTACGACGCGCAGGAAAACTGCTTCCGCAACCGCACCCGGGACTGGATCGTGGAACGGCCTGACCGGGGATTTCTCTTCCCCGCATTCCATGACCGGAGCACCGACCTGCACGGCCTCCTGTACTGGTCAAGGGATCCGGAAGATCTGCACGAGACGTTTGTCGACGCCATGACCGGATGCGCCATGCCGATGACCGCGAAGGACCAGAAAGAGACCTTCAACACGCTGATCGAAGAGACATTGGGAGAAACCTGCGATTATCACCTGGTCCGCAGCATCCATGAGCATCTGACCGATATGCTGGAAGAAAAGGGCGACGATCCCGAGCCGCTGCTTCTGGATAAGCAGCAGGTTCGCCGTCTGCTGGAAGAAAGCGGCGCCAACGAAGAAAAGATGGAATCCTTTGATTACCACTTCGATCAGGCCGCCGGAGAAAAGGCTTCGCTTCTGGTCGCCAACGTGGCGAACACACGTAAATTCGAAGTAAAGACACCCGTCATCACCGTCCAGGTGGACCCGGACTGCGCGGAACTGGTGGAAACCCGGATCATCAACGGCCGCAGGTGCCTCGTGATCGGGATCGACGACAAGGTGCTGGTCAACGGCATCGCCGTCTCTGCCACCGAAAAGGACAAAGAAAATCAGGCGCAAAGCGGCCCGGAAATATTTCTTCCCTAGAAATATTTCCTCGAGCCCCAGAGATTGGCCTTCTTTAAGTCCAGGTATTCATTATAGGCCTTTTCCAGAATCTGCTTTTCATTGGAAAATTTCAGCAGATGATAGGCCTCGTAGTACTTATAGTAACCGGAATCAACAAAATGTTCCTCCCGCTGCGGCTTGCTGTAGTAGCTGTCGGCCATCATCAGGTACCAGTGCACATCCTTCTCCACCACGTCCTGCGGCGTGTTGAAGGTATATCTGCTCTTTCCGATGTACTTGATGATGGAGGCGCTCACGCCCGTCTCTTCCCTGACTTCCCGCAGCGCCGTCTCCTTGTAGTCTTCCCCAACCTCTACCGTACCTTTCGGCAAAACCCATCCTTCATACTTGTTCTTGTAATTCTTATACAGAACCAGGATCTTACCGCGAAAAATAACCACACCGCCGCAGCTCGTTGCTTCAATCATCGCGCAATCCCTCCTGACTGGCCGCCGGCGAGGACCCGCTCCTCCCCGGCGGCTGTTGGTGTGTCATCAACAGACTGGATTCAGTATACCTCTTTTCCAGATCAGATGCAAGATATTCTTAGCCCGCCTACCCGGCAAAGACCTCCGGGTGAATCGCCCGGCAGACTTTTTCCGCCGTGACGGGCAACTCCCGGATCCGAGCGCCGCAGGCATGGTACACGGCCGAGGCAATGGCCGGCGACGGCGTGTTGATCACGATCTCGCCGATGGACTTCGCGCCAAACGGCCCGGTCGGCTCATAGCTCGGCGCGAATTCCACGCGGATCGTCCCGACGTCCAGCCGCGTGGGGATCTTGTACTGCATCAGGGAATTTTCATAAACGCGTCCGGTCTTTGCGTAGGTCACATCCTCATAAAGGGCCATCCCGATCCCCTGGGCAAGGCCGCCCTCGGCCTGCACACGGGCCAGGTTGGGATTTACGACCGTCCCGCAGTCTACGACCGCCGCGTAATCCAGAAGCTCCACATGACCGGTCTCCAGATCTACCTCCACCTCGGCCATGCCGGCCATAAAGGGTGGCGGGGAGACCGGCGACGTGTGCGATTCGCAGGCGGACAGCGCGTCCTCATTAAAATGCATCGAACGGTTCCCGATCTCTTTTATGGTGATCTCCTCATCCGTCCCCAGACGGCGGACGGTCTTTCCGTCAAATTCCAGCTCATCCGGCGTGCAGCTTAAATACTCGGCCGCCTTCTTCATGATCTTTTCCCGCAGTGTCTGGCAGGTCTTGACAACCGCCATGCCCGTCAGATAGGTGGTGCTGGAGGCATAGGAGCCGGAATCGTAGGGAGACAGGTCCGTGTCGGTCCCGTAAACCACGATATCTTCATAGCTGCACTCCATGCAGTCGGCGGCGATCTGCGCCAGGATGGTGTCGCAGCCGGTCCCCATATCGGTACAGCCCACCGTCAGCACGTAAAATCCATCGTCATTGATCTTCATGGAGACGCTTCCGACGTCGGTGCTGCTGATCGCGGAACCCTGCATGGCCAGGGCCACGCCCACGCCGCGGACTTTTCCGTTCCCCATGTCTCTGCGGGGGAATTTCTCCTTCCATCCGATCATCTCCGCCGCTCTGGCCAGGCAGCGGTCCAGCGCGCAGCTGGCCGCGGTCTCGCCGTAATACGCCGGCATGATATCACCCTGGCGGACCATATTCTTTTCCCGCAGTGCCACCGGATCCATGGAAAGCCGGTCGGCCAGCTCATTGACCGCGCTCTCCAGGGCAAAGATCCCCTGGGTAGCGCCGTACCCCCGGTAGGCGCCGGCCGACATGTGGTTGGTATATACCACATCGTAGGCAAAGCGGAAGGCCTTTGACCGGTAAAGCGGGATGGATTTGTGTCCGGACAGGCCCACGGTCGTCGGGCCGTGCTCCCCATAGGCGCCGGTATTGGACAGGGTGTAGACATCGATGGCCTGGATCATCCCTTCTTCGTCCGCGCCCAGGCGCACCCGCACCTCCATCTCATGACGGGGCGAAGAGGCGATCTGGGACTCGTAGCGGCTGTACACCATCTTCGCCGGCTGTCCGGTCATCCAGGTGACCACCGCCGGGTACATCTCCATCACCGCTGTCTGCTTGGCGCCGAAGCCGCCGCCGATCCTTGGCTTGATCACCCGGATCTTTGATTTTGGGATATCCAGCGCGTGGCCCAGGATCCGTCTGACATGGAAGGGCACCTGGGTGGAAGAGACCACGTTCAGGCGGCCGTAGGTGTCCAGATAGGTAAAGGCCCGGAAGGTCTCCATCATGGCCTGCTGATTGGCCTTGACGTGATAGGCCTCGTCGATCACATGGGCGCACGTCTTCAGAATGCCGTCCACGTCGCCGTGCTCATCACAGGCCGACGCGCAGAGGTTTCTGCGGTTGTCCGCGCCCACCGGCACCAGGCTCCTCCAGTCATCCTCCGGGTGGACCAGGACCGGGTTGTCCTTTGCCGTGCAAAAATCCAGCACCGCCTCCAGGACCTGGTACTTCACCCGGATCAGCTTCATGGCCCGGTCCACGGCCTCCTCCGTCTCGCCTGCCACGATCACCGCCGGGTCTCCCACGAAGCGGACCCGCCGGTCCAGGATCAGACGGTCGTAGGGGCTCGGTTCCGGATAGGTCTGCCCGGCCAGCGTAAAGCGCTTCTGCGGCATGTCCTGCCAGGTAAGGATGCACGCGATCCCCGGCACCTTCTCCGCCGCGGACGTCTCGATCTTCTCGATCAGCGCGTGGGCGTGCGGACTGCGGATGACCTTGACCACCAGACAGTTGGCCGGGGAAATATCATCCGTGTAGACCGGCTTTCCGGTCACCAGCGCCATCGCGTCCTTTTTGATGACCCCGGCACCCACCAGTTTTCCGCCGTGTTCTTCCGCCGCCTGTTGGTTAAACCTTACTTCCTGTTCATTGCCCTTTACCGGGCCGCCGAAGCCTCTTGCTGAACGCATCCGCCTTCCTCCTTTCGGTTCAGATACTTCACGACTGCCCGCAGCTGCGACATATAGCCGCTGCAGCGGCACAAATTCCCCGCCAGGTATTCCTTGATCTCTTCCTCGTTCGGGTCAGTCAGCTCACGCTCCATGGCCAGGACATTCATCAGCAGCCCGGGGCTGCAGTAGCCGCACTGCTCGCCGCCCTCTCTGGCCAGGAAACGGCCGGCTTCTTGCGCCTCCTCCTGCAGTCCCTCCAGGGTCGTCACCTGCCTCCCCTGCACTCTGGCCGCCAGGACGGAGCAGGAGAGGACCGGCTTTCCCTCCACCATCACCGTGCACAGGCCGCAGTTTGCCGTCTCGCATCCCCGCTTTACGCTGAAGCATCCCAGCCTCCGCACCAGGTCCAGAAGGAGGGTGTCTGCCCCGATCTCCGTGCGGACTGTTTTCCCATTTAACTGAAATTCCAGTTTCATCTGTCTCTGCTCTCCTCCCCTGCCGCGATCCGCCGGATCAGGCGGCCTAACAGCACCTCGGCCAGATACGCGCGGTAGGCGCCGCTTCCGGTCAGGTTCGTCCCGTAGGAAAAGGCGCCGGCCGCGGCCCGCGCCAGCGCGCGAACAACCGCTTCCTCATCTTCTCCGCCGACCCCGCAAATTTCCGTCCAGCAGGCGTCATCCTCTCCGGACAGCCGCTCGATCCATCCGCCGCGAACCCGCAAGATGACCTGCTCTGCCCGTCCCGGCCTCGCGCCCACCGCAAACTGCCATCCCGCAGCCGTTTTCGCGCCGCAGCAGGCCAGAACGGGAAAATCCGTACTTGACCGGCGCTCGGACAGGTAGACGGCCCGGCGCTTATCCTTCTTTACATATATATACATCAGGATGTCCCGCTCGGTCACCTTCGGCGTCCGGGCGGCAAACACCGCCAGCGGCATCCGCCCGCCGTGATACAGCTCCACCTCCGTATCCAGGGCAAGCAGCGCGGTAAGGATATCAGAAAAGCCGAACCGCCCGTAGACGCTTCCGCCCAGCGTAGCGCCGTTTCGGAACTGGACGCCCACAATGTGCCGGGTACATTCCCGAAAAACGCCGTCAAATTCCCGGTTCAGCCCTTCATCCGTCTCCAGCATACGCAGCGTGACCATCGCGCCGATCTGGAACTCCGTCTCTGTCTCCCGGATCCGGTCCAATCCAAGATCCGACAGATCGATGATGGTCTGCTTTCGGATCGTTTCCATTTTCAGCCACATCATCCCCCCTACCACCACGCTGGAACGCTTTTGGCACAGATCATAAGCCTCTTCAAGGCTCGATGGCTTAACATACTCTTTGGCCTGAAACATACACTCTCCACTCTCCTCCGTTTATCTTGACAGGTACAGATCAAAGATCTGTCTGGCGACCGGCGCCGCCGTGCTCCCGCCGGAGCCGCCTTCCTCCACGATCACCGTGACCACGATCCGGGGATCCTCTGCCGGCGCGTAGCCGGTAAACCAGGCATGGGTCTCCTTTCCGGTCTCAAACTCCGCCGAGCCGGTCTTTCCCGCCGCCTGGTACGAGGCATCCCGTAGAGCCGAACCGGTCCCCTCCGTGACCACAAGGGTCATCAGCTCGTTCAGTTTTTCCGCCTCATCCGCCGTCATCAGGCTCCCGTACGCCTCCGGGAGAAACTTTCTGACTTCCTCTCCGGCCGCACTCTGGACCGAATCCATCACATAAGGCCTCATCAATGTCCCGCCGTTGGAGATGGCGGAAGTGATCATGGCGATGTGCATGGGCGTCACCTGGGTCGTCCCCTGACCGATCGAGGTCTGCAGGATCTCCCACTCATCCGACTCCCCGGTCATGTTGTAGGCGCTCTGCGAATACGACATGCCAAGCGGCAGCTGCGAATTAAACAAAAGCCGTTCTGCCAGGGAATACATCTTATCCAGGTCCAGGTTAAGCCCAAGGTTTGCGAACGCGCCGTTGCAGGAGTTGGCAAAGGCCTGAGCCAGGTTCTGGCTGCCGTGCGCCGTGCTGTGGTAGCACCGGATCGAATAATCATCCACATAGAGGATGCCGCTGCAGTCATACATGTAGTCCAGATAATTATCCGGATATTCCTCGATGGCCTCCAGGGCGGTGACGATCTTAAAGACGGAGCCGGGCGGATAAAGGCCCTGGGTAGCCCGGTTTAAAAGCTGTCCCTCCATGTTATCGCTGCTGACCAGATCCGCCCAGGCCTCGCTTAAACTGGCCGGATTCGGATCGTAGTCCGGCTTCGAGACCATGGCAAGGATCTTTCCCGTATCCGGATCCAGGGCAATGACCGCGCCGTTGCGGTCGCCTAACGCCTCGTAGGCCGCCTGCTGAAGCTCCACATCCAGGGTGGTGATGATGTTGTCGCCCAGATTTTTCTGGCCGGAAATCTCCTTAACGATCTGTTCCAGGAGATTTACATGGGAGCTTAGGAGATAAAAATTGCCCAGGCTCTCGAGTCCGGTCTTTCCGACGCTGGAATGGCCCACCACATGGGCAAACAGACTGCCGAAAGGATAAACCCTGGTCTCGTTCCCGTCCTCATCCGTCTGCGTCTCCGCCAGGACCTGGCCGTCGCTGCTTAAGATCTTTCCCCGCAGGATGCGGTCGGAAAAACTGTCCAGCCTGGTATTGTATGAATTATTGATGACATCCTCGCGCTCTACCTGGAGGAAATACACGACACTCGCGATCAGAGCCAGAAAGATCGCCAGAATGACGTAAGTAACCTTCATGATATTCCGGTTTGCGTTCAGATTCGGGTCAGCCTTTTTCATTCGATTCCTCTTCATTTTGCTTTAAGATATACAGTCCCTGGATCACATTAAACAGAAGAAATGTGCTTAAGATCGAGCTTCCGCCGTAGCTGACAAAGGGAAGCGTGATGCCGGTAGAGGGGATGAACCTGGTCACGCCGCCGACATTCAAAAGCACCTGGAAGATATACACCACGCCAAGCCCGAACGCGATCAGCTTAAAGAAGACAGCCTGCATCCTTCCCGCGATCATCATAAACTGGAGAAAGCAGCCCACGCAGATCAGCAGGACGCAGAGGGCAAAGGCCGCGCCCATCTCCTCGGCGACGGCCGCGAAGATAAAGTCCTTTTCCACCACCGGGATCCGGTACGGCGTACCCTGGCAGAGTCCCATGCCAAACCATCCGCCGGTGCCGATGGCAAACAGGGACTGGGTGATCTGATAGCCCTTATCGTCAATATACGGCCACGGATCCAGCCAGGCGGCAACCCGGTTCTGCACGTGGGGGAACAGCTGATAGGCGATCAGGGCCGCCGCCGTCCCCGCCGCCAGACCGCTGCCCAGATAAAACCAGCTGGACGTCGCGATAAAGAGCATCGACACATAGGTCAGATACAGTAAAAGCGCGCTGCCAAGGTCCGTGGAGGTCACCAGGATCAGCACGTGGCCCGCCGCCACCGCCGTGGTGATCACCACGGTCTTAAAATCCGTGGCGCGGTAAAAGATCGCCGCCACAAAAAAGACAAAGGTCAGCTTGACAAACTCCGAAGGCTGAAAGGTCACCCCCGCAACATTCAGCGACAGCTGCGCCCCGTACGTCGTATCGCCAAACAGGGAGACCGCCAGGAGGGAAACCAGCCCCACCACAGCGTAAAGCCACGTCCCCCGGCTCAGCTGCCACACGTTTTCCATGATATACGGTACGATCCAGGTCACCACCGCCGAGATCACCACGATCACGAACTGGCGAACCGCCCGGTCAAAGGAGAGGCGCGTCAGCATGATCAGGCCCACGGACAGCAGCATACAGGCATTATTGACCAGCAGGCGGGAAACGTTCCGGTACAGCCTGCGGTACAGATAGATGTACGCCAGGAAAAACACAGCCTGCGCCAGATAAAAATAAATCACCCGCGTCTCTTCCGTCTTCAGGTAGATGACCAGGTACGCCAGAAGGTGGTTCAGGAACATGGCCTGATTCTGCCTGGCGCACATCAGGTTCCTGCGCTCCTCGTCCTTAAACGCAAAAAATCGGAAATTAAACAGCGTATAGCAGGCCGCCAGCAGGATCATCAGGTATTTGGATATTTCAACAATCAGATTGGTCATACGTTCCCCTATTCTACGCCGCGCTTTATGTGTCCCCGGGTGTACTCTACCACCGGCTGTTGTGCCTTCCTTCCATAGCGGAAACCATCAGCAAATGCCGTCAGGCACCGGGCCGTCTCCCGTGGGGATTCGGTGGTAAACTGCAGGCGGATCACGCCCGGCATCAGTCCCTTTATCTGATCTTCCATGCCAAGAAGCGACAGAGGGCTGGCATTGTAAATGGTATTATAACAAAAGGTACAGTGGTTTTTCACGGCCATCTGCTTTCCCGTCCGGTCTTTCAGATACAGGGTCTCCCGCCTGCGGCTGCACCCTTCCGTCGTCTTCCGGACACACTGGGCCGATACCATCATCGGCAGGTTTCCGTAAACGATGATCTCCTGTCCGGCGCTCCCCACGGCCTTAAGCTCCCGGAGCGTCAGCTCCACCGGCATGACCGCGCGCACCGCACCTGCCTGGCGCATCACGTCAAGGGCAAGGTGATTCCAGGTGTACAGGGAGACATCTGCGATCATCGGAAGCGACGCGGCCAGTCCGCTGTCCTTAAGCCAGGCGACCTCCTCCAGGCACCGCGCCGCTACGCCGGAAAATCCGGCCTGCTCCAGCTCCTTTCGCCAGCGCGCGAAATAGTCTTCCGTTTCCTGCCGGAAAAGATGCGGCAGCAGCAAAACGCAGGCCTTCCCTGCCTTTGCGCAGCGGCTGGCTGTCTTTTTCCAGGTTTCGGCCGGGAAGCCGTCCGCGTCGATGTACACGGCGTCCACCTCCGGGCAGGAAAGAACGGGCTCAAGCTGCTCCTGCTCCTCCACCGACGCCGCTATCAGCGGCCGGGAACCGTCCCGATCAGCCGGTCCCTTGCCGGGCTGCGTCTCCCGGCGGGGTCTTTCTCTCGTTTCGTCCCTGAGTACCGGCGCAGCCTTCCTCCGACTGCCGGAAAGCAGCGCCTCTTTTAACGCCTCCAGTCCCATCCTGCGCAGCTCATTCAGCGCCTGCACCGGAAGAAAGACCTCGCCCTCGATCTCTGCCTCAAGCCCGGCAAAGGAAAAACAGGTATTTCCTGTCTTTTCCAGCTGCCTGACGATCTTTTCTCTGGTCATGGGCTGCTTCTGCGCCTGCTGGACGAGGGCGCCCTCCACGCGCGCCGTTACCACGCCCCCGTTCATGCCCTCCGTCTCCAGCTTGAGCACAGCCGGCCATCCGGCCGCAAACCGCGCCAGGCCCCTGACCGGCTTTTGCAGGGCCGTGTTGACGTAGGTTTCATCAAGATAGGAAAAGAGCATGGCGTTGGTCTCGCGAAAAGCCGGCTTTTCCTTCAAGACCACCATGTCCCTTCCGTTTTGCCTCCGGTAATAGCCGTCGGTAAACCCGCCCCGGTCGAACAGATCCAGCAGGATCCTGCGGTCGGCCGGGCTGACCCGCCAGTCGCCGCCGCCATGACGCAGGTAGCGGTCCACATACTTCCGGTAGATGGCCGTCACTCCGGCGGTATAGCGCGGGCTCTTCATCCGCCCCTCGATCTTGAGTGAACAGACACCGGCATCCAAGATATCCGGAAGCAGATCCAGGCTACACAGATCCTTCAGGCTCAGCACGTACCGCTGATCTCTGGCGTTGAGCGTCCGTCCCCCGCGCCTGACTTCATAGGGAAGACGGCAGGGCTGGGCGCATCTGCCCCGGTTCCCGCTGCGCCCCCCGATCAGGCTGCTCATCAGGCACTGCCCGGAATAGCAGTAACAGAGCGCGCCGTGAACGAAACTCTCGATCTCGATCGTCGTCTTCTCATGGATCCGCCGGATCTCCTCCAGGGACAGTTCCCGTGCCGTCACCACGCGGGCGGCGCCCATCGCTTTCAGCAGGTTCGCCCCATGGGGGCCGGTTATGGTCATCTGGGTGCTGGCATGGATGGGAAGATCCGGAAAATGCCTGCGGATAAAGGCAAGCACCCCCAGATCCTGAACGATCACCGCGTCCAGGCCGGTCCGGTAAAACGGCTCCAGATAATCGTAGAGCTCATCCAGCTCCTGCTCCTTAAATAACGTATTCACCGTCAGATACAGCCGCCGCCCGTGCAGGTGGACATAGTCGATCGCCCTGCACAGGGCCTCCTGGTCCGGATTATCCGCGAAGGCTCTGGCTCCGAAGCGCGGGCCGCCGATGTACACGGCATCCGCCCCGGCGGAAACCGCCGCCGCCACGCTTTCATAAGAACCGGCCGGAGCCAGCACCTCTACTGCTTTTGTACTCATCTCACGTTCACTCATTTCTGTTGATCCTGACGGAAAAAAGCTGCCGCAGAAATCTTCTGCCGCAGCCCCCTCATTTCTTTTTGTTCTGATGCCCGTGGCTCAGCAGGTGATCCTGCATCTGCATGACGCGGCTCTTAAGCAGCTGGTCAGCCGCGACTTTGGCCGCCGCCAGCGCCTTCTGCTTCTCTTCCTCTTCCTTCGCCCGGCGGGCCCTCTCCTCGGACTCTTCATCCGAAACCGCCGCCTTCTCCACCGGAAGACGCAGCGCCGCCTCCGACGGGTGGTTCACCGCGGCTGCCGGGACCGCCTGCACGCGCGCTGCCGTCTCCTGCTGTTTCTGTACGCTGACCGGCGCCGGTTCCTGCGCAAGAGAGGCCGCCGTCCGCACAGAACGTGCCTGCTCTAAGAGCGCTTCCAGCTCCCCGATCCGGTTCTGGGCCGACTCCAGCCGCATCTGGGTATTGATCAGCTCATGCTTGATCCCATACATGTCCCGTTCGGTCGCTTCCGTCTGCCTGCGCAGCATATCCGCCTCTTCCCGGGCCTTAAAGTAGTCATCCGCCATGTTGATCTCCAGCATGACCAGCTGATAATCTTCCTTCTGCTTCATAAAGCCGGGATGCCTGCGCAGCTCGCCCAGCTTCTGGTTCACATACGCCGCCACCTGCTGAAAATAGCTGGCCTCCTCGACGCCGCCTAACGTATATATCTTTCCATCGATCAGTACTTCTGCATAATTCTTCTTTAACTCCACAGTTCTCTCTCCTCGCTGTGAAACGATCTTGCCCTTCATCGAATAAATGTGTGTAAGGTTCCACCCTCTGAGTATATCATGATTTCCATGGCGGCGAAAGCCTTTCCTTGGGGAAATTTTCAATTCTCCGGGATTTTGCGGTGAAGCCGCAGGCGCCCGGACGCGTCATTCTGCGCCGCAGGCGATCCCCAGATGACGATACGCCGCCTCCGTCGCCACCCGTCCCCGCGGCGTCCGGTTTAACAGGCCGTTCATCAGCAGATACGGTTCATATACATCCTCCAGCGTCCCTGCGTCTTCTCCCAACGCGGCCGCCAGCGTTTCCAGCCCGACCGGGCCGCCGGAAAATTTCCGGATCATGGTCAGCAGGATATTCCGGTCATTCTGATCCAGGCCCAGCTTATCCACATCCAGGATATCCAGCGCAAAATCCGCTACCTCCCGGGTGATCACGCCCTGATACTTGACCTGGGCAAAATCGCGCACCCGCTTCAGCAGACGGTTGGCCAGACGCGGTGTTCCCCGGGAACGCTTGGCGATCTCCGCCGCGCCCTCCGGCTCGATCTCCACGCCAAGGACGCGGGCGGAGCGGATGATGATGGTCTCCAGCTCCTGTGGCGTATAAAACTCCAGCTTCTGCACCACGCCGAACCTATCCCGGAGCGGCGCGGTCAGAAGCCCCGCCCTGGTGGTGGCCCCCACCAGCGTAAATTTCGGCAGTTCCAGGCGGATCGAGCGGGCCGAGGAATCCTTGCCCAGCATGATGTCAATGGCATAATCCTCCATGGCCGGGTAAAGGACCTCCTCTACCTGCCGGTTCAGCCGGTGGATCTCATCGACAAAGAGCACATCCCCCTCCTGGAGATTATTTAGGATCGCCGCCATCTCTCCCGGCTTTTCGATCGCCGGGCCGGAGGTGACCTTCATGTTTACCCCCATCTCATTGGCAATGATCCCCGAAAGCGTGGTCTTTCCCAGACCTGGCGGGCCGTAAAAAAGCACATGGTCCAAAGGTTCCCCCCTGGATCGGGCCGCTTCAATATACACCTTTAAATTGGATTTGATCTTCTCCTGCCCGATATAATCCGCCAGCATCTGCGGCCGCAGGCTGCTTTCCATCCGCTGCTCCTCCGGGAGCACATCGGTGGCAATGATTCGTCGTTCCATCTCCGTCCCCTTCTTCTCAGTCCGGCCGCGCGCCGCCGCGCAGGCGGCACGGACGCAGCAATGCCCGTCCCAGGCTGTTCCCTTCCTATAAGAATGACAGATGCTTTAAGGAAGCCTTCAGGATATCCTCCGCCGTCATGCCTTCCTGCGGCGCTGCCTTTTTCACCGCCCGGGACGCTTCCGCGCTGGTGTACCCCAGGGCCACCAGCGCTTCCACGGCCTCTCCGGCCGCGTCCGAACGTCCGCCGGACGCCGAAGAAAAATCCTCTGCCGCGCCGCCGGCCGAAAAGAGGCCAGCCGCCGGATCCAGTGTGATCTTATCCTTCAGATCTAAGATGATCCGCCGGGCGGTCTTGGTCCCGACGCCGGGCGCCCTGGCGATGGCCGCGGCATCCTCCGACACGATGGCCATCCGAAGATCATCCGGCCGCATGGCCGAAAGGATGCCCAAAGCCGCCTTCGGCCCGATCCCGTTTACGCCTAACAGCTGGCCAAACATCTGCCGGTCCTGGACATGCAGAAAGCCATAAAGGTTCATGCCGTCCTCCCGCACCTGAAAATAAGTATATATCCTGACCTCTTCGCCGATGGACGGCAGCTGCTCAAGCACCGACAGCGGGACACGGATCTCCAGTCCCACGCCGCCGGCCTCTACCACCACGCAGTCCTCCTCAACGGCCGCCAAAGGGCCTCTGACAAATGAAATCATCGTCTTCTCCTCCGCCAAAATCGCTGATCCTAACGCCTGCCATCGCTTACAGGTTTGCAAAACATCATAACACAGTCCGTCCCGCTTGACAATATCCGGCGTTCACGCGGATTGACGCCGGAGGCCTTTTTTGTCTATAATGGCAGGAGCAGCCTGCCCACGGCAGGCTTCCCGGATCACCGCCAGAAAGGAGCTTTCATCCATGATCACCGTCCAGCACCCGGTCGCCTTCCATACCGACTATCCTCTGGAGCGTCTCGGCCCCGCGCAGGATCTTCTGTTTTTCGATATTGAAACCACCGGCTTCTCCCCGGACAGCTCCGCGCTTTATCTGATCGGCTGCATCGTCTATGACAACGAAAGCGGCGGCTGGATGCTGCGCCAGTGGTTCGCGGACTGCCCGGAGGCCGAACCGGAATGCCTTAAGGCCTTCTTTGCCCTGGCCGAAGAAAAGGCGGTCCTGCTTCACTTTAACGGAGATACCTTCGACCTGCCCTATCTTGCCGGACGCGCCAGGCATTACGACATCCCCTCCGGTCTCTCCCGCCTGAAAAGCATCGACCTTTTCCGGAGGATCCGTCCCTGCAAAACGCTTTTGGGCATGGATTCCATGCGTCTGAAAGCTGTGGAACAGTTCCTGGGCATCCGCCGGAAAGACCGGTATTCCGGCAGGCAGCTCATCCGGATCTATGCCGATTACCTGACCGGCCAAAGTCCGGCCCGCCTGCGTCTTCTGCTTCTGCATAACGCGGACGATCTTAAGGGCATGGCCGCGATCCTTCCGATCTTAAGCTACCCGGATATGCTCCGGGGCTGCGCCGTCTGCTCGGAAAGCCGCCTCCTTTCGCCGGAGGATGAGCCCCGCCTGGAGCTGACTTACACCGGTTCCTGGCGCCTCCCGGTCCCGCTGACCCGCGAGACCGCCATGGGGAAGCTTGATTTCCGGGCGTCCTCCATCCGCTGCCTTATCCCGCTCTACCGCGGCACCCTGAAATACTTTTTCCCGGATTACACGAATTATTATTATCTTCCGGCAGAGGATACCGCGATTCACAAAAGCGTCGGTGCCTATGTGGCCAAAAGCGCCAGGAAAAAGGCCACCGCCAGGACCTGCTACACGAAAAAGGAAGGGCTTTTCCTCCCGCAGCCAAAACCGGTCTGGCAGCCGGAATTTCGCGAAGAATACGGCAGTCCGTCCGGCTATGCCGCCTGGTCGCCGCAGCTTTTTGCCGATCAGGAAAAGGCATCGGAATACCTGCGCGCTCTGCTGGCGCTGGTCTGCTCAGGCTGCCCGCCGCTTTAGTAGGTCCCCTTTTTTAACAGCTTCCGGATATAGGAAAAAGTCTCCTCCTCCCCCTGATCGCGCAGCATGAGCAGAAGCTTTTCCAGGAGCGCCTGCGTCTCCGGGTGAAGATAAGGCGTGATATACGGTCTGGTGAGCGCGTAATATTCCCAGGCCGCGCCGCCGGTGTACGCCTTCCCCCGGTAGACCTTGCAGGCCGCGATCCGGTCGCACACCATCTCAATCACGTACCTTAAGGGCATCTTATGTCCCACCAGCCCCCTTTCCCGGTCATTGGAAAAATCGATCCAGTATTCGAAATGATGCTTATTTCTGCCTTTGTGGTGGAGCCAGGCGGCCGAATAACCGTTTTTCTCCCGCTCTGCCGCATTGGGACTGCGGTTCCCCTGGTAATAGCGGATCCCGACCAGAAACTCGGACGGGCTGTATTTGGACAGATCGTGGAGGAGCCCCTGACGGTACAGCCCCACCTTAAAGCACTCCCGCATGACCAGAAGCTTATGGCGGGTAATGGTGCAAAAATGCCTTCCTATATTGCTAATCTTCATGACAAACCTCGGTATTTTGCGTTACGATCCTGATCATTTTCAGTATCGCCCGCAAAAGAATTTGACTTAACCGGAAAACTATGGTATCCTAGGTGCAGTTGTGGATATTTCACCACGACCAAACATTTTATTTTTCTATCTATCTTTATATCTTTTGGAGGTATCATAATGAAGGGTACGGTTAAATGGTTTAACAACCAAAAAGGCTACGGGTTTATTTCCGACGAACAGGGCAACGATGTGTTCGTCCACTACTCCGGCTTAAACATGGAGGGCTTTAAGTCTCTGGACGAGGGCGCTCAGGTTGAGTTCGACGTAGTAAACGGCGCGAAGGGGCCGCAGGCGACCAACGTCACCAAATTATAATCATCACTTGACAGTGTACCTTTATTCAATATAGATCAGCAGTGATACTTAGTTGAAGCAAGTTATATTGGTTAGATCATGATTACAAACAAGGGGCTGTTGCAGACATCTGCAGCACGCCCCTTTTTGGCGTCCGTCCGGACTAGCGGACGGCCATGTCCAGCATGTCTTTTAACTCGTCCACGGAAAAGGTGTAGTTCCTTCCGCAGAAATGGCAGTTTACCTCCACCGGTTTTCCCTCACTGATCATCTCCCGGATATCCTTTTTCCCGATGCTGACCAGGGCCTTCGCCACCCGTTCTTTGCTGCAGTTGCAGGAAAAGGACGCCGGGATGCGGTCGTTGATCTCCAGGCCGAACTCTCCCAGCACATACTGCAGGATCGTCTCCGGCGTATTGCCCACGTCCAGAAGCTGCGTCACGGAAGTAATCTCCTTTAACCGCATCTCCAGCTTAGAGATCACCTCTTCCGAGGCCTGCGGCATCATCTGCAGGATAAAGCCTCCGGCCTGGCGGACGGTATTGTCCCGGTTCATCAGGACGCCGAGGGCTACGGAGGAAGGCGTCTGCTCCGACGTGGCGAAATAATAGGTCAGATCTTCCGCGATCTCCCCGGTGACCAGGATCGTCTGCCCCACATAGGGCTCCTTCATCCCCAGATCCTTGATGACACTGAGGACGCCTACGCCAAGCGCCCCGCCCACATCGAGCTTTCCCCGGACGTTCGGCGGCAGCATGACGGAAGGATTGAACACATAGCCCTTCACCCTTCCCCGGGAATCCGCCGTCACCGTCAGCCCGCCGATGGGGCCGTCCCCCTGGATCTTGATGGTCAAAAGGTCGTCTTCCCCCTTCATCATCACGCCCATCATGGCCGCTCCGGTCAGCAGCCGCCCCAGGGCCGCCGTGGCCACCGGGCTGGTATTATGGGCCGCTCTGGCCGTCTCCACCAGATCTCTGGTCGTGGCCGCGAAGGCCCGGATCTGGCCGCCGGCCGCCGTGGCCCGCAGGATATAATCTGCCATTTATCGTACTTCCTTTCCTTTTTCTCTGGCGATCACGTATACTCTCTCGCTGTCCGCCTCCGGCGCCCGGATGCCGTCTCCGTCGTACCAGGCTAAAAACTCCATCCCCGCCCTCTCCAGGGCGCTCCGGATCTCCTGCGGCGTGTAGGCGCGCTGAAAATGCGTCTCCTGATACTTCCGGCAGAGGCTCCCGCCGCCGGCCCCCGACCGGGGTGCTTCATCCGCCGGGATAAAGAGCGTCAGGTCGTATTCATTGATCCGGCTCTCTTCATCATAATAATTATCCCAGATAAAGCTGCCCTCATCCCGGTTCTCCGCGATCGTCCGGTCAGCCAGGATTTCCCGGTATTTGTATTCCGTATTCAGATCGAAAATAAAAATGCCGCCCGGATCCAGATAGTTATTGACCAGGCGAAAGACGGTCTCCAGATCCCTCGTATCCAGCAGGTAATTGATGGCGTCGCAGAGACAGACCACCGCCCGCACCGTGCCGTAAAGCTCCAGCTCGCGCATGTCCTGCTGCAGATACAGGATATCCCTTCCGGAAGCCGCCCGCTTCTCCAATGCCGCCTCCAGCATATCCGCCGAGCTGTCCACGCCGATCATATCAAATCCCCGGGCAGCCAAAAGCTCCGTCATCGTGCCGGTCCCGCATCCTAAATCCAGCACCAGCCCGTCGGTAATCCCGTATTCTGCCAGCCGTCCGGCAATATGCCCGCACCATTCTTCATAGGGGATATTGTCCATAAACAGATCATAAACCCGGGCAAAGCCGGTATAGGCATCCATTCCGGTCCTCTCCTTCCTGTCTTCGCCGCGCGCTGCATCGGTACATCCCGCGCAGGCGGCGCTCCCCGGCGACGCAAACCTGCCGGGGCATGAAAAAGAGCCGCTCCATGCAGCAGTACACCGGCACAACGGCTCTTTTCTTCTTATGCGTTCTTTCCGCAACACTTCTTATACTTCTTTCCGCTTCCGCAGGGGCAGGGGTCGTTCCTTCCGATCTTCTGGGGCTTGCGGACAGTACCAGAAGCCTTCTGCTGTCTGTACAGCTCCTTCCTGCGCTCCTCGGTGAGAATGGAATCCCACTGCGGAAGCTCGTACAGCCAGTTCGCCTTCGCCTCGACCATGTTGTAGTACAGCTTCTCCGGGTCGATCTCGATGCGGACCTGCGTATCCTCCTCCATGGTATCGATGGGGTTCTCATAGCCTTTTAAGCTCTCATTGATCCCATCCAGGAAACCGGTCATGATCAGCACTTCCGTCTGATAGCGCTCCGCCAGTTCCTTTACGGTACCGGTGATCACCTGGGTCGGATCGGAAAGGATCTGCTCGTAGATCCCCTTTTCTATGGTGAAGTATCCGGCCCACAGATTCTCTCTCTCTTTATCACTCAACCCTTCGCCATACGCAAGGTCTCTCCATGTCTGTAAAATAGCCATCGTAAATCCATCCTTTATCTTTCTTAATTCCAACTTGCAGCTGCCGCTGCGTGTCCCATCTGATTATATACCAAAAGCCCCATATTTGCAAAGATTTTTTGCAAATCCTTCCACTTTTCTTGCGGGCATCCGGACGGTTACGGCGCGATCAGGACGCCGGCCAAAGGATACTCCGGCTGACAGCCTGATCGCGCCGTGTGGCATCGCCTTCCCCGCGGTCAATCCAGATGGAACACCGGATCCAGGGCGATGGACACCGGGCTGTTGTCCGGGTTTGTCTCCATGATATCGGCCATATAGTCCCACCACTTCCGGTTCACCGCCGTGTCCGCCGACCGGCCCCACAGCTCCTCGTCCTCCACTTCCAGATAACCATAAAGAACATGGGTCTCCCTGTCCAGGAAAATGGAATAATTCCTGCCGCCGTGAGCATGGATCATCTCCTTCATCTCCGGCCACAGGGCATTGTGGCGGCGCTCATACTCTTCCGCCATACCGGGATACAAAAACATCTTAAAGGCTTTTCTGGTCATCTCTACCTCTCCTTCCGCCGCAACCGCTTTTCCTCCATCATAACGAAAAAGCAGGTGAAAAACAAGAGGAAGAAACATCTTGTTTTTCGCCCGCGACAGGGATTCGCACTGTCCGTTTTCTCCTCCGTCATTCCCCGCCATCTTGCCTGCCGGGAAAAAGTCAGGCGCAAAAGACAAAAATTATCATTAAGCCCAGTTGATTTTTCTTCGCAAAACAGTTATCCTGAGTGTGGTTAGTTTCTTCTAACCAATCTTTTGAATCAATCATGCAGCTCCTGCCCGGTTCCGTCCCAGAGCCGGGCTTCCGGGGCCATGGGAAAGGACACGTATGAATTACCTGGAAATCGAAAAAGTGATCGGACGGGAGATCATCGACTCCCGCGGAAATCCTACCGTAGAAGCAGAAGTACTGCTTGCCGACGGCACCATCGGCAGAGGCGCCGCCCCCAGCGGAGCCTCCACCGGGGAATTTGAGGCGCTGGAACTGCGCGACGGCGACAAGAGCCGCTTCGGCGGAAAAGGCGTATCCAAGGCCGTAAACAATATTAATACCGTGATCAACGACTGCCTTACCGGCATGGACGCGTCCGATATCTACGCCGTCGATCAGGCCATGATCAGGGCAGACGGCACGGCCGACAAGTCAAACCTTGGCGCGAACGCGATCCTGGCCGTATCCATCGCCTGTGCCAGAGCCGCCGCCCTCTCTCTTGATCTGCCGCTTTACCGCTTCCTGGGCGGCATCAGCGGAAACCGTCTCCCGGTTCCCATGATGAACATCTTAAACGGCGGAGCCCATGCCGCCAATACGGTTGACGTACAGGAATTTATGATCATGCCGGCCGGCGCGCCCAGCTTTTCCGAGGGCCTGCGCTGGTGCACCGAGGTCTTCCATGCGCTGGCCGCCCTGTTAAAGTCCAGAGGACTGGCCACCTCCGTCGGCGATGAGGGCGGATTCGCGCCGGATCTGGAAAGCGATGAAGAAGCCATCCTCTGCATCCTGGAAGCCATCAAAAACGCCGGATATGAACCCGGAAAGGATTTCGTCCTGGCTATGGACGCCGCGTCCAGCGAATGGAAGGGTGAAAAGAAAGGCGAGTATGTCCTGCCCAAGTGCGGAAAGCATTTCACTTCCGCGCAGTTAGTGGAGCACTGGAAGAGCCTGGTGGAGAAGTATCCCATCGTCTCCATTGAAGACGGCCTCGATGAGGAAGACTGGGAGGGCTGGCAGCTGATGACGAAAGAACTCGGCCAGAAGGTGCAGTTAGTCGGCGACGATCTGTTCGTGACCAACACGCAGCGCCTGGCAAAGGGCATCGCGCTGGGCTGCGGCAACTCCATCCTGATCAAGTTAAATCAGATCGGAAGCGTTTCCGAAACGCTCGAAGCCATCAAGATGGCCCACAAGTCAGGCTACACCGCCATCGCCTCCCACCGTTCCGGCGAGACCGAAGACACCACCATCGCCGACCTGGCCGTGGCATTAAACACCTGCCAGATCAAGACCGGCGCACCCAGCCGGAGCGAGCGCGTGGCCAAGTACAACCAGCTGCTGCGCATCGAGGAAGAGTTGGGAAGCGCCGCCGTATATCCCGGCATGAACGCGTTCAACATTTCCCGCCAAGCTTAAACCATCCCCCGCATGACAGGGGAAAAACAGGGAGCCGCAAGGCTCCCCTTTTGCTGTGTCTTTCCGGTATTTTCAGGGGGCCGCAAGGCTCTTATTCTGCAATATCTTTCTGGTATTGTCCTGGATCCGCTCCTCCATGGCCAGATATGCCTGCAGCTCCTCTTCGGTAAATCCCCTAAACCTGGCTTTCCGGTAATCGCTGTCCGCCGTCTCCAGATCTTCCAGGACCGCCTCCGCCGCCGGAAGGAGCGCGATGCGGATCTGCCTCTCCCTCTGCTTATCCTTCCTTTTCTCCTTTCCCTCCCGCACCTCTTCCACCCGGATCAGGCCCTTGGCCGTCAGATGCTGGAGTGCCGACGAGAGACTGGCTCGGGACATGTTGTAAAGATCCGACAGACGCAGCTTGCTCGTCTGCCTCGGCCCCTCCGCCAGGTACAAAAACAAACGCAGCTCATGAAAGGTCAGATCATACTTTAACGCCGCGGGCTCCAGATAATGCTCGAACAGCTTCCGGTCCCGGTAAGCCTTCATGATCATCCCATCCTCCCTGACCGCCTCCTGCGAAACCCGGCTGCGCTCATAGCCAAGTTTCTTTGTTCCGGTCAGAAGCGGCGGTCCCAGGATGCCGTCCGACGCGGCGTCGATCAGGAAGCGATAAACCTGCAGGCGGTTCTTTTCGTACTCCTCCTCATCCAGGACGTGCTTGTAAAAATTATTATAGTAAGCGAAGACCGTCAGCTTCGTCTTAATGGTCTTGCTGATGCTCATCCCCTGCGTCACCAGCGAACCCTTTCGCTTCACATAATAGTAAATCGGCGTTCGCAGCGCGTAAAAAGAGTCCGCCCAGCGGATATACTCCAGATTAAACATGAAATCTTCACACCAGCTGATCTCCACATTCATCCGCAGGTGATGCTCTTCCACAATATCCCGGCGATACAGCTTGTTCCACAAAACGCCGTAATAGAAATCGGCCGGGTCCTCCATCATGCAGGCGGCAAACTCCTCCCGGGTCAGCACCCGGTCTTCCTCGATATCCCCCTTGTGGGACACCCGCTCGCCGACCACCCGATAGAAATCCGCGATCACCATATCGCAGCTCTGCTCCCGCGCCGTCCGCACCAGAAGCCGGGTCGCGTCCGGTGTCAGCCAGTCGTCGCTGTCCACAAACTGCAGATAGGTACCCCTGGCCAAACGCATCGCCCGGTTCCGGGTATCCGACACCCCGGAATTCTCCTTATGGATCACGCGAATTCGCGCGTCACAGGCAGCGTATTCATCACAGATGCTTCCCGAAGCATCCGTGCTGCCGTCATCCGACAAGATCAGCTCAAAATCCGTATAGTCCTGCTTTAAGATGCTCTCAATGCATCGACGCAGGTCGTTTTCCGCGTTGTAAATCGGAACAATAATGCTTACCGTTGGGTCCATTTCCTCACTTCCTTCTATCCCGCGCGCCGCGCCGGTTTAAACCGGCGCAGAAGGCGCCCGTCGCCCTGTGTCTTTCCCGATTATAGCATGTTCCCGAGATGGATACAATGCGAAAGAGCGTGGTTTCCTGTGTCCGCACGAACGCGCGCCGCCCAACAAACCAAAAAACGGAAGGCGCCGCTTAAAGCCCTTCCGTTCTTCATCTCATGCCTGTCCCAGACTTCTCTGCCTCCCGCACATTCCATCACGGCAGGGCACGGGAAGTCTTAGTTCTTCGTATTTTCCATCTTATTCCGTTTCCAGTACAGACCGCCTGCCAGGACGCCGCTGACCAGAAGCACAGCCAGAAGGATGCCGTAGGTAAGGGAACGGTCGCCGGTCTTCGGTAAAAACGCGAGCTCAACGTCCGGGTCGGTGATCTCCACGGTCTCGCCGGTATCCGACGATGGCGTACCGTCCCCTCCGCCCGAAGAGTTTCCGCTGCCGGGATCGCTGGAGGTCGTGCTGCTCCCGCTGCCGCTGCTGCTTCCGCCGCTGCTGCTCCCGCTGCCACTGCTGCTTCCGCCGCTGCCCACACTGCCACTGCTACTGCCGTTCCCACTGCTCCCGCTCCCGCCGGTACTCACCGTAGTCCCGCTGGCAGTCACTGTGGTGGTGCCGTCGTCATCGCCGCTGTCATCACCACCTCCGCTGCTGCTGCCCGGATCGCTGTAGGTGTTGGTAAAGACGATCTCGTCCGCCTTCTCCGTCGTCCCGTCCTTACCGGCAACTACCGTGGCCGTCAGACCGTCGTCCCCGTCGTTGATGATCTCGACCGTGACCGTATATACCGTACTGTCGCAGGTATAGTTGGCCACGCTCGTGGACTCCTGGTAAATCCGATACTGGTAGTCATTGGGCGACGTATACCAGATGGGGCCGAAGGACGCATCCCCGCTGCCAACGACCACGACCGTCGTCTCCTCCGGCATGGGCGCGTCATCAACACCTTCGATGACCAGCTTAAATTCGGTGCCTGACGGCGCGCCGCTTCCGCTGACGCGGACAGTCACCGGAATAGTGACGGAAACCGACGCCTGGGCAAACGCCGCCGTCGGGAACATCATCGCGCCAAACACCGCGGCAGCCAGGACACCCGCCAGACTTTTCTTTATTCTCCGAAACATATCTCTTGCACCCCCTTTGTGTGCTTAGTATTCTTCTAACCGACCAAACAGGACCGCACGTTCCGTGGTCTGGGCGTCCACACAAGTGGAAAGGCCGATGATCTTATCCCCCGCCGTCACGCCGATATCCCGGTACTGGGTGGAGGAGGTTTTCAGATATTCCAGCAATTCGCCGGTCGCAAAATCCGGGCCCGGGTTGTAGATCAGCGTATCATAGCCGTCCGCCTCAATGCAGGCAAACAGGGTGATCCGATACGTCCGGTCCGGCAGAAACAGCGTTCCGGTCTGGTGCGATTCGAAATAATCCGCATCCAAAAATTCCATCACGTCGCTGAACATGGCCGAATTATCCATATGGTGGCCATAGATCAGCGTATACGCGTCCGAGAAATCGGGACTGTTTAAGCAGGACATGAAAATGGAGCCGGACAGGGAAAATTCGCCGAAAATGTCCTTGTTTACGTACTCCATGTCGGTTTCCCCCTGCACCACCGGGTAATCCATATGGGTATCATCGATGGTGATCCACGCCCGGGTATCCGGGTTGATGGCGATCAGTTCCTCCAGGGAATAGTTTGCTCCTCCGCCTCCGGAAAGCTGGGGCTTGTACTTGAGCAGGTCGCTCGATAAAAACGCGCCCTGATTGACCATGTAGCTGTCCCAGAGGGAGTAACCGCCGTAAGCGAACATGGCCAGGATCAAGACGGAGGCCATCAGGCTCAGGATGCGGTTTCCCAATCTGGCAGCCTTAACTGCGGTTTCCAAATCCATTCACCTCCCGGAGCGGGACCCGGCCTGCTCATCCCTTACGGACGGGCGGCGGGATCCCGGTCATAACCGGCGCCGGAAAACACCCGCGTCAACTGGTTTTATGAATTAGTAATCTTCTTTTTTCCTGCGCAGGAACATCACCGCGAAGACGCCGGCGCATACGACCATGACCGCATAGGGCGCGAAGGTCATCGCGATACCGGTCGGTGTGGTAATGTTCTTGCTGTTGATAATAGTAACCACGCCGCCGTTCTTAGTCAGATTACCGGTGATATAATCGCCGCGGACTGATTCTTTACCATTCACCGTAATCTCATCAGATGCTTCATAGGTTACGGTATAGCCATCTTTCGACAAATCTTCCTCATCGATCTTAAATACATCATTTTCCGTCAGACCATAGATGTGGATGGACTCGCCGTCCTTCAGGGTGATGTTCACCGAGCCGTTCTTAATAGGCACCTCCGTACCGGACTCCTCATCATCGCCCATATACTTCACGGCATAGTACTTCTTGGAATCGACCTTGTTATTGTTATTGTTGATCTTAATCGTTACCCGGAACTCTCTCGAGCTCTCGCCCTGGTTTCCGCTTACTTTCTTGGTGACGATCAGGTCGTAAACATAGTCGTCCTCCCGGTCTTCCTTTCCGTAGTTGTTGGTAAATACGATAGAGGATGCCTTGTCTTTCTTGGTCAGATCGATCACGTTGGTGTCGCCATCCTTGGTCGCGGTAACGGCAGCGATGTAGAATTTTCCATCATTACCTTTCTCCACGAACACATAAATCACATATTTTTCGCTGGAATAGCCGACACCTTCATACCCTGTATTTTTTTCAGTCAGAATATAACTGTAAACACCGGAATCTTTAAAGGCACTGATATTGAAAACCAGCTCGCCAACCCGGCTATACTCCTCGGCAAGTTCTTCATCGGAAGAAAAACGCTCCGGATTATTGACAGTGACGCCGCCGTTCGGGCCCGCCTTGACCGGATAGGTTTTTCCGTCATTCTTATAGTTCCCCGGCTCGCCCGGCTTGATCTCAAACGTGAACTGAGTATCGGGCGCGTAGGTCTTCCCATCCGTCAGTACGATCTTTTTCAGCGGAACCGAATCGATCGTGGTCAGACCGGGGTTCTTATTGTTGGGTTTGTTGCTTTGGTCCTTGTTGTTCGTCAATGCCGACACATCTCCCGTCGTCACGGCCACTTCCGTCGTTTCAGCAAAAGCGTTCATCCCCATGGACATCAGCATCGTGCCTGTCAGCAAACCGGCTATCAGCTTTTTCGCCAACGTGTTTTTCCTCATAACTTCGTCCTCACTTTCATTATCCTTTTTTCTTGTTCTTTTATACATATCACCGCAGAAACTGTGGTGGTATTAACCCGGATAAGCGGCGTCAGTTCAGGGATATCCCATACGCCGCTACAGGCTTGAACGCCTGAGCACCGTGATCACTTTCCCCTTGATCTCGCTGCGGCTGACCGGCCCGAAATAGCGGCTGTCCTTTGCCCCGCTCCGGTAGTCGCAAAGGATGAAGTACTCATCGTCCCCCAGCTCCACCGGATAATCGATGCCGTCCTCATAGCGGGACGTGGTGTAAAAGATATCCGTCTCGATCACCGTGTTGCCGTTGACCTTCAGCTGGGAGTCCTCCGTGATCTCCACCGTCTCGCCGCTTTTGCCGGCGATCCTGCCGACATACTCCGTCCCGTCCTTTTCAAACACGATCACATCGTCGGTGCGGTAGGTCTGCTCCAGACGGTAATACAGAAGCAGATCGCCCGCGCTGATCGAGGGGGACATGTCGTTGTTCGCCATCGGCGTGATGCCGAACAGGACGCCAAAGAGCACCCATAAAAGCAGGATCATCATCACCAGTTTGGAGAAGAAGGAGGCGATCTCTTCGTTTCCGGAGAGACGCCGGAGCCGCGCGCGGATCACCTGCTCCGGCGTGACGTCCTGCTCCTTCTCCTGCCGCTTTTTTCCTTTTCGTCTGCTATTCATGGGCAGGGTCCTGGGGGAGACTCGCCTTCAGCGAGGCGATCTCCTCGTCCCTTTCCTGAAGGAGCGCCTTAAAGCGTTCCTCCTGCATCTCATAAGCGGATCGGTATTCCTTTTGCAGCATGTCCAGCTGCTTCCAGACCGATTTCTCATCTACGCCGCCGACGAAGGTCTTCCTAAAGCGCAGGGTCTTAAATACTTCCGCGATGTCATCCATATTCCTTGCTGCCATATATCCTGCTCCTTACCTGTCTCCTTTGCTGCGTCTGCGACGGCAGCTGGGATAGATCAATCCGGCGGCGCCGATGGCCGCTGCGGCCAGCAGCATCAGGTAGGGGGACCGGTCGGATAAGATGCCGGTCGGTGTATTGACCGACTTTACATTCGTAAAGACCACTGTATTGCTGCCGGATACCTTTCCGGATGCCGTGTAGCTGCCGGACACCTTATCGGTGCCATCGATCACGTAGGACACGCCCGAATAGCCGTTTGGCTTAACCTCGGTCACGGTCCAGTCATAGCCGCAGGGAACCGTGAACGTGATCTCATCCCCATGCGATAAGGTAAAGACGTATCCGGCATCTTTATCCGTTCCCAGACTTCTCAAATCGGTATAGCAGTACTCCTTCTCATCATCTGCCCAAATCTTCCCGGTGCATGCCGTCCCATCCTTATCCGCCAGGGTAAGGACAAAGGTAAACTCCGCTTCGGTATCCGGCATGTTCCCGCCGACGACCTTCTTAACCGTCAGCGTCCCCGTCTTCCGCGTATAGATGTTGACAAATTCCACGGTGGAAGTCTGGCCGCTCTCGATGGTGATCTTGGCGGCATCGCTTTCTTCAAAAGTCTTCCCGCCGTCCTTCGATACCCAGGTCGTGACCTTGTATTTCTCTTTCAGTGCGCCGTCGGGGACCGACTCCTTGATCGTATATGTGGCGCCCGCATCCAGATTCAGGTATTGAACCGAATCGGTACCGGATGTAGCAAAGCCGTCCAGCGTATGCTTGCTGTCGGCATCGGGTGTTCCGGTCAGAACTACCTGATACGTCTTCATCTCCTCGTCCGTCAGGCCCTCAACTGTCTTTTTGATGACCAGATGGCCTTTGCCTTCCTCGACCGGCGGCAGTTTCGTACTGAATCCCACCTGATCCAGGAAGTTGCCTATGGTCTTGCTTCCCGATGCGGTCGCGCCGGAAACAAAGAAGAACCGTGTCAGGTAAGCGGTCGCCACATAATCCGTCCCGGAAATGGAGTGCCAGTCCTGATCGTCGCTGGTGATCCGGTAGATCATGATGCCGTCCTTGTCGTAGAGTTTGGCCGAACCTTCACTACCATAGGAAGTATCGCTGTTCACCCCATGCTGCCCCAAAAAGTTCTCCAGCCTCGTCTGGGTGGTGAGGTTATTCTCTTGCGCGATCTTGGTAGGCATGATCACCAGGTACATGGTATCGTATTCCACGAGTGTACTGTCGGTGCCTCTGGCCCGGTGCGATAACCAGTAGTTTAAGTCCTGCCCTTCCAGTGTCAGTACATCCTGGTACAGGGCGCCCGCATTGCCTCCGTTTAACTCGGCAAACTGCTCGCCGTCCGGCGCCACTTCTGGCAGATTGCTTCCCCACGCGTAATACTTCTTCAGCGCGGTACTATTGCCCTGCCCTTTATTGACATGCAGGATCTCGATCTCATTTCCTTTTTCACCTGATTCCGCGGTGGTCTTCCAGACACCGTCCAGCCTCAGGTAGTCCGCCTGCGTCCATTCAAAGGAGTCGGAGCCGCTGGGATTGTACGCGTTGTCCGGAGTCTCAAAGCTGCCGTTTTGCAATTCCGTGTAATATGCGTTCTGGTAAGTATCCGACGTCGCCAGACGCGTCCCGTTTTCATCGTATGCTTCCACCCGGTAGTACCATAGCGTATCCGTCCCCTGCTCCCAGCTGTCCACCGAGACATTCAGACACGCATTCTTCTCGCCGCTTAAGTTGCTTAACTCGCCTTTGTAGGTGTGCGCTTCCACTTCGGTCCAATTTCCCGAACCGTTCTCGCTCCGGTACCATACGTACTCAGCTACCTTGACGTCTAAGACATCCAACGGCACCGCAATGAGGTTGCCGCTGTTTACGATATCATCGGTGATGGTCAGACTGCCGGCCGGGTACGCAGCTGCCCCGCCGTCTCCCCAGGCAATCGCGAAGGAAGAGAAGCTGTCTACGCTGAACGCGGCGACCGCAGTCGTGCTGCTGCCGATCTCTATTTCGTCCTGCACCGCCGCAGCTTCATCCGCGCTCAGGATGCTGCCGCCCGTTTGATCCGCGCCGTCAGCCACCGTCTCGACTTCCACCGTGCCGTCGCCTGCCTCTTTCAGGTGGTAGACCGCCACTGCGGAAAGATCGACATCGTCCGGAAGCAGGCCTTTTTTCATCTCGATGGACACCTGTACCTCGCCGTCCGGCTCGACCTCTTCTCCGTCCTCATCGACAAAGGAGATATCCAGGGCCATCATGCCGTCGTAC
>CAYRMW010000008.1:0-56722 GCA_964425595.1 uncultured Lachnospiraceae bacterium
GGGGGGGCTTGCGCAAGCGGAATGAGGCCGTGTTTTCCTGATTATATGGGGAAAACACGGCCTCAAAAACATTGTATTTTTTGACGTAATTATTTGCATTTTATGGATTTGTTGATATAATATATTCAGGTCAGGAGTCTCTGCAGGGCAGAGATTTCGCTATCCACACATTTTATGCAGGAGGAAAATAGAATGGCAAGAAAAATGAAAACCATGGATGGCAATCAGGCCGCATCCCATGCGTCTTATGCTTATACGGATGTCGCTGCCATCTATCCGATTACCCCTTCTTCTGTTATGGCTGAGCATACGGACGAGTGGGCAACCGATGGAAGAACCAACATTTTCGGCCGCACTGTACAGGTAACCGAGATGCAGTCCGAAGCCGGTGCCGCCGGTGCGGTACATGGCTCCCTGGCTGCCGGCGCGCTGACCACGACGTATACGGCTTCTCAGGGTCTTCTTCTGATGATCCCGAACCTTTATAAGATTGCCGGCGAGCAGCTGCCGGGCGTAGTTAATGTATCTGCACGCGCGATCGCTTCCCATGCGCTGTCAATTTTCGGCGATCACTCTGACGTTTATGCCTGTCGCCAGACTGGATGCGCCATGCTGTGCGAGTCCAGTGTACAGGAAGTCATGGACCTGACCCCGGTTGCGCACTGCTCCGCGATCAAGGGCAAGGTTCCTTTCATCAATTTCTTTGACGGTTTCCGTACCTCCCATGAGATCCAGAAGATCGAGACATGGGATTACGAGGATCTGAAGGACCTGGTCGATATGGATGCGGTTGCGGAGTTCCGCAAGCACGCGCTGAATCCGAACCATCCGGTACAGAGAGGTTCCGCGCAGAATCCGGATATCTTCTTCCAGGCGCGGGAGGCCTGCAATCCTTACTATGACGCGCTTCCGGCGATTGTTCAGGAGTATATGGACAAGGTGAACGCCAAGATCGGCACCGATTACAAGCTGTTTAACTACTACGGCGCTCCGGATGCGGAGCAGGTGATCATCGCCATGGGTTCGGTCAACGATACCATCGAGGAGACCGTTGATTACATGATCAAAACCTCCGGCGCGAAGGTAGGCGTGGTTAAGGTACGTCTGTATCGTCCGTTCTGTGCAGAGGCGCTGATCAGCGCGATCCCGGATACGGTGAAGAAGATTACGGTATTAGACAGGACGAAGGAGCCCGGTTCCTTAGGCGAGCCGCTGTATCTGGATGTCGTAGCGGCATTGAAGGGAACGAAGTTTGACGCGGTTCCGGTATACACCGGCCGTTACGGTCTGGGATCCAAGGATACCACCCCGGCGCAGATCGTTGCGGTTTATGAGAACACCGAGAAGAAGAGATTTACCCTGGGCATCGAGGATGATGTGACCGGTTTATCCTTAAAGCTGGGCGAGCCGTTAGTCACCACCCCCGAAGGCACCACCAACTGCAAGTTCTGGGGTCTTGGCGCAGACGGAACGGTAGGCGCGAACAAGAACTCCATCAAGATCATTGGCGACAACACCGATATGTACGCGCAGGCCTATTTTGACTATGACTCCAAGAAGTCCGGCGGCGTTACCATGTCTCACCTGCGTTTCGGCCACACGCCGATCAAGTCCACTTACCTGATCCGCAAGGCTGACTTTGTTGCCTGCCATAATCCTGCGTATGTGCGCAAGTACAATATGGTCCAGGAGCTGGTGGACGGCGGCACCTTCCTGCTGAACTGTCCGTGGTCCGACGAGGAATTAGAGGAGCATCTGCCCGGACAGGTAAAGAAGTTCATTGCTGACCACAACATTAAGTTCTACACCATCGACGGGGTTAAGATCGGTATCGAGACCGGCATGGGTCCGACCAGGATCAACACCATCCTGCAGTCCGCATTCTTCGAGCTGACCGGAATCATTCCTTCCGACAAGGCAAACCAGCTGATGAAGGACGCTGCGCAGAAGACCTACGGCCGCAAGGGTCAGGACGTTGTCGAGAAGAACTGGGCGGCGATCGATGCCGGCGCAAAGAACGTGCATCAGGTCGTGGTTCCGGAGTCCTGGAAGGACTGCGAGGACGAGGGCCTGGATTACAAGGTGATCACCGAGGGAAGAAAGGACGTTGTGGACTTTGTCAACAATATCCAGACCAAGGTTTCCGCTCAGGAAGGCAATACCCTGCCGGTATCCGCGTTCAAGGAGTACGTAGACGGAACCACCCCCTCCGGCTCTTCCGCATATGAGAAGCGCGGTATCGCGGTAAATGTTCCGGTATGGAATCCGGATAACTGTATCCAGTGCAACTTCTGCTCTTATGTTTGTCCTCATGCGGTTATCCGTCCGGTGGCGATGACTGCCGAGGAGGCAGCCAAGGCTCCCGCCGATATGAAGATGAAGGATATGACCGGTATGCCCGGCTATAAGTTCGCGATGACGGTATCCGCGCTTGACTGTACCGGATGCGGCTCCTGCGCGAATGTATGCCCGGGTATGAGGGGCAACAAGGCGCTGACCATGGAAACCCTTGCGGACAATCTGGATGAGCAGCCGATCTACGACTTTGGCCAGACACTTCCGATCAAGGAAGAGGTTGTTGCCAAGTTTAAGGCTACCACGGTTAAGGGTTCGCAGTTTAAGCAGCCGCTCCTCGAGTTCTCCGGCGCATGCGCGGGCTGCGGCGAGACGCCTTACGCAAAGCTGATCACCCAGCTGTTCGGCGACCGGATGTATATCGCCAACGCGACCGGATGCTCTTCGATCTGGGGCAACTCTTCACCGTCCACGCCTTACACCGTAAATGCCAAGGGTCAGGGTCCTGCATGGTGCAACTCCCTGTTCGAGGATAACGCGGAGTTCGGTTACGGCATGCTGCTGGCACAGAACGCGATCCGCGACGGTTTAAAGGCAAAGGTTGAGACCGTGGCCGCTTCGGATAAGGCTTCCGACGAAGTCAAGGCAGCCTGCCAGGGATGGCTGGATACCTTCTCCTGCGGCGCGACCAACGGCGATGCTACCGATAAGCTGGTTGCTGCGTTAGAGGGATGCGACTGCGATATCTGCAAGGAGATCGTAGAGAACAAGGACTTCCTGGCTAAGAAGTCGCAGTGGGTGTTCGGCGGCGACGGCTGGGCTTACGATATCGGCTTTGGCGGCGTGGATCATGTCCTGGCATCCGGCAAGGATATCAACGTAATGGTTTACGATACCGAGGTATATTCCAATACCGGCGGTCAGTCCTCCAAGGCTACGCCTACCGGCGCTGTGGCGCAGTTTGCCGCCGGCGGTAAGGACGTAAAGAAGAAAGACCTGGCTTCCATCGCGATGAGCTATGGCTATGTGTATGTCGCGCAGATCTCCATGGGTGCGGATTACGCGCAGACCGTTAAGGCCATCGCGGAGGCAGAGGCTTACCCGGGTCCGTCCCTGATCATTGCCTACGCTCCCTGTATCAACCACGGAATCAAGAAGGGCATGGCAAAGGCGCAGACCGAGGAGAAGCTCGCTGTTGAGTGCGGTTACTGGCATCTGTTCCGCTTCAATCCTGCTGCGGAGAACAAGTTCTCCTTAGACAGCAAGGCGCCGAAGATGGAAGGCTATCAGGATTATCTGAAGGGCGAAGTTCGTTATCTGTCCCTGGCCATGAAGAATCCGGAGAGAGCAGCGAAGCTGTTCGCGAAGAATGAGAGCGAATCCAAAGCAAGATACGAGTACTTAAAGAAGCTGGTTGACATGTATAAGGCCAACTGATCGCAGCGCTTTGTGCAGACAGCGCCGGCAGGTGTTCTGCCGGAGTGATTGTTCATAAAATAGTAAGAAACGGTTCCTTGACGGGGCCGTTTCTTTTTGGTATAATTGTATTGATCGTATTAATACAGTTGGAATGGTCAAGATGGTCAACTGCGGCAGGAAACGGGAAGGCGGCAGGAGACAGAAAGGAGGCAGCGTGATCGTACTGGATTATAAGGACCGGCGACCTCTTTATGAACAGGTGGCGGAACGGTTTAAAGAGCTGATCGTACGCGGGATCCTGCCGGCGGGGATGCAGATGCCGTCAGTCCGCAGCCAGGCGATGGAGCTTTCGATCAACCCGAACACCATACAGAGGGCTTACCGCCAGCTGGAGCAGCAGGGCTACATCTATTCCGTTAAAGGAAAGGGCAGCTTTGTGGCAGATACCGGCGGGATTATGGATGAGCGGCGGGAACAGTGGCGGGAAGCGTTTTCGCGGATGATCGAAGAGGGGATCGCCTGTGGCATCAGCCGGGAAGAGATGAAGGATATGGTGGAGAAAGCCGGCAAAAGGGAGTAAGGAGAGAACGATCCGCGTACGCCGGCGGATAGGAAAGAGAACAAGGAGGACAGGACAAGTGATTAAGACAGAACAGGTCACAAAACGTTTCGATGAGATTGTTGCGGTGGACCGGGTGACGGCAGAGATCAGGGAGGGCGATGTCTTCGGCCTGATCGGGACCAACGGTGCGGGAAAAAGTACTTTCCTGCGTATGCTCGGCGGCATTCTGAAGCCGGACGAGGGAACCGTGACCATAGACGGTCAGGGTGTGTGGGAAGCCCCGGAGGTGAAGGCGAGGTTCTTTTACATTTCAGATGAACAGTATTTTTTTTCGAACAGTACGCCGCAGGAGATGATGCAGTTTTACCGGCGCCTGTATCCGGCGTTTGATGAGAAGCGCTTTTCTCATCTGCTGGAAAGCTTCGGGCTGAAGAAGGACAGGAAGATCAGCACCTTTTCCAAAGGGATGAAGAAACAGCTTTCGGTACTTCTGGGCATCTGCGCGGGAACCGATTATCTTTTCTGTGATGAGACCTTCGACGGGCTGGATCCGGTGATGCGCCAGACGGTAAAGAGTCTGTTTGCCAATGATATGGAAGAACGAGGCCTGACACCGGTGATCGCTTCGCATAATCTGCGGGAGCTGGAGGATATCTGCGATCATGTGGGGCTTTTGCACCGGGGCGGGATCCTTCTGTCCAGAGATCTGGACGAGATGAAACTGAATCTTCATAAGGTCCAGTGCGTGCTGAATCCGGGGAGGACGGCGGAAGATCTGAACGGAATGAACATCGTAAAGAAAGAGCAGACAGGCAGCATTTATACGCTGACCGTCCGGGGGCAGGAGCATGAGGTGCGATCTTACATGGAATCCATGGAACCGTTGTTTTATGAGTTGATTCCCTTATCCCTGGAAGAAATCTTTATCAGTGAGACGGAGGTGGCCGGTTATGACATCAAGACGCTTGTACTTTAATCTTCTCCGGGAGGAGATGAAACGGAAGCTGTGGGCGGCGGCACTGGAGGGTGTGGTTTTGTTTTTTACTCTGCCTACCGCGCTGGCCATGACGCTTTCGAATATCACAGAGGAGATCGGCGGGGAAGCGGCCGCGGCAAAAAAGCAGGCGGAGGCCTTATCCATGCTGGGCTTTTCCAACGCCAACCCGCTGGTTATGCTGATCCTGGGCGTGACGGCTGTGGTCCTGGGGATCGCCGCGTTTTCCTATCTGCAGGATCGCAGGCAGGTGGACTTTTACCACAGTCTTCCCGTGAAGCGTAAAATGCAGTTTGCCGTGCATGTGACCGGAGGAATTTTTACCGCCGGTGCGGTCTATCTGATCATTCTGGCAATGACCGTGGCAGCAGCGGCGGCGGGCGGCGCCTTTTCGGCAGAGCTGCTGCCGGAAGCGGCAAAGGGATATCTGTGCCATATGCTGTATTTTACCCTGCTGTATATGGTCACGATCCTGGCGGTGATGTTTACCGGGACGAAGATTGCTTCTATCCTGGGAACAGCGGTGTTTTTCGGGTATTTCCCGGCCGTAGGCGGACTGATCTATTCCTTCTGTCAGACTTACCTGCAGACATATTATGAGGAAGCACCCTGCATCTGGAAGGATGTGCTGATGCGACTTTCTCCGGTGGACGCGGCTGTTCGGGCCCTCTCGGCCGGCATGACGGCGGCGCAAGCGGCGGGAGTGCTGGCGGCCGTGGCGCTGGCAGCAGTTTTCAGCCTGATCCTGTACCGGATCAGACCTTCGGAAGCGGCCGGAAAGACCATGGCGTTTTCTGCTTCGGGACAGGTCATTAAGGTTTTGCTGGTGCCCCCCTTTGCGCTGGCCGGATCCTTGTTTTTCACGCTGATGAACGGCAGCCTGGGCTGGAGTATATTCGGCACGGCAGCCGGCGGAGTGATTTCGCATTGCGTGATTGAAGTGATCTATCACGCTGATTTCAAACAACTGTTCTGCCACAGGAAGACGATGGCTGCCTGCCTGGCTGCCGCGCTGGCAGTCGTACTTGGCTTCCGCTTCGATATCCTGCGTTATGACAGCTATCTTCCGGATGCGGGACAGATCGTCTCTGCGTCGGTGGACTTTGACAGGGACGGATGGATAAGCTGGGATGCAAATCAGATCTACGAGTCGGGTATTCCCCGAGTCGTGCAGAACGGAGCGGTTTCTGATGTGGATGCCCTTCTGGAAATCGCCGCAGAGGGAATCCGGCAAACGCGGCAGCGGGAACAGGGCGATCGGTATGATGCCGATACTTCCTATGTGACAGTACGCTACACCCTGAGCGGCGGGAAAAAGGTATACCGGGCGTATCGGATGTCTCTGGAGCCGGTCCTCGAAGAAGCGGACCGGATCTACACGGAAACCGGCTACAAGCAGTCCCTTTATCCGGGGATCGCCCTTCCGGAGGAAGAAGCCGCGGCGAATATGGTCTATATGGATCCCGCGCAGAATGTGAAGATGCCGGAGGGAACGCAGGAAGAACTGGCTGCTGTGTATCAGGCATATCAGGAGGAAATGACAGCCATGAGTTTAAGCCGCCGGAAGACAGAAATGCCGGTGGGCCGGCTGCTGCTGATTTCGGATGAAAATGCGAGGATCCTCCTTGAACTGGTGCAGCGGGAAAATTCTCTGACGGGGAGCCGCCAGCCAAATTACAGCCAGTTCTGGTATGAAGGTTTCTTCTATCCGATTTATCCGTCCTTTACGAAGACGATCCAGGCTCTTGAACGCTGCGGCATTCAGGCGGGAGACTGGAAGGAACCGGAACGATAAAACAAAAGGTTGTGAGATGGAAAAAATTGTGATAGACTTATCGGTGAGAAAAATCGCAGCCGGTCCGGTCGGACCGGCATGTTGAACACATGACACAGGAGGATTTTCGATATGAGCAGGAAGCGTTCCATCGAAACGACATGTATCCAGGGCGGCTGGCAGCCGGGAAACGGCGAGCCAAGACAGGTCCCGATTTATCAGAGTACTACGTTTAAATATTCTACCAGCGAGGCGATGGGGAAGCTGTTTGATCTGGAAGCAGAAGGCTATTTCTACACCAGGCTGCAGAATCCCACCAACGACGCGGTGGCGGCCAAGATCTGCGAGATGGAGGGCGGCGCAGCGGCCATGCTGACTTCTTCCGGGCAGGCGGCAAACTTTTTTGCCATCATCAATATCTGCTCTGCAGGAGATCATGTGATCAGCTCCGCCACCATCTACGGCGGCACGTCGAATCTTCTGACGGTTACGCTGAAGCGTTTTGGCATCGAGACGACGCTGGTGGATCCGGACCTTTCGGAGGAGGAGCTGGCCAGGGAATTCCGTCCCAACACGAAATGTGTATTCGCCGAGACCATCGCGAATCCGGCGTTAGTGGTGCTGGATATTGAGAAGTTCGCCCGTCTGGCCCACAGCCACGGGGTGCCGCTGATCCTGGATAATACATTTGCCACGCCCATCAACTGCAGGCCTTTCGAGTGGGGGGCAGATATCGTAACCCACAGTACCACGAAATACATGGATGGCCACGGCATGGCGGTAGGCGGCTGCATCGTAGACAGCGGCAACTTTGACTGGGATGCCCATAAGGATAAGTTCCCGGGCCTGACAACGCCGGACGCGTCGTATCATGGGATCATCTATACCCAGCGTTTCGGAAAAGGCGCCTACATCACCAAGGCAACGGCGCAGCTGATGCGTGATCTGGGCTGCATCCAGTCTCCGCAGAACGCGTTCCTCCTAAATGCCGGCCTGGAAAGCCTGCATCTGCGGATGCCGCGTCACTGCGAGAACGCGCTGAAGATCGCGCAGTATCTCTCATCGCGCGAGGATGTGGCATGGGTGAAGTACCCTGGACTGCCCGGCGACCGGTATTACGCGCTGGCGCAGAAGTACATGCCCAATGGCACCTGCGGCGTCATCTCGTTCGGCCTGACAGGCGGAAGGGCCGCGGCCAGCGCGTTCATGGATAAGCTACGGCTGGCTTCGATCGCCACCCATGTAGCCGACGCCAAAACCTGCGTGCTGCATCCGGCCAGCCACACCCATCGCCAGTTAAATGACGAGCAGCTGGTTGAGGCGGGCGTTGATCCGTCTATGATCCGTTTCAGCGTCGGGATCGAGAATGCGGATGACATCATCGAGGACATCCGTCAGGCGCTGGAAGACTGACAGGAAATTTTGCAGGAATGGAGGGCAGATGTGCATGACGGATGGAGCGTTGGTCCTGGAGGGCGGTTCGCTGCGGGGACTGTTCACTGCCGGGGTACTGGATGTATTCATGGAGCACGGGATCCGATTTTCCTATGTAAACGGCGTGTCCGCCGGTTCCATGAATGCGCTCAGCTACATCAGCGGACAGCCTGGCCGGACCGTTAAGGTGGATCTGGATTATCTGCATGACAAGCGTTTCATGAGCTTCCGGAACCTGATCAAAAAGCGGGAGATCTTCAGCTTTGAATTTCTCTTCGGCGAGCTGAGCCAGAATCTGATTCCTTTTGATTATGAGGCGTTTGCCTCATCGCCCCAGGAATTTGAAGCGGTGGCCACGCGATGCAGGACAGGCCAGCCGGTATACTTTAACCGGGATAATTGCAGCGACATGTTTAAGGCGGTTCAGGCCTCCAGCAGCATCCCGATCCTTTCCCATATGGTGGGAATTGATGGAAAACAATACCTGGATGGCGGGCTGTCGATGCCGGTTGCCTATCAGCGCGCCCTGGATAAAGGCTACGAAAAAGTGGTGGTGGTGCTGACCAGGCATCATGGCTTTCGCAAAAAACCGTCGGACCGCTGGACACAGAAAGCCTTCCGGCGCTATTTCGCGCCGCTTCCCCAGCTTTTGAAGACGATCGAGGAGATCCCTGAGCGATACAACCGGATGCAGGAAGAGATGGACCGGCTGGAAACGGAGGGGAAGATCTTTATCATCCGGCCGGATGAGCCGGTGAAGGTGTCCCGTTTTGAACGGGACAAGATGAAGCTTCAGGCTCTTTACGGGAGCGGAAGGCGGATCGCGGAGGATAAACTGGATGATCTTTGCAAATATCTGGGAATTCCGAGACCGGAGATCAGGCCGGAGGTGATCGATCTGGAGAATCAGATCCTCGGCCAGACACGTGTGCTTTGCCAGGCGCCTCGTTAAGATCGGAGAGCGTTCATATGGGGATCCTTCGATTCTGCCTCAGGTGCAGTGGCGGAATCGAAGGATTTTCTGTGCAGAAAAAGGAAATTGACCGGTATTGTATTAAAAAAAAACAAAAAAACCCGGAAAAAGAGAAGCGGATGAACACAAAATGAACACAATACAATGATAGAGTAGTTTGAAAAGAGGGTTAAGGTCAAAAGAGAGGAGCGTTAAGATGAAGTCGAAACAGCTTGTTTCTTCTATATTAATTACAGCGACAGCCGCATCTGCTTTTCCGATCACGGCTGAAGCGTCAGCCACTTACGATTTGCGGAAGAAGGTTATCGAGCTGACAGGAATTTTGAGTCCCTCGAACGGGAGTCGTTATATTAGCCGTGGCGAATTTGCTACAATGCTGGTGAATGCATCCGAATACCGCAGTACAGTAAACAGTGTAGCCTCTGTTTCGGTTTACGCTGATGTACCGGTAGACAGTAATTACGCGCCGTATATCCGCATTGCGGCGAGACAGGGCTGGATGAAGGGATATCTTGGCGGACAGTTCCGTCCGGATGAGTACATTACTCTGCAGGATGCCGCGTGGGCTGTGCTTGCTATGCTGGGATATACGAATGATGATTTTACCGGCGATCAGAATGGCAGCCGTATGGCGAAATTTTCCTTTTTGGAGCTGAATGAAGAGCTGGAAAGCTTAAGCGCCAGCGAGGTACTTACAGAAGATAACTGTATCAATCTTTTTTATAATCTATTAAAGACGGAGCCGAAGGATTCTTCGACGATTTATGGGGACATTTTTGATCTTACTTTAAGTTCAGATGACGAGCTCAATCCGCTTGAAATGCTGGATACCACCGTTAAGGGTCCGTATCTGGTCAACAAGAGGAATACCATGTCTTCCCAGCTGCCCTTCAGCATGGATGACGCCAGCTATTTTGTTGATGGTGAAGCGGTGAGCAGGAGCAGCATCCGTGCGCTTCAGGATGAATACGGCTATGTGATCATGTATTATAACACTGCGTCCAAGACCGTGTGGATTTATACGGAAGAGGGGAGCGATACGACGGGAAGCCGCGTGATCAGCGGAACCGTTACGAATATTTATTATTCGTCGGCGGATATCATGACGCCTACCGCGATCACGATTACCGGCGATGACGGGGATACTTATGAGTGTTCGCTGACGACATCGGATCTGCAGTTCGCTTTTTCCATTTACGGATCGGTTGAGGTGGGCGATGACATTATCGTAGTATGCAGCGGTTACACAGAAGACGATGAAGGCGATACAACATATAGGATAACCGATTTCCTGGAAGATTAATTAGAGTGAGGTTTTAGCATGGATGAGCGTATGGATAAGCAGCCCAAAAATCAGGGAGACGGAAAGAAGAGCAGTTTCCCGCTTGCTGCTTTGAAGAGAGGGACCAGTCGGGCAAAAGACCCAAATGCAAAGAAAGATCCGTCTGCACCGAAAGCGAAGGAAGCATCGGCAGAGAAGGCAAAAAAGCCACCCAAGGAGAAAAAGGAGAGAGGGCCGCTCAGTCTCCCGTTCCTTTCGAAGAAGGGGAAAGACCAGGCTTCGGACGGAGGATCGGCCGCGTCACCGACTGATAAGATCAAACTGAAGAAGAAAAAGAAACGCAGAAAGATGATCGCGGCACTTCTGGTGGTCGTCATCGCAGGCTGCGGAGGCGGCTTCGCATATTTGCGAAGCCGGCAGGCTGCGGCGGCAGCTTCCGCGGCCAGCGAGCAGCGTACGGCGACGGTGGAGAGAAGATCGATTTCTTCTGAACTTTCTTCTTCAGGAACGCTTTCGCCAAAGGATACTTATGAGATCACCTCTCTGGTGGAAGGCGAAGTGATCTCTGCTGATTTTGAGGAAGGCGACGAGGTGGAAGAGGGACAGGTGCTGTATTTGATCGATTCCAGCAGCATGGAGACGCAGCTGACTTCGGCAACGAATTCTCTCGCCCGAGCACAGAAAAATTATCAGAGTGCTGTAGATGATTACAATGAAATCCAGGCAAAAATCAGCGGAAATACTTATAAGGCGACAAAGAGCGGATATATCAGTGAGATGCTGATCGAGGAAGGCGATTCGGTAGGATCGAGTACGCAGATCTGCAGCATCTATAATGATGAGATCATGAAGCTCAAGGTTCCTTTTCTTTCCGGCGAGGCGGCGATCATCTCCCAGGGGATGACAGCTTACATCAGTCTGTCAGACACCGGCGAAGAGCTGTTGGGAACTGTTTCTTCTGTGAGTGCAAGAGAAGAAGTGCTGACCGGAGGAACGCTGGTGCGCTATGTGACGATTGAGGTAGAAAACCCCGGTGGTCTGACGACCAGCATGGCAGCTACCGCTACCATAGGGGATTGTTACTGCGTAGAGGAAGGCAGCTTTGAGCCGACCACAGATACGATCATGATTGGCGATCTGGATGGCACGATCAAAGTGGAAGCTCTGTTGGTAACGGAAGGTTCTTACATCACAAATGGCACGCCGATTTTCCAGATCACGGCAGACTCTGCAGCGGATCTTCTGGACTCCTATGAGAATGCGGTCGACAATGCGCTCTCCAGTGTGGAATCGGCAGAGACCCAGCTGGAAACGACGCAGGACAGTTATGACGATTATACGATCACGGCGCCGATTTCCGGACAGGTCATTACGAAATCTTATAAAGTTGGCGATGTTATCGACAAGAGCGGAAGCAGTACGATCAGTTTGGCGGTTATTTATGATCTTTCCGAGCTTACATTTGAAATGTCCATCGATGAGCTGGATATTATGAGTGTGGAAGTGGGACAGAAGGTAGAAGTGACAGCTGATGCCTTTGAAGATCAGACGTTTTCCGGAACGGTGACAAATATCAGTCTTCAGAGTACATATTCAAGCGGTGTTACCACTTATCCGGTAACGGTAACGATGGATGATGTCGGAGACCTTCTTCCCGGCATGAATGTGGATGGCGTGATCATTCTGGATTCTGTAGAGGATGTTTTGTCGATTCCTGTCGATTCGCTGATGCGCGGAAATCAGGTTTATGTAAGAGACGATACGGTGACGGAGGCAGACGGATCGGTTCCGGCAGGCTTTAGAGCGGTAGAAGTGGAGACCGGATTGATCAGCGATGATTACGTTGAAATTATCAGTGGTCTGGAAGAAGGCCAGGAGGTATACGTAGCGGAATCCTCTACCGATTCAAGCAGCGCATTTATGATGCCCGGCGGCGGTGGCGGCGGCGGCATGCCCGGCGGCGGTGGCGGCGGTGGCGGCGCTCCCGGCGGCGGTGGCGGCGGCATGCGGTAGTCTGGGTATATGCAGAGGGAGGATGTAAGCCATGGAACCAGTAAAGACGGACAGCCGTGAGCCATTGATTGAACTGAGGGATATTTATAAAATATATCAGATGGGCGATGAAGAAGTACGGGCCAGTGACGGCGTTTCTTTTACGATCTGTCGCGGTGAATTTGTGGCTATTGTAGGAAAATCAGGAAGTGGAAAGTCTACACTGATGAATATTATCGGCGCTTTGGATGTGCCTACTGCCGGGGAATATTACCTGGGGGGAGAGGATGTAAGCGCTATGGAGGATGATGAACTGGCGGAGATCCGCAACAAGATGATCGGCTTTATCTTCCAGCAGTATAATCTGCTTCCCAAGCTGAATCTCCTGGAAAACGTGGAGCTGCCCCTGCTTTATGCGGGGGTACCTCCTCAGGAGAGGAAGGAGCGTGCGCTTGCTTCGCTGGAGAGGGTAGGCCTGAAGGAAAAATGGAGGAACATGCCATCCCAGCTTTCCGGCGGCCAGCAGCAGAGAGTCTCGATTGCCAGAGCACTGGCGGGAGAACCGTCGCTGATCCTGGCGGACGAACCCACCGGTGCGTTGGATTCAAAAACCAGCCGCGAGGTGCTGAATTTCCTGAAGAAGCTGAACGAAGAGGGCAACACTATTGTCATGATCACCCATGACAATTCGATCGCCATGGAGGCGAAACGGGTCATCCGCGTCCAAGACGGAAAGATTAATTTTGATGGAGATGTGAAAGATTATGCTGCAATCCTTTAAGTTAGCATTGAAGAGCATCTGGAGCAATAAGATGCGATCCTTTTTAACCATGCTTGGAATCATTATCGGCGTTGCATCGGTAATCATCCTGGTAAGCATTGTCAATGGATATATGGCTTCCGTGGTGGAAAGCTTTTCCAGTATGGGTGTGAACAGGATTTCGGTCTCTCTGACGAATCTTTCTTCCCGTTCGGTAGATGTGGATGAAATGTACAGCTTCTATGAAGAGAATAAAGATCTGTTTGCACAAATGTCGCCAAACGTAAGCGTGGGGGCAGTGGTGAAAAAGGGGACCGAGGAACTGGATTATACCTCGGTAGGCGGATACAGCGAAGAATATCTGGATATTATGGGGTATGAGCTGGAAGCCGGACGGAATATTTCTTATGCCGATATTTTAGCCAGGAATAAGGTGTGCGTAGTCGGATATTATGTGGCCTGGTATCTTTACGGAAATGCGGAAGAAGCGCTGGATCAGACAATTAAGATCAACGGTTATGCTTTTACGATAGTCGGTGTAGTGGAAAGGCAGGACGATGATGATCTGGAGGAAGGCGGTACGGACGATTTCCTGTGGATGCCGTACAGCATTGCCACAAAGATGACCAGGAGCGCGGATATTACCAGCTATACCTTTACCAGTATCGATACAGATGATACAGATACCATCACAGAGTTGATCGAAGAGTTCCTGTATAATATATATAAGGATGATGATCTCTACACGATAACCGCAAACAGCGAGCTGCTGGATTCGTTGAATGAGCAGATTGCCATGATGTCGGCGATGCTTGGCGGTATTGCCGGAATCTCCCTTCTGGTTGCCGGCGTAGGCGTAATGAACATCATGCTGGTTTCGGTAACAGAGAGAACCAGAGAGATCGGTATTCGAAAATCCCTGGGTGCAAAAAAAGGAACGATCATGCAGCAGTTTGTTATTGAAGCAGCAGTTACCAGTTCGATCGGCGGTGTGATCGGCATTATCTTTGGCTCTTTGGTTACCGGGGTGGCGGGAAACCTGATCGGAATTACCGCGACGCCGACACCGATCGCCGTTGTCATTTCCTTCAGTGTATCCGTTGGAATCGGCCTGATTTTCGGTTATATGCCGGCCAGCCGTGCGGCGAGCCTGAATCCTATTGATGCTCTCCGCAGCGACTGATGATGAGGCGTTGCCGGTTATGATGACTGAACTTGAATAAAATGAACACAGAAAGCCTGTGACCGGCACTGCAGCCGGCAGCAGGCTTTTTGTGGTGTCCGAAACGGATATAAATTTCCATTTGTGTGGAGATGTGGTAGAATAGTAAGCGTTCGCAGGCAATGTCCTGAACAGATACAGAAGACAAGATACAGACGAGGAGGATGGAGTATGATCAGATTTATTGATATGCACTGTGATACGATCCTGCACCTTTACCGGGATCACGAGGCAGGGGGAGATATGTCGGTGAAAAACTGCGATCTAAGCGTGAGTCTGGATAAGCTGGAAAAGGGGGGGTGCGGACTGCAGAATTTCGCCCTGTTTACGAATCTGAAGGCCGCGAGCGATGCGCCGTTTCTTTACTGCCTCCGGCTGGCGGACACCTTTTTCACGGAAATGCGGGCGAATACGGAGCAGATCGGGATCGTACGCAGTTGGAAGGAGATCGAGGAAAACTGGAACAGAGGAAGGATGTCGGCTCTTCTTACGGTAGAAGAAGGCGGCGCCTGCCAGGGGTCGACGGCGTACCTGCGGATCCTTTATGAGCTTGGCGTGCGGATGATGACCCTGACCTGGAATTATCAGAATGAGCTGGGCTGGCCGAACCGGCGGGTGGTTGACGCGTCCGGGCAGGCTCGATACTTGCCGGATGAGGAACATGGACTGACGGAGAAGGGCATCGCCTTTGTCGAAGCGATGGAGGAGATGGGGATGATCATTGATATCGCCCATCTGAATGACGCGGGGATTTGGGATGTCTTTTGCCATACCAGAAAGCCCTTTGTGGCCAGCCATTCCAACTGCAGGGCGGTTACGCCGCATCCGCGAAACCTGACGGATGAGATGATCCGCAAGCTGGCGGAGCGAGGCGGCGTGGCCGGGATCAATTTTAATAAGGCGTTTGTTGCCCGGGACCCGAATGCGGGTGAGGAAGAAATGGCGGATTTTTCGGAGCTTCTCGCACACATGCGCCACATGAAGCAGGTGGGCGGGATCGGTGTGATCGGTCTCGGCTCGGATTTTGACGGGATCCCGAACGCGGTGGAATTTGGCGACGCTTCCGGGATGCAGCGGCTGGCAGAGGCCATGGAACGGGACGGGTTCCGTACGGAAGAGATCGAAGCGGTTTTTTATGGCAATGTCCTGCGGGTATATCGGGAGATCCTGTCCTGACACGGGCGGAAATTTTACATTAATTTTACATATTGATGCAGTAAATTTTACATACCTCTGCTATGCTTTTACAAGAGAAACCAAAGACAGATCCGCCGGTCGGAGACGGTGTGATGGCAAACAGGAGGAAATCATAGAATGGCAGCAGTTGGTGTATTGTTTCAGTTTATTGGCGGTCTGGGCATGTTCCTTTACGGCATGAACGCGATGGCGGACGGCCTGCAGAAATCGGCGGGAAGCCGGATGCAGCAGCTTTTGAGCGTGCTGACTTCAAATAAACTGCTTGGTGTTTTGGTCGGCGCGGGGATCACCGCGATCATTCAGAGTTCTTCCGCGACCACGGTGATGGTCGTGGGCTTTGTGAACGCCGGAATGATCAGTCTAAGCCAGGCAGTCGGCATCATCATGGGAGCGAATATCGGTACGACGGTCACCAGCTGGATCGTATCCATGAGTGAATGGGGAGAGATGCTGCAGCCGGAATTTTTCGCTCCCCTTTTAGTGGGCGTCGGCGCAGCGGTCACCCTGTTTGCCCACGATTCCAAAAAGAAGCAGATCGGCGAGATCATCGTCGGCTTCGGCCTGCTGTTTGTCGGTTTGGATTTCATGTCATCGGCGATCGAGCCCTATCGTGACGCGCCGGTCTTTTCCCAGGCCTTCGCTGTCCTGGGGAAAAATCCTCTTCTGGGGATTCTGACCGGCGCGGTGGTCACCGCCATCATCCAGAGTTCCTCGGCATCGGTGGGTATCCTGCAGACACTGGCCCTAAACGGTGTGGTCAACTGGCAGTCGGCTATTTTTATTACCCTGGGCCAGAATATCGGCACCTGCGTTACGGCGCTGCTTTCCAGCGTGGGTACGCACCGCACGGCAAAGAGGGCCGCCATGATTCATCTGCTCTTTAACTGCATCGGCGCGGTGATCTTCGGCGCAGTCATGTTTGTCCTTTTCCGATTTAATCCGGTGTGGGCGGCGTCGCCGATCAACAGTGTGCAGATCTCGGTTTTCCACACGGTGTTTAATATCGCCAATACCATCATCCTTTTCCCGTTCACCAATTATCTGGTCAAGCTGTCCTGCCTTCTGGTGAAAGAGCCGAAGGAGGAAAAAATCAGAGGGGAGGATGTGGGATCCGAGATGAGACGTCACCTGGACAGCCGTATCCTGGAAAGCCCGTCCTTTGCGATCGAGCATGTGGAGCATGAGGTGGTCCGGATGGGGCAGACCGCGCTGATCAATCTGAAGATCGCCGGGGAGGCGCTGCTTCGCAATGATCAGATGGAGGCCGAAGAGGTGCTTAAGAATGAGGAAACCATCAACCACATGGAGCAGATGCTGACGGATTATCTGGTGAAGGTCAGCAGTCTTTCGCTTAATGAGGTGCAGCGCGGCCTGGTCAAGAATCTTTTATATACCATAAGCGACATTGAACGCATCGGCGACCACTGTAAAAACCTGGCGGAGCTGGCGGAAAGCAAGATCGGGAAGAATATCCGGTTTTCCGCGGACGCGCAGGCGGAGATGGAGGAGCTGATCTGCGCCGCGGTGGATTCGGTGGATCATGCCATTAAGGCCAGGGAAGGGCACGATATGTATGAGGTCCGTCAGGTGGTCCGGTGCGAGGAGCGGGTGGACAGCCTGGAGGAGGATCTGCGCGAACGCCATGTGGATCGCCTTTCCCGAAATGTATGTACGACGGAAACCGGCATGATCTTTCTGGACGCGATCAGCGATCTGGAGCGGATATCGGACCATGCCCATAATATTGCCGGTTATGTGCGGGATGAGAGGTAAGCCTGTCCCGGAACCGGCAGAAAATGGAGGAGCAAGATGGAACGGATCTATGTGATCGAGGACGATGAAAACATCCGTGATCTGTTAAAAATCGCGCTGGAGGGATTTGGCTACGAGGCGGAGGCCTATGAGACAGCGGAGGACGGGCTGGCCAGGATCCGTGAGCTTGCGCCGGACCTGGTGATCCTGGACTGGATGCTTCCGGAAATGGACGGGATTGCCGCCGTCAAAATGATCCGTCAGATGGAAAACGTGCGCGACCTGCCGGTCATCATGCTGACGGCCAAAGACAAGGAAGTGGATAAGGTCATGGGGTTGGACGGCGGAGCCGACGACTACATGGTCAAGCCCTTTGGAATCCTGGAACTGTCCGCCCGGATCCGCAGCCTCCTGCGCCGCGCGGGGCGGCAGGAGGAAGAAAGCCTTAAGCTGTCCTATGACGGCATCGAGGTCGATAAAAAAACCAGGGAGGTCACCTGCGGTGGGCGCAAAGTGGAGATCACCCTGAAGGAATATGAACTTTTGGTCTATCTGATGGAGCATCAGTCGCGGGTAGTAACCAGAGATGAGCTCCTTAACCAGATCTGGGGCTACAGCTATGACGGCGAGACCAGGACGCTGGATATGCATATCCGTACGCTTCGCCAGAAGCTTGGCGAAGAGGGCGGTTCCTGCATCAAAACGGTGAGAGGCGTGGGTTATCGTCTGGTGAGGTGAGGAAAAGTTGCGGAAAGCCATATTGATCAAGTTTATCCAGGTTTTGCTGGCGGCGCTGGTGTTAAACAGCGTGATCTTTTACATTGCTGCCGGCAGCATGATGATGCGGACGGTGCGCAAGGATATGCTTTATACGCTGAAGAGCATCGACTGCATCCTGGATTACGGGGATGACCTGGAGACGCGGGTCAGGGAGATGGAGGAGATCTCCGAACCCAACCAGAGCCGGCTTACGTTTATCGCGGCGGACGGGACGGTGCTTGCCGATACCGGAGCCAAAGAGGAGGATATGGACAATCATCTGGAGCGGGAGGAAGTGGCCATGGCCCTGAAAGAGGGCGAGGGCTATTCGGTCAGGTATTCGGAGACGATGAGAGAGACGATGCTGTATGTGTCTTACCGGTCGCCGGAGTCCGGGATCATCCTACGGATCGCCGTGCCCTTTTCGGGAATGCGGGAATATCTTCCCATGCTGCTTCCGGCCGCCTGGCTCAGCTTTGCCGTAGCGGTGCTGGTATCCCTTGGGGTGACGGACCGCTTTGTCACCTCGGTAATCCGGCCGATCCGGGAGCTTTCCAACGAGATGATGAAGGTGAAAGGGCCGTGCATGGATCTGCAGTTTACCCCGAGCCCTTATCCGGAGATCAATGTGATCGGCGCCACGGCGGTCAAGATGTCCGACAACGTGAAGGCGTATGTGGAGCAGATCGAACGGGAGCGCATGATCCGCCAGGAATTTTTCAGCAACGCCTCGCATGAACTGAAGACGCCGATCACCTCCATCCAGGGGTACGCGGAGCTGTTAGAGAATGATATCGTCACGGATCCGGCCATGCAGAAGGACTTTGTCCGCCGCATCAAGAAGGAAGCGGTGCATATGACCAGCCTGATCAACGATATCCTGATGATCTCTCGTCTGGAAGCGAAGGAGGCGGAAGTCTCTTTCTCGCCGGTGCGCGTGGCGGTGCTTTTGGAGGATGTCTGCGATTCCCTAAAACCCGTGGCTGCCGAACTTGGGGTCTTTCTGCATACGGACTGCCCACCCGTCCGCGTCAACGCGAATCCGCAGCAGATCCGCGAGCTGTTCCTCAATCTGATGTCCAATGCCATTAAATACAACCGCCCGGGAGGGCAGGTATGGGTCACCGTGCGGGAGGAAGACGGCCGCCTGCTGTTTAGGGTCAGGGATAACGGCGTCGGGATCCCGGAAGAATCGCTGGACCGGATCTTCGAACGGTTCTACCGGGTCGACAAAGGACGGAGCAAGAAGCAGGGCGGCACCGGACTCGGCCTTTCCATCGTAAAGCATATCGTAGGCTTTTATCACGGGACCATCGAGGTCCGCTCCAGGGTGGACGAGGGAAGTGAGTTTTTCGTGTCGCTGCCGCTGCAGGAGGAAAACGGGAAAAATTAATGTGATAAAATTGACGGACGTCCTGTTTTGTAGTATGATAGTTAGGATTTCAGGGCCTGTGGCCCGAAAGATCTTATTTTTGCAGGGAGAGTGGATATTATGAGAAAAAGCAAAAAGCTGCTGGCTCTGGTCATGGCCGGCGTGATGGGATTATCCCTGACGGCGTGCGGATCCGGAGAGACGGAGACGACGGCGGCGGCAGGGACCGAGGCGGAAAGCGCCGGGGAGACGGCGGAAGCGGAGGAAGAGTCTGAGGCCGAGGAGGATGCAGAAGAGGTTGCGGAGAGCACATCGGATAAGGTGTATAAGATCGGTGTCCTGCAGCTGACCCAGCATGATGCGCTGGATAAGGCGAACGAGGGCTTCTTTGCCGCATTGGACGACGCGGGCATCCAGTATGAAGCCGACCAGCAGAACGCGGCCGGCGAGCAGTCCACGTGCCAGACGATCGCCGAGAAGTTTGCCAGTGACGATAATGACCTGATCTTTGCGATTGCTACCCAGGCGGCGCAGGCCGTGGCGGGCGTGATCGCCGATACGCCGATCGTGATTTCCGCGGTGACCGACCCGGCAGAGTCCGGATTGGTGGCCGATAATGACGCGCCCGGCGGCAATATAACCGGTACTTCCGACCTGACGCCGGTGGCTGAGCAGATCCAGCTGTTAAAGCAGCTCATTCCGGACGCGAAGACGGTGGGCATCCTGTACTGCTCCGCGGAGTCGAATTCGGTGCTCCAGGCGGAGATGGCAAAGGAGGCCTGCGAGGAAGAGGGCCTTGAGGCAGTAGAGTACACGGTTTCTGCGTCGAATGAGATCCAGACCGTTGTTGAATCAATGGTGGGAAAGGTTGACGCGATCTACGCGCCGACGGATAATATGATCGCGGCAGGCATGGCTACGGTGGCGATGGTTGCCAATGACAATGGTCTTCCGGTGATCTGCGGCGAGAGCGGCATGGTTGAGGCCGGCGGACTGGCTACCTACGGAATCGATTACTATGAGCTGGGCTATATGGCCGGCGAGCAGGCCATCGATATCCTGGTAAACGGCGCAGACCCGGGTGAGATTCCGATCGGCTATCTTTCCGCTGAGGAATGCGAGCTGGAGATCAATCAGGAGACGGCTGACATTCTGGGAATCGATGTTTCCGAATTTCAGTAAACACAAGTCCGGAGCGGCGGCCCTCCGGGGCCGCCTCCGGGCGGTAAATGGTTTGCATAAGAGGGGATGACGGCTTTATTCCTTATTATGCAAGCCTTTTATCATGTACAGAGCAAGCGTGGAGGTTTTTTAGGCATGAGCGGTTTAATTACGGCCCTTTTGGGCGCGGCGGCCCAGGGCGTGCTGTGGGGGATCATGGTGCTTGGCGTTTATATTACGTACAAGCTTCTTGACATTGCCGATCTGACGGTAGACGGAAGTTTTGCGCTGGGCGGATGCGTCTGTGCGGTTATGATTTTGAATTTTCACATGGATCCGGTGGCGGCGATCGTAATTTCCGCTCTTGCCGGCGTCCTGGCCGGAGCGGTGACCGGGCTGCTCCATACGTTATTTGAGATCCCGGCCATCCTGGCAGGGATTCTGACGCAGATCGGCCTCTGGTCGATCAACCTGCGGATCATGGGCGGGAAGAGCAATAATCCCCTTCTGCAGGAAGAGACGCTGATTTCCCGGCTGGTGGGCCGTACGGGAACCAAGACGGTAGAGACGGCAGCGCCCTGGGTGCAGAAGCTTGGCCTGACCCAGTCGCAGTCATCGCTGGTGATCGGCATCATCATCGCGATCCTGGTGGTGGCAGTGCTTTACTGGTTTTTTGGCACGGAGATCGGGAGCGCGCTGCGGGCTACGGGAAATAATGAGAGCATGATCCGCGCGCTGGGCGTTAATACGAAGATGACCAAGCTTCTGGCGCTGATGCTGAGCAATGGCCTGGTGGGCCTTTCCGGTGCGCTGGTCTGCCAGAGTCAGAAATACGCGGACGTAGGCATGGGAACGGGGGCGATCGTGATCGGCCTGGCTGCGATCGTGATCGGTGAGGTGCTCCTGGGGAAATTCAATCATTTCGCGTGGAAGCTGACCTCTGCGGTGATCGGTTCCGTGGTCTACTTCATGATCCGTGCCATCGTCCTGCAGCTTGGGATGGATCCGAACGATATGAAGCTTCTGTCCGCGATCATTGTCGCTCTGGCGCTTTGTATTCCGGTAGCCATGAATAAATGGAAGCTGAGGCAGGCCTATTCGGAAGATGGAGGTGAAGAGTAATGCTGACACTGACCAGGGTGAAGAAAACCTTCAACAAAGGGACGATCAATGAAAAAAAGGCCTTAAACGGCATTGATCTTCATCTGGATCCCGGCGATTTTGTGACGATCATCGGCGGAAACGGCGCGGGAAAATCAACGATGCTGAACATGATCGCCGGTGTATATCCCATCGATTCCGGAAAGATCGTCATCGACGGCGTGGATATTTCCCGGGACCCGGAATATAAGCGGGCGAAGTATATCGGACGCGTCTTCCAGGATCCGATGATGGGAACGGCAGCCGGCATGGAGATCCAGGAAAACCTGGCGCTGGCATTTCGGCGAGGGCAGAAGCGCGGACTGGGCTGGGGGATCCGGTCCGAGGAAAAGGAGTTTTACCACGACGCGTTGAGCCGCCTCGGCTTGGGGCTACAGGGGCGGATGACCAGCAAGGTGGGCCTGCTTTCCGGCGGCCAGCGGCAGGCACTGACGCTGCTGATGGCCACCCTGAGACAGCCAAAGCTCCTCCTTCTGGATGAGCATACGGCTGCTCTGGATCCGAAGACGGCAAAGAAGGTGCTGGATCTGACGGGAGAGATCGTCAGCAGCCAGAAGCTGACGGCGTTGATGGTTACCCATAATATGAACGATGCCATCCAGATCGGCAACCGCCTGATCATGATGCACGACGGCAAGATCATTTACGATATCGCGGGTGAAGCCAAGAAAAAGCTCAAAGTGGCGGATCTTCTCGAGAAATTCGAGGAAGCCAGCGGCGAAAAATTTGCCAATGACCGGATGATGCTTGCCAAATGAGCAAAGGACGGCGGCAATTCCGGCATGTCACCGCGGCGGCGGGCGGAGGTTCACACAAAATTTTTATTTTGTAATCAAATTTTAATAAATTTAACATTTTCACGGCCGGTAATCTGTGATAAAATGAGAAACCAGGTACGGGGAGTGTGAAGGGGCCGGGGCTGCGGGTGTGATACAGTACGCGGGCCCTTTTGCATTGTTACCGGCAGCGGCTGGGTCCGCTGCCGCATGAGGGTTTTAGCTAAGGAGAGAACAGACATGCTGGAAAATCGAGACTATATGATACATCTGAACCGGGCGAGCAGGAGACGGCGGGGACTCCCGCAGCTGCGGACCATCGCGGCTGCCGGTCTTGCCGCGATCATGCTGATCCTGGTTGGTTTCGGGATCTATTATTTTATCCGGATCCGGTCGTTAGCGGTGGTGACGGCGGACAGCCTGGATCTTGCGGATGATCTGGAGGCGGAAGCGGTGCTGGCGGAAGCGGCCGTTGACCTGGAGGCGGAAGCGGCGGCGGTGGAAGCGGGAGAGATCCAGGCCGTTCTGGATTCGTATTCCAATCTGGGTCTGGTGCAGGTGAGCGGATACCTGAATATCCGCGAGACACCGGACGGGGACGGAAGGATCATCGGGAAGCTTCTGGGTGACAGCGCCTGTGAGATCGTGGGGCAGGAGGGAGACTGGTACCAGATCACATCCGGCGGCCTTTCCGGCTACATCAGCAGCCAGTACGTGCTGACCGGAGAAGAGGCGATCGAGGCGGCCCGGCCCAATGTCAAAAAGAGAGCCATCATCCTGGCGGATAAGTTAAATGTCCGCAGCGAGCCGGAGCTCGATCCGTCCAATGTCGTGGGACAGGTCCTCCAGAATGAACGCTACGAGGTGCTGGATGAACTGGACGGCTGGGTGCAGATCTCTTCCGGCTATATCTCCGCGGATTACGTGGAAGTTAAGTATGCGTTAAACGAAGCGAGGGAGCTCGATCTGGTGACCATGGCCCTGAGCCAGTATGATAACCTTGTGATCTCCAAAGTCGATAATTACCTGAACGTACGTGACGAGCCTTCCATGGACGGAAATATCATCGGAAAGATGACCAGCAAGGCGGCCGGAGAGATCCTGGAGACGCTGGACGGCTGGTACAAGGTAAAGTCCGGGAATATTACCGGATATATCACGGCTGACCCGCAATATACGGCGACCGGGCAGGAGGCCAGCGATCTGGCCGTGCAGACCGCCACGCTGATGGCGATCGTGAATACGGACCGCCTGAATGTGCGGACGGAGCCGTCCACCGATGCCACGATCTGGACGCAGATCTCCAAAGAAGAGCGCTACACGGTACTCCAGCAGCTGGACGGCTGGGTGGAGATCGAGCTGGACGCGACGGACGGGGAAGGCACGGACCATGCCTATATTTCCACGCGCGATAATAATGTGGAGGTGCGCTACGCGCTTCCGGAGGCGATCAAATTCTCGCCGCTGGAGGAGGCCGCGCAGGCATCGTCGTCCCTGCGCTCGCGGATCGTCAATTATGCTCTTCAGTTTGTGGGCAATCCCTATGTGTGGGGAGGCACCAGCCTGACAAACGGCGTGGACTGCTCCGGATTTACCATGCAGGTCTTGAAAAATTTCGGCGTCAGCCTGCCGCATTATTCCGGTTCGCAGGCCAAGATGGGCAAGGCCGTATCTTCCAGCGAGATGCGTCCGGGCGATCTGGTATTCTATGCGAACAGCAGCGGAACCATCAATCATGTGGCTTTGTATATCGGCAACGGACAGGTCGTCCACGCGGCCAGCAGCAGAAGCGGGATCAAGATCTCCACGTGGAATTACCGGACACCAAAGACAATCCGGAATGTCCTGGGCGATTAAATAATATGCCGTGTCGGTGAGGATTCGATTCTTCGCCTGACACGGTATTTTTTGTGCGTTATCCTGTCTTTGGAGGCGGGGAGAGGACAAGGTTGCAATTTTTCGGATTCTTATGTATACTGTTGATAATGGGTTAGTTTTGGTTTCACGCAAAGGACGATCCGGCAGGGCACGAATTCGACAGGCCCCGCTGCCGGGTCATGTATGGGAGGCATCGTTTTCGTGGCACAGGAGAGTAAGAATCAAAAAAAATCCGGAAGCTCCCGAGGGAGAAAAGACAAGGGCAGTACACAGAAGCAGACAAAAAAGCAGGAGACATTCCAGGAGGAGGTCCCTGCATTTTTGCGGGCTGAAGTCCTGATCATCCTGGCATTTGCCGCAGCCGTTCTTTTATTTTTAAGCAATTTTCATCTGTGCGGTGTCGTAGGCGATTTTTTGCGGAGCCTGCAGCTTGGTCTGTTCGGCACGGTCGGGTACATTGTCCCGGTCCTGCTTTTTGTGGGGATCAGTTTCTATCTTTCCAACGCCGGCAACCGGAAGGCGAAGCTTAAGCTGGCTGCCGCGCTTGGCGCAGCCCTGATCATCTGCGGATTGTCGCAGCTGATGTTCGGCATCCGGCTGGAAAGCGGAGAAAGCCTGTTAGCTTACTATCAGAATTCCAGCATCAGCGGGAGAGGAGGCGGCCTGGTGGGCGGCCTGCTTTCCGCCGCGCTGACCGCGGTGGTGGGAACCATCGGTACCTATCTGGTCCTCCTGGCCCTGCTGATCGTCTGCGGGGTGTGTATAACAGAGCGATCCCTGGTCAAGGCAGTGAAAAGAGGATCCGGAAAGGCGTACCAGTACGCGCGGGAGGATGTGGAGCGCCGGCGAAAGGAGCGCCAGGAGGAACAGCGCAGGAACCGGGAGGAAAATGTGGTGCGGGGCGTGGACTTTGGCGCCACGAATATCACCGGGTTTATGTCTGAAGCTGAGGATTCTCTGGAAGAGCTGACTGAGCACCTGAAGGAAAGCAAGGCAGCGGCGGATGACCGGTTCACGGGAAGCATCGCGCCGCCGCCGGAGTATATGGACGAGGCGCCGTTTGAGGAAGATGAGAAGGAAGAGACGGGCGCGGGCGCTTCGTCCGGCGGGAGAGGGACGGCGGCGCTTTATCCGGATCGGGAGTTCATGACGCTGGCGGAGATGGATATGACCGCGCCGGAGGAACCGGAGGAGACCGCGAGGGATGACATGGCAATGTCGCAGGAAAGCGTGGCCGCCTCGCGGGATGACATGACGGTTTCACCGGCGAACGCAGCGGATTGGCCGGCGAACACGGCGGGCTGGCCGGAGAGCGTGTCCATTTCGCAGGAGCCGGAGGAGACCGGTGACGTGCCGCTGGAAGATAGTGTTTTTGTACCGGAGGGGACAAAGCGCGTGGTCACGGCCACGGGAAAGGTGATCGAGACCGAGACGGAGCTTTTGCAGAAAAAGATAGAGCAGAAACGGCAGGAAGCGCAGGAGGGCAGCGGCGCGGATGCGGTTAGCGCCCGGGTGCAGATCGAGAAGGAAAGAGCGAAAAAACCGTATGTCTTCCCGCCGCTGACGCTGTTAAAGCGGGGCAGCCGGGCCGCGGGTGCGTTTTCGGATAAGGAATATAAGGAGACGGCAATCAAGCTTCAGCAGACTCTGCGTAATTTCGGCGTGGGCGTAACCGTGACCAATATCAGCTGCGGCCCCACGGTCACCCGCTATGAGCTCCATCCGGAACAGGGCGTGAAAGTCAGCAAGATCGTCAGTCTGGCGGACGACATCAAACTGAGCCTGGCCGCGGCGGAGATACGGATCGAGGCGCCGATCCCCGGCAAATCCGCCGTGGGGATCGAAGTGCCAAACAAGGAAAATTCCATCGTCTATCTCCGGGAGCTTCTGGAGTCAGACGGCTTTAAAAACAGCAAATCCGGCCTGACCTTCGCGGTGGGCAAGGATATCGGCGGGCAGCCGGTCATGGCGGATATCGCGAAAATGCCGCACCTGCTGATTGCCGGCGCCACGGGCTCCGGAAAGTCCGTGTGCATCAATACCCTGATCATGAGCATCATCTATAAGTCGGATCCGGAAAAAGTCAAACTGATCATGGTGGACCCCAAGGTCGTGGAACTGAGTGTGTATAACGGGATTCCCCACCTGCTGATCCCGGTGGTCACCGACCCGAAAAAGGCATCCGGCGCTCTGAACTGGTCGGTGGCGGAGATGGGAGACCGATACAAAAAGTTTGCTGCCTATAATGTGCGCGACCTGAAGGGATACAATGAAAAAGTTTCAGCCATCACGGATGTGCCGGAGGAGCAAAGGCCGAAACCGCTCCCGCAGATCGTCATCATCATCGACGAGCTTGCCGATCTGATGATGGTGGTTCCCGGTGAAGTCGAGGACGCCATCTGCCGCCTGGCCCAGCTGGCGCGCGCGGCAGGCATCCATCTGGTCATTGCCACCCAAAGGCCGTCGGTCAATGTAATTACCGGCCTGATCAAGGCAAACGTTCCTTCGCGGATCGCCTTTTCGGTATCTTCCGGTGTGGATTCCCGGACCATTATCGATATGAATGGGGCGGAAAAACTTCTGGGTAAGGGAGATATGCTCTTTTATCCGTCCGGATTCCCCAAGCCGCAGCGGGTGCAGGGGGCCTTTGTCTCCGATCAGGAAGTATCCGCCGTCGTGGATTTCCTGAAAGAACAGGGGATGACGGCGCAATACAGTCCGGAAGTGGAAGGCTGTATGGAAGCCGGAGCGGCCCACAGCCAGGCCGGCGCGGATCCGGGTAAGGACGAATATTTTACACAGGCGGGAAAGCTGATCATCGAGAAGGAAAAGGCCTCGATCGGTATGCTGCAGCGCGCGTTTAAGATCGGCTTTAACCGTGCCGCGCGGATCATGGACCAGCTGGCGGATGCTGGTGTGGTCGGCGAAGAGGAGGGAACAAAGCCCCGGAAGATCCTGATGACCATGGAGGAGTTTAATCAGCTTATGGCTGCGCAGGACAGGTAAACCTGCGCGCGCCGGCGCAAGATTTTCATAGCAGAGGAGGAGATGTACGATGAAAACAGACATTGCGATCGCGCAGGAGGCACAGATGCTTCCCATTCAGGAGGTGGCAGCCGCTTATGGGATCGGCGAGGATGACCTGGAGTTCTATGGAAAGTACAAGGCAAAACTGTCGGATGCGCTCTGGGAACGGGTGAAGGATAAGCCGGACGGGAAGCTGGTGCTGGTGACCGCCATCAATCCGACGCCGGCGGGAGAGGGGAAGACCACGACCACCGTCGGGCTGGGCCAGGCCATGCACAGGCTGAACAAGAAGGCGATCATCGCCCTGCGTGAGCCCTCTCTGGGACCATGCTTTGGCATCAAAGGCGGCGCGGCCGGAGGGGGATATGCCCAGGTGGTCCCCATGGAGGACTTAAACCTGCATTTTACCGGTGATTTCCATGCCATCACTTCGGCAAACAACCTGCTGGCGGCGATGCTGGATAATCACATTCAGCAGGGCAACGCGCTTGGCATCGATACCAGGCAGATCTTATGGAAGCGCTGCCTGGATATGAATGACCGCGTGCTGCGCAACATTGTGGTCGGACTGGGCGCGAAGGCAGACGGTGTGGTCCGGGAGGATCATTTTGTGATCACCGTGGCTTCGGAGATCATGGCCATTCTCTGCCTGGCAGACGGCATGGAGGATCTCAAGGCCCGTCTGGGACGGATCATTGTCGCGTATAATTTCCAGGGCGAGCCGGTAACGGCGGCAGACCTTAAGGCGGTAGGCGCCATGGCGGCCCTGTTGAAAGACGCGTTAAAGCCGAACCTGATCCAGACGTTAGAGAACACCGGCGCGCTGGTTCACGGCGGCCCCTTTGCAAATATCGCGCATGGCTGCAACAGCGTGCGGGCTACCCGCACGGCCATGAAGCTGGCGGACATTACCATCACCGAGGCCGGATTCGGCGCGGATCTGGGCGCGGAAAAATTCTTTGACATTAAGTGCCGGATGGCGGGACTTAAGCCGGATGCGGTCGTTTTGGTGGCTACCGTCCGCGCGCTGAAATATAATGGCGGCGTCGCGAAAACCGACTTAAGCCAGGAGAACCTGGAAGCGCTGAAGAAGGGCATGGTCAATCTGGAAAAGCATATCAAAAACCTGCAGAAATTCGGTGTCCCTGTTGTCGTGACCTTAAATTCCTTCATCACGGATACGCAGGCGGAATACGAGATGATCAGAAATTTCTGCGAAGAGAGAGGCTGCGCGTTCGCACTTTCCCGGGTATGGGCAGAAGGCGGCGAAGGCGGCGTGGCTCTGGCCGAAAAGGTGCTGGAGACGCTGGAGAAAAAGGAGAGCCATTTCGCCCCGCTGTATCCGGACGAGATCGGTCTTAAGGAAAAGATCGGGACGATAGCCAGAGAAATCTACGGCGCCGACGGCGTCAGCTTTGCGCCGGCGGCGGAGCGCGCCCTTAAGAAGGCCGAGGATATGGGGTTTGGCCATTTCCCTGTCTGTATGGCCAAGACCCAGTATTCTTTGTCGGACGATCCCACGAAATTAGGCCGTCCGGAGCATTTTACGATTCAGGTGAGAGATGCCTATGTGTCCGCGGGCGCAGGTTTTGTCGTGGCGTTGACCGGAGCGATCATGACCATGCCGGGACTTCCCAAAAAACCGGCGGCAGAGGGGATCGATGTGGATGAAAACGGTGTGATCACCGGACTGTTTTAAGGGGAGGGAGATTCGTCCAATGAGGATAAACGAGTGGCTAGCGGGGCTGGACTACCGGCTCTTAAGCGGAAGCACAGAAGCGGAAGTGGAGGAAGTGGTTTACGATTCCCGGAAAGCCGGGCCCGGCGCCGTGTTTGTGTGCATGGAGGGGACAAACGTGGATTCCCATGATTTCTGCCGGCAGGTCTACGCGGCGGGGACGCGGGTATTCGTGACCGATCGTCCGGTGGAGCTCCCCGCGGACGCGTCGGTCATCCAGGTGGAAAACGGCAGGAAAGCGCTGGCGCTTTTGTCTGCCGCGCGGTTCGGGCATCCGGCTTCCAGACTGGTCACGATCGGTGTTACCGGAACAAAAGGGAAGACGACGACCACCCATATGATCCGGGCCATTCTGGAGGCGGCCGGAGAAAAGACCGGCATGATCGGGACGAACGGCGTCTATTTCGACGGGGTGGAGGAGCCGACCAGGAACACCACTCCGGAATCCTATGAGCTTCACCGCTATTTTGCCCGCATGGTACATGCCGGCTGCCGTTACCTGGTGATGGAGGTGTCCTCACAGGCGCTCAAGCTTCAGCGGACAGCAGGAATCTGTTTTGATTACGCTGTATTTACCAATCTTTCGCCGGACCATATCGGCCCCGGCGAGCACGCCGATTTCGCGGAGTATCTGGCGTGCAAGGCGCAGCTGTTTCGCCAATGCCGGACGGGGATCGTCAATGCGGACGATCCATGGGCCGGGGAGATCACTGCCCGGGCTTCTTGCCCTGTACTGACCTACGGGATAGACCGGCCTGCGGATTTTCGGGGCGAAAACGTCCGCTATCTGTCGGAAGCGGGGTTTGTGGGCCTGGCGTTTGATGTGTCGGGAAAGGCATCTTTTCCGGCGCGTGTGGGGATCCCGGGCCGGTTCAATGCCAGCAATGCCCTGGCGGCTGTCAGCGTGTGCAGCTGCCTGAATCTTTCCGGACAGGCCATTTCCAACGGACTGGAACAGATTCATGTGAACGGCAGGATGGAGATCGCCTACGCCTCCGACCGGTTCCAGGTGATCATCGACTACGCGCATAACGCAGTCAGCATGGAAAGCCTGCTTAAGACCCTCCGGCACTATCATCCGAAACGTCTGGTGGTGGTGTTTGGATGTGGCGGGAACCGGGCCAAGGACAGACGCTACTCCATGGGAGAGATTGCCGGAAAGATGGCCGATCTAAGCATCATCACGGCGGATAATTCCCGGTTTGAAAGGACGGAAGATATCCTCGCGGATATCAGGAGTACGCTGGTACCGACGGGGGGAGATTACCTGGAGATCCCGGATCGCCGGGAGGCGATCCGCTACGCGATCTTTCACGCGCAGGAGGGCGATATGATCGCTGTCATTGGTAAGGGACATGAAGATTACCAGGAGATCAACGGTGTCCGCACGCATTTTTTGGACCGTGAGGTAGTGGACGAGGCGGTCAGCCAGCTGCAGGAAGGATCGGGAAAGCAATGGAAAACATCAGAGTAAAGGATATCGTGGAAGCGGTGGGGGGAAGGCTGCTGTGCGGCGATCCCGAAACGCCCATCGCCCATATCAGCATTGATTCCCGGATCATGAAGGGGCAGGATCTTTTTGTCCCCATTGTCGGAGAAAAGGTGGACGCGCACCGGTTTATCGATCAGGCGTTTGCCCGGGGGGCGGCGGCCGTTCTTACCAGCCGTCACGACCGGATGGACGCGAAGCGTCCGTGGATCCGGGTGAAGGATACCCGGGACGCCCTGCAGACCTTCGGCGCCTGGTACCGGAGGCGCGTGGAAATTCCCTTGGTGGGCATCACGGGAAGCGTGGGCAAGACGACCACAAGGGAAATGATCGCTGCGGCGCTTTCCGCCGGCTTCCCGGTTTATCAGACACCGGGAAACAGCAACAGCCAGGTCGGTGTCCCCATCACCATAACGGAGATCCCGCCGGATGCGCAGATCGGCGTCATCGAGCTGGGGATAAGTGAGCCTGGGGAAATGACCCGGATCGCGCGGGTGGCCCAGCTGGATCAGGCGGTGATCACGAATATCGGCGTGGCGCATATCGAGCAGCTTGGATCAAGGGAAAATATCCTGGCGGAAAAGCTGCACATCCAGGACGGGATGAGGGGAGGCGGTATTCTTTATCTAAATGGCGGCGACGACCGGCTGATGGGCGTGAAAGTCCGGCCAGGATGCCGGATCGTTACCTACGGGATCGGGCCGGGCTGCGATTATCGCGGAGAAGAAGTCGGCCTTCTGGACGGCTTTCCAGTCTTTACCGCAGTGCGCAGGGCGACGGGAGAACATGTCCGGGTACGTCTGCATGTATACGGAAAGCATATGGTTGTCAACGGCCTTGCCGCCCTCGCGGTCGCGGCGGAAAACGGGATCCCCATGGAAAAGGCTGCCGCGGCCCTGGAAGGGTTCTCCGGACTGAAAGGGAGGCAGCAGATCCATCATGCGGGCGGCGTGACCGTCATTGATGATTCCTATAATGCCAGTCCGGTTTCCATGAAGGCGGGGATCCAGGTGCTGTGCGATATGGAGGTTTCCGGCCGCAGGGCGGCAGTCCTGGCCGATATGAAGGAACTGGGGCCGGAGGCGGCAAAATACCATCGTCAGGTGGGCCGGTTCCTGGCAGAAAAGCCGGTGGATCTGGTGCTCCTTTTGGGGGAACTGGCCGCGGAGATCGGAAACGGGTGTGCCCTGTGCGGGGACGCGGCCGGAGGAGAGAAGGAAGGCAGAGAAATCCGCTGTTTCACCGAAAAGAGCGCACTGGAGGAGTGGCTGCTTTCCTGGGTACGTGAGGGCGACTGCGTCCTGTTTAAAGGCTCCAACAGCATGGGGCTTGGCACGGCAGCCGAAAGGCTTCTGGAATTTCTGAAGGAAAGCCGCTCATCCGGCGGAAACGACGCGGAGCAAAGTGAGGAGAGCGATGGCGGAGTTTGCCGATGTGATCATTGATATTACCCATGAAAAGGTGGACAGATCCTTTCAATACCGGATACCCGAAACGCTTCTTAACGAGATCCATGTAGGCTGCCGGGTGCAGGTGCCCTTTGGGAAGGGAGATCACATCCGCACCGGCTATGTGGTGGGGCTGTCGGACCGGGCGGAGTATGATCCGGCGCGCATCAAGCCGGTCGCCGGAGTCTGCCGCGGGAGCGTCCCGGCGGAAGCCGGGCTGATCCGGCTGGCCTGGTGGATGAAAGAACGCTACGGCTGCACCATGAACCAAGCGTTAAAGACCGTCCTTCCGGTGAAACAAAAGGTGCGGCGTCAGGAAAGCCGTTACATCCGCTGCCTGATCAGCGGACAGGAGCTGGAAGCGGCCATTGCGGAGGCGGCCGGAAAGCACTATCGGGCTAGAGAGCGGCTGCTGAAAAGTTTCCGGGAGACGGATGTGATCCCCTATGCGGCGGCAGTTGGCCAGCTGAACCTGACCAGGGCCTCCATCAAACCTCTGGAAGAAAAGGGGATCCTCGTTGTGGATACCCGGGCATCCTATCGGGATCCGGCTTCCGCCTTTCGCCCGAAAAACGAAAAGCAGGAAGAAGAGATCCGGTTAAATGCAGAACAGCAGGCGGCGGCCGAAGGGATCATCCGTCAGTACGACCGGGGGATCCGTGGAACGTATCTTATCCATGGGGTGACCGGGAGCGGAAAGACCGAGGTCTACATGGAGCTGATCCGCCATGTGACCGGCCTTGGCCGGCAGGCCATTCTTCTTATCCCGGAGATCGCCCTGACGTACCAGACGGTGCTGCGCTTTACCCGGCGGTTTGGGAGCCGGGTCTCTTTTATGAATTCGCGCCTTTCGCAGGGGGAAAAGTATGACCAGTTTGAACGGGCGAAAAACGGGGATATCCAGATCATGATCGGTCCCCGCTCCACGCTGTTTACCCCGTTTCCGGATGTCGGGCTGATCATTATTGACGAGGAACATGAGAACGCGTACAAAAGCGAGATCACGCCCCGCTATCATGCCAGAGAGGTGGCACAGCAAAGAGCGCAGTTAAGCGGCGCCAGTCTGGTGCTGGGCTCGGCTACGCCTTCGGTAGAGACCTATACGAAAGCGCGCCAGGGAGTCTACGGGTATTTCCGCCTCAGTAAGAGGGCCAGGGACAATAGCCTCCTTCCCAAGGTCCGGATCGTGGATATGCGCCAGGAGCTTAAGGAGGGGAACCGCTCCATCTTCAGCCGCATTCTCCGTGAGGAGATAGAGGAAAGGCTCCGGAAAAAAGAGCAGGTCATGCTCTTTTTAAACCGGCGGGGATACTCCCGCTTCCTTTCCTGCAGAAGCTGCGGGGAAGCCATCAAGTGCCCGCACTGTGATGTAACGCTGACCCTCCACCAAAACGGGCAGATGGTTTGTCATTACTGCGGCTATCAGATCCGCCGCCCGGAGGCATGCCCGGCGTGCGGTTCGCCCTATCTGGCGCCGTTTGGCACCGGAACAGAAAAGATCGAGGCGATGGCCAGAGAGGCGTTCCCCGAGGCGCGCATCCTTCGGATGGATCTGGATACCACGTCGAAAAAGGGCGGCCATGAGGCCATCCTTTCGGCTTTTGCCGATCAGCAGGCCGATATCCTCGTGGGGACGCAGATGATCGTGAAGGGGCACGACTTTCCGGCAGTTACTCTGGTGGGGATCCTGGCGGCGGATCTGTCTTTGTATGCGCCGGATTTCCGATGCGGCGAAAGGACGTTTCAGCTCCTTACCCAGGCGGCGGGCCGGGCAGGCCGGGCCGACCGGGCAGGCAAGGTCGTGATCCAGTCCTACAGTCCGCAGCATTATTGCATCCGGACGGCCGCTGCCCAGGATTACGAGGCTTTCTACGCCAGAGAGATGGAATACCGGAGGCTGCTGCGCTATCCGCCCCTGTGCGTCATGATGACGCTTCTGATCGGTTCCGCCGGGGAGCAGGCGGCGGAGGAAGCCATGGAAGCGGCTGCAGCCAAAGCCCGGTCGTTTCCGGAGGCAGAGCTGATCGGGCCGGTCAACGCGCCGGTATACAAACTTAATGATGTATATAGAAAAATTTTATATATGAAGAGTGAAAACTATGTTATACTGATAAAAATTCGAAATCAGATAGAAGCGCTGCTTGAGGCCAGCGGCATGACCCGCAGCATAAGCATTCAATTCGATCTGCTGTGAAAGAAGTGCAGGAAGGATGGAAAAGAAAAATGGCAGTCAGGAAAATCAGGACCATCGGCGATGAGATCTTAAGGAAAGAGTGTAAACCGGTCAAGGCGGTGACACCGAGGATTCGGGAACTGATCGAGGATATGTTCGAGACCATGTACGAGTCCAATGGGGTAGGTCTGGCGGCGCCCCAGGTAGGGGTGATGAAGCAGATCGTGGTGATCGATATAGAGGATGGCGAGCAGTATCTTCTGATTAACCCGCAGATCGTGGCGGCGGAGGGCAGCCAGACCGGATATGAGGGCTGTTTAAGCGTGCCCGGAAAGACCGGCGTGGTGACCAGGCCGCAGAAGGTTACGGTCCGCGCGCTCGACGCGAACATGCAGGAGATTACGGTAACAGGCGAAGATCTTCTGGCCAGAGCCATATGCCACGAGTGCGACCATCTCCACGGCGAGCTGTATGTGGATCTGGTTGAGGGCGAACTGGAAGATACCGAGCCGATGGAAGGGACTGAGGAATAATTGATGAAGATCGTTTTTATGGGGACACCGGAATTTTCCGTCCCGATCCTGGAGGCGCTGGTCAGAGGAGGGCATCAGGTGATCGCGGTCGTTACGCAGCCGGATAAACCCAAAGGCAGAGGAAAGGCCGTCCAGGTCACGCCGGTCAAGGAAAAGGCGCTTAAGCTTGGCATTCCGGTCTATCAGCCGGTGAAAGCCAGGGACGAGGCCTTTATCCGTGAGATGGAAGAGCTTGCGCCGGATGTGGCCGTGGTGGTAGCCTTCGGGCAGATCCTGCCGCAGCGGCTGCTGGATATCCCGCGCTTTGGCTGCATTAACATCCACGCGTCGCTCCTTCCTAAGTACCGGGGGGCCGCCCCCATCCAGTGGGCGGTGATCAACGGAGAGACGGAGACCGGCATTACCACCATGCAGATGGACGCCGGGGTGGATACCGGCGATATGCTTGAACAGGTGAGGATTCCCGTCGCGCCGGATGAGACGGGCGGGAGCCTTCACGATAAGCTGAGCGCCGAGGGCGGCCCGCTGATCCTGTCTACGCTGGAAAAGCTGGAGGAGGGGACATTGAAGGCCGTACCCCAGCCGGAGGAGCAGGCGACCCATGTGGGCATGCTGAAAAAAAGCTTCGGAAACATTGACTGGAGTCAGGACGCTGCCCGGATCGAGCGGCTTGTCCGCGGGTTAAATCCCTGGCCGAGCGCCTACACCGCCCTGCACGGGAAGACGCTGAAGATCTGGCAGGCCGCGGTTCTTAAGGACGAGCCGGAAGGGGCCTTTGGCCAGGTGATCGAGGCGCAGGGGGACCGTCTGCTGGTCAAGACCGGAAAGGGGGCCCTGCAGATCCTTTCTCTTCAGCTGGAAGGAAAGAAACGGATGGATACAGAAGCTTTCCTGCGCGGGAACCGGATCGAAGCAGGCACGCTTCTTGGCAGTGTGGAAGGGAGGTAGTTTATGTATTACGGTGGATTTGGTTACTATTACTTTGACTGGACGTATATCCTGGTCCTGATCGGTGTGGTGATCTCACTCGCGGCATCGGCGAAGGTCAACGGGACCTTTAATAAATATGCGCGCACATGGTCGCGCTGCGGCATGACCGGCGCGGAAGTGGCCAGGCAGATTTTAGACGCGAACGGCATTTATGACGTGACGGTGCGCCAGGTGCAGGGGAACCTGACCGATCATTTTGATCCGCGGTCCCGTACGGTGAATCTGTCTGCATCGGTGTATGGCTCGACGTCCATCGCAGCCATCGGTGTGGCGGCGCATGAGTGCGGCCACGTGATCCAGGATGCCAGGGAATATACGCCGCTTAAGATCAGGACCGCGCTGGTGCCCGCGGCGAATATCGGCAGTACGCTGGCGATCCCCCTGATCATCCTGGGCGTGCTCATCGGCGGTCTGGGGTCTCCCCTGGCTGAGATTGGCATTCTCTTGTTCAGCCTGGCGGTATTATTCCAGCTGGTGACGCTGCCGGTGGAGTTTGACGCGTCGGCCAGAGCGCTTACGATTCTGGGCAGCAGCCGGATCCTGGGTGAGGATGAGGTGCGGCAGGCCAGAGAGGTGCTGAGCGCCGCGGCGCTGACTTATGTGGCTGCGGCCGCCGCCTCGATCCTGCAGCTGCTGCGTCTGGTGATCCTGTTTGGAGGAAGAAGAAGAGATGACTGACGCGGAAAACAGCCGGGAGCTGGTGCTGGACATTCTGATGGAAGTCCTGGAAAAGGGCGAGCCGAGCCATCAGGTCCTCAGGCAGGCCCTTGGGAAGTATCAGTTTCTATCGAAGCAGGACCGGGCTCTGATCACCAGGATCACGGAGGGAACACTGGAATACGTCATTCAGATCGATCATATCCTGGATTCCTGCTCGACGACGCCGGTTTCCAGGATGAAGCCGGTGATCCGCAATATTCTTCGTATGTCGGTGTATCAGATCCTTTACATGGACCGGATCCCGGATTCCGCCGCCTGCAATGAAGCGGTGAAGCTGACCGGGAAGCGGCGCTTTCACGGACTGAAGGGGTTTGTCAACGGCATCCTTCGAAGGATCGCGCGGGAAAAAGAAGGGATCACGGAGAGCCTTCCGGATCTTTCGGTCCGCTTAAGCGTTCCGGAGTGGCTGGCTGCCATGTGGCGGGACGAACTGGGAGAAGAGGAAACCGAAACGGTCCTGGAGGCTTTTTTGCGGGAACGGCCGGTGACGGTCCGCTGCAATGAAAGCCTGGCTTCCAGGGAAGAGATCATAGCCAGTCTGGAAAGTCAGGGTGTTGGCGTCGCACCGTCCTCCTATCTTCCGGGCGTGCTGGAACTTTCCGGATACGATCATATGGAGGCGTTGGAATCATTCCGGCGCGGCTGGATCCAGGTGCAGGATTTAAGCTCCGTATTCGCCGGCATCGGGGCGGCGCCGAAGCGGGGTGATTTTGTCCTGGATGTCTGTGCCGCGCCCGGCGGAAAAAGCCTTCACGCGGCGGATCTTCTCCGGGGATCCGGCACGGTGGAGGCCCGCGATCTGACGGAAAAGAAGATCGCGCTGATTGAAGAGAACCTGTGCCGCTGCCCGTTCTCCAATGTCCGGACAACGGTCTGGGATGCCCGGATCCCGGACGAGACCGTCTTTGGAAAGGCGGATATCGTGCTGGCTGACCTTCCCTGCTCCGGTCTGGGCGTCATCGGCAAGAAGCCGGAGATCAAGCTGCGCATGACCAGGGAAAACGCGCAGGACCTGGCGCAGCTGCAGAGAGATATCCTGTCGGTGGTGTGGCAGTATGTCAGACCGGGCGGGATCCTGGTATACAGTACCTGTACGATCCACCGAGCGGAGAACCAGAATAATACCGCATGGTTTCTGGAACACTTTCCCTTCAGGCCGGTGGATCTTACGGCGCGCCTTGGCGGTGTTCTTTCGGATCCGTCGCTGCGTGAAGGATGGGTCCAGTTTTTGCCCGGGTTTGGCCCGTGGGATGGATTTTTCTTTTCGATCATGCGGAGAGAGGGATAGAGGATGGAGAAAGCGGATATCAAATCACTTACGATGGAAGAACTGCGCGGGCAGCTGGCCGGGATGGCGTTTAAACCTTTCCGCGCAAAGCAGGTCTACCAGTGGATCCACGAAAAACTGGCGGACAGCTTCGACGAGATGACGAATCTGTCGCTTCAGGACAGAGAACGCCTGAAGGAACGGTACACGCTGACGGTCTTAAAGCCGGTGGAGGTGCTGACATCCCGGATCGACGGGACAAAAAAATATCTGTTTGCTCTGGAGGACGCAAATGTGATCGAAAGCGTCCTGATGCGGTATAAGCACGGGAATTCCGTGTGCATCTCTTCCCAGGTGGGATGCCGGATGGGATGCCGTTTCTGCGCCTCCACGTTAGGCGGGCTGACAAGGAACCTGCTTCCTTCGGAGATGCTGGATCAGGTTTACCGCATCCAGCGGGATACAGGAGAGAGGGTGTCGCATGTCGTGGTCATGGGCTCCGGCGAACCGATGGACAATTACGATCATCTGGTCCGCTTTATCCGGATCCTGAGCGGCGAGGGCGGGTTAAATATCAGCCAGAGGAATATCACGGTATCTACCTGCGGCATTGTGCCGGGGATACAGAGGCTTACCCGTGAGGGGCTTTCCATCACCCTCGCGTTATCGCTTCACGCGCCGAACGATGAGGTGCGCAGGACGCTGATGCCCATCGCCAATCAATACCCGCTCTCCCAGGTCCTCGCGGCCTGCCATGCGTACTTTGAACAGACCGGCAGGCGGCTGACATTTGAATACAGCCTGGTCAGGGGTGTGAATGACAACCTGGAGGAAGCCGCCAGTCTGGCGCGTCTTCTGCGTGGACAGCAGGGCCATGTCAATCTGATCCCGGTTAATCCCATTAAAGAGCGCGATTATGTCCAGTCTGACCGGCAGTCGGTCCAGGCGTTTAAAAATCTGCTTGAAAAAAACGGGATAAATGTTACTATAAGAAGGGAAATGGGCCGTGATATCAATGGGGCCTGCGGACAGCTGCGAAAAGGCTTCCTGGACCGCGCAAAGGAGCGGGGGTGACGCCGCTTTGGGCGGCAGGTGCGCAGAGAAAACAGCAGGAAGGAGTGATTCAGTGCACGCAGTGGGAAAAACCGATAAGGGCATGGTCCGTGAGATGAATCAGGATTATATCTTTGTCTCATCCGAACCGGTGGGCCCTCTGCCCAATTTATTTTTAGTGGCGGACGGGATGGGCGGACACAATGCCGGCGATTTCGCTTCCCGCTTTTCGGTACAGCATCTGATTGAATACATGAAGGACCAGCCTGCACAGACGGCGGTGATCCCGGCTCTCCGGGAGGGGATTCAGGCAGTGAATCAGCTGCTGTATGTAGAAGCTTCGCATGATCTGAAATTAAGCGGAACGGGAACGACACTGGTCGCCGCGGTATACGGCGGCGGCATGCTCTATGTGGCCAACGTAGGAGACAGCCGCCTGTACCTGGTGGGGAAGGAGATCCGTCAGGTCACGCGGGATCACTCTTACGTGGAAGAAATGGTCGCGATGGGACGGATGAACCGGGGCAGCGCGGATTACCGGAGAAATAAAAATATCATCACCCGGGCGGTAGGGACCATGCCCCGGGTGAATATTGATATTTTTGAGACAGCGATGGCCGGGGACGAGGTCTTCCTCCTCTGCTCGGATGGCCTGTCGAATATGGTAGAAGACGCGACCATTCATAAGATCATAAAAAATGCGCCTTCGCTGGACGCAGCGGCCAGGATCCTGGTGGACCGGGCGAATGATAACGGCGGAGACGACAATATATCGGTGGTACTGGTGCGGCCCGAAGGAAGCGGGGTGAGAGTATGCTGAAGCCAGGAACGTATCTGCAGGATCGATATGAGATTCTGGAAAAAATCGGCTCCGGCGGCATGGCGGATGTGTATAAAGCCCAGTGCCATACCCTGAACCGGATGGTGGCCATCAAGGTACTCAAGGATGAGTTCAGCACAAATGAAAACTCGGTCAACCGCTTTAAGATGGAGGCGCAGTCGGCGGCCAGGCTGACGCATCCGAATATCGTCAATGTGTTTGATGTGGTCGATGAGGGCGATATCCATTACATTGTGATGGAGCTGATCGAAGGGATCACGCTGAAAAGCTATATTGCCAAGAAGGGACGGCTGGAAGCCAGGGAGACGATCGGGATCGCGATCCAGGTAGCGCAGGGCATGTCGGCAGCCCATCAGCATAATATCATCCACCGGGATATCAAGCCGCAGAACATCATCATCTCCAAGGACGGTAAGGTCAAGGTGGCGGATTTTGGCATTGCCCGCGCCGCGTCTTCCAACACCCAGGAGCTGAACGCGATCGGTTCGGTACATTATATTTCACCGGAACAGGCCAGGGGTGAGACGGTGGATGCCAGGAGCGATATCTATTCTCTGGGCATCACCATGTTTGAGATGGTGACCGGGCGTCTGCCGTTTGACGGAGAGAACACGGTGTCGGTGGCCATGGCCCACTTAGAAGACCCGATCACGCCGCCCAAGGTCTGTAATCCGGATATCCCGGAGAATCTGGAGCGGATCATTCTAAAGTGTACGGAGAAACGCCCGGAGGATCGGTACGCCTCTGCGAAGGAAGTCATCGCGGATCTTAGACGGGCCCTGATCCACCCGGATGGCGGCCGTCCCGGGATCAGCGCGGACACCGGTCAGGAGGAGATGCTCCTTACTGCCGCGCAGGAGACGGCGGTGGAACAGGACGGGAAGACGGATGCAGCCCTCGTCCGGGAAGACCCGTCACACAGCAGGAGCAGGACAGGGCAGGTGGATATCAGCCGTCAGCTGGAACGCATCTTTGCGCTGGCCGGCGTGGCGGCAGCGGTCATCATTGTGGCGGTGCTGATCTTTGTGGTGCTTCATGTGGGCAGTCTGCTTAAGTCTAAATCAACCACGGAAGGGCTGTCGGGCCAGGAGGATTCGACCAGCATGGCGGAGGTCACCATCGCGGCGACCGCGGACGGGCAGGTCTATATGCCTCAGGTGGTCGGTCTTTCGGAGGACGAGGCCAGAGAGCTTCTGGAGAGTTCGGGGATACAGATGTCGGTCAGCAGTGAAGAGACGTCCGACCGTTATCCTTCCGGCTATGTGATGGCGCAGGAGTACCCGAACGGCACGGTTCTGGAAAAAAACAGTACCGTTTCCGTGAAGGTCAGCAAGGGAAGCGGAACCATCGACCTTTCCGAACTGGGATTGGAAGGGATGGCATTTGAGGAGGCCCAGGCCCTTCTTCTGGAGAAAAATCTGGTCGTTGCCACAATCGAAGAAAGCAGTGATATGGTCGCGGCAGGCACGGTGATCCGCTACACGCCGCAGACGATCCGGGAGGGCGAGACGGTCACGCTGACCATCAGCAGCGGCCCGGCGATGGTCGTTGTTCCGGATCTGACCGGCATGACGCCGGAGGCTGCCGATGAGCTGCTGACGGAATACGGGTTTGTGCCGGAAGTTGCCGGGATCGATTACAGCGATGAGGTAGATGAGGGACTGGTGTTTAACCAGACCGTAGAGGCGGATTCTTCCGCGCCCGAAGGCACGGTGATCCAGTATATGATCAGTCTTGGGCCGGAAGAAACCGTGATCGGGAAGACGAGCTATGTCGCGTCCATCAATAAAGAATATAAACTGAGCCTGAATTACGGGCCGGGATATGAAAACACCAGCGTGCGGATCGTGATCCGTCTGTGCCAGGTCGTGGATGGAAAGACGGTTTATCGAAATCTTATTGAGCCGAGGACGGTAGTCGGCGACTCGGTGATCCCGATTTCTTTCTCCAGGATCGTGGGCGCGGACGGCGTGGAGGACGGTACGGTGGAGCTGGTGGACCTGGATAACGATCAGGTACTGGTATCTTATCCGGTATCCTTCTTTAAGACCGAGGAATAGGGCAAGGTTATGACAGGTAAGATAATTAAAGGGATCGCGGGATTTTATTACGTACACGATGGCCGCAGCAGGATCTATCAGTGCAGAGCGAAAGGCGCCTTCCGCAACCGCGGGATCAAGCTGCTGGTGGGGGATAATGTCACATTTTCCGTGCTGGACGAGGCGGAAGGGGAAGGAAATATCGAGGAGATCCTTCCAAGAAAAAACGCGCTGCTTCGTCCGGAGGTCGCGAATGTGGATCAGGCGCTGGTGCTCTTTGCGGTCCGTGACCCGGATCCGAACATCCACCTGCTCGACCGCTTTCTGGTGATGATGGAGCGGGCCATGGTGCCGACGGTCCTGTGCTTTAATAAGATCGACCTGTGCGGACAGCAGCAGGCAGACCGGTACCGGTCGATCTACGAGCCGGCCGGTTATCCGGTGCGTTTAATCAGCGCGAGAGAGCAGGTAGGACTGGAGGAGATCCGGGCATTGATCCGCGGTAAGACGACCGTCCTGGCCGGCCCGTCGGGGGTGGGCAAATCTTCCCTGACCAACGCGATCCAGCCGGAAGCAGCCATGGAAGTAGGAAAGATCAGCGAAAAGATCAAAAGAGGGAAGCATACGACCAGACATTCCCAGCTGTTTTATGTGGAAGAAAATACCTATATGATGGATACGCCGGGCTTCAGCACCCTGTACGTCAGCGACATGGAACCGGAGGCGCTGAAGATCTGCTTCCCGGAATTTGCCCCCTACGAGCATCGGTGCCGGTTTAACGGCTGCATGCATATGGAAGAGCCGGACTGCGGCGTAAAGGCCGCGCTGGCAGAGGGAAAGATCAGTGAAAGCCGTTACGGGAATTACCGGCTTATGTACCAGGAACTGAAAGAAAAGAGGAGATATTAGGATGAATATATTGGCGCCATCCTTATTGGCTTGTGATTTTTCTGATCTGGAAAGACAGATCAGGGCGGTGGAAGAGGCGGGGGCCAGATACCTTCATCTGGATGTGATGGACGGCCTGTTTGTCCCCAGCATTTCCTTCGGGATGCCGGTCCTTGCCAGCATCCGAAAATGCACGTCGATGGTCTTTGATGTCCATATGATGGTAAAGGAGCCCGGACGCTACGCGGCCGCCATGAAGGAGGCCGGCGCCGATCTGTTCTGCGTTCATCAGGAAGCCTGCCTGCATCTGGACCGGACGATCAGCCAGATCCGAAGCCTTGGCATGAAGGTGGGGATAGCCCTGAATCCGGCGACGCCGGTCTCTGCGCTGGAGTGCGTCTTGGATGAGGTCGATCAGGTGCTGATCATGACAGTGAATCCCGGATTCGGCGGGCAGGAATATATCCCTTATACGCTGGAAAAGGTGCGCATCCTGCGCCGCCGGATCCGAGAGAGGGGACTGCACACCGACATCCAGGTGGACGGAGGCGTCACGCCGGAGAATGCGGCAGTCTTCCTGGACGCCGGAGCGAATGTTCTGGTGGCAGGATCGTCGGTATTTCACGGAGACGCAGGCGAAAACACCAGAAAATTTATGGATGTATTTGACCGATATGAGGCAGATGAAGCATGAAAAACGTTTTGATTCTCACCGGCGGAACACTGGATCCAGATTTCGCCGGTGCTTTTTGCAAAAAACATACCTTTGATCTGACCATCGCGGCGGACGGAGGACTGGCGGCGGCAAAGCGGCTGGGGATCACGCCGGATGTGGTGGTGGGCGATCTGGATACGGCGAAGAAATCGCTTGTGGAAGAGTTCCGGAAGATTCCCTTTATTCGATGGGACGTGCACCCGCCGGAAAAAAACGAGACGGATATGGAGCTGGCCCTTCGCCGGGCCATTGCCTCCGGCGCCGGACGGATCACCATACTGGGTGCCACAGGAGGGCGATTCGACCATATGCTGGCCAATGTCTTTCTCCTGTACGGATGTCTGCAGCAGGGGGTGGAAGCGCATATCCTGGATCCCCAGAACCGGATCTTTCTGATCGAAGACCATTATACCTTTCATAAGGATGCGCTGTGGGGCAGGTATATCTCCTTTCTCCCCCTTTTGGGCGAGATCCGGGGCATCACCCTGGAAGGATTTAAGTATCCGCTGGAAGATTATGACCTTGAAGCCGGCAGCAGCCGGTGCATCAGCAACGAGCTGGCCGGGGATACCGGAACCATCCGCATCCGGGAGGGGATCGCGATCTGCGTGGAGTCCAGAGAGTAAACTGGACTTGTCGAAAAGACATAAACTGGATATTCTGAGCACTCCACTTTCATGCTATGATGAACATAGGAAAAGAAAAACAGCAGAAAGGGAGCGAATGTACGATGAGACAGAGAAACGAAAACGTCCGTAAACTGGTGATGACCGGTCTGATGGCGGCGCTGTCTTATGTGGTTTTTACGTTTCTTCAGATTAAAGTCCAGTTTCCCGGAGGCGGGGCCGCGTCCCTCCACCTGGGAAACGCCGTCTGCGTCCTTGGGGCCCTTCTTCTGGGCGGATTCTACGGCGGCCTGGGCGGAGCGATCGGCATGGCAGTCGGAGATCTCCTGGATCCGGTCTATGTGATTTATGTGCCGAAAACCATGATCCTTAAACTGTGCATTGGCCTGATCACCGGCCTGATCGCGCATCGTCTGGGGAAGATCACAAAATTCCATGACCGGAGACATGTGTTTATCTGGACCACATTGGCAGCGGCGGGAGGGCTGCTCTTTAACGCGGCGGCGGATCCGCTGGTCAGCTATTTTTATCAGCTCCTGCTCCTGGGGAAGACGGCCGCGGAGGTGTCCCTGGTCTGGAACGTGGCGTTCACTGCGGTTAACTCGCTGATTTCCATCGTAGTGTCTGTGGCGGTCTACATGGCCCTGCGTCCTGCCCTGAAAAAATCCGGCCTGTTCTTTTCGATGAACACGCCCTGCGCCGGCAGGCGGACGCACCGCCGCTCCATAAACGCGTAGCGGTGCATCCGACATTCCGGAACGGACGCCGCCGGTCCGGTGTCGGGACATGAAAATCTCCGGGAAAACTACTTCCTTTTCCCATCGAAATGTGGTATCTTAAAAGGCAGGGTAAACCATCATGCAGGAGGGATATCATGTTAGATTTGAAGTTTGTCCGGGAGAATCCGGATATCGTAAAGCAGAATATTAAAAATAAGTTCCAGGAAGAGAAACTTCCCCTGGTGGACGAGGTGATCGCGCTGGATGCGGAGAGCCGTGCCGTGCAGGCGGAGGCAGATGGCCTCAGGGCTTCCCGCAACAAGCTTTCCAAGGAGATCGGGAAGCTGATGGGGCAGGGAAAGAAGGATGAAGCCGAGGCGGTGAAGGCGCAGGTCAATGCGGATGCGGCCCGTCTGGCGCAGCTGGAAGGGCGGGAGACCGATCTGAAGGCCAGAGTCCGCAAGATCATGATGACCATTCCGAACATCATCGATCCCAGCGTGCCCATCGGAAAGGACGACAGCGAGAACGTAGAGATCGAGCGTTTCGGCGAGCCGGTGGTCCCGGACTTTCCGATCCCCTACCATACGGAGATCATGGCGCGGTTTGACGGCATCGATCTGGACGCGGCAGGCCGGGTAGCCGGGAACGGATTTTATTATCTGATGGGGGATATCGCAAGGCTGCATTCCGCGGTCCTTGCCTATGCCAGGGATTTCATGATCAACCGGGGATTCACCTATTGTGTTCCGCCTTTTATGATCCGCAGCAGCGTGGTGACCGGCGTCATGTCCTTTGCGGAGATGGACGCGATGATGTATAAGATCGAGGGTGAGGATCTGTACCTGATCGGCACCAGCGAGCACTCCATGATCGGAAAGTTTATTGATACGGTAACTCCGGAGGAGAAGCTTCCCCAGACGCTGACCAGCTATTCCCCCTGCTTCCGTAAGGAGAAGGGCGCGCACGGCATCGAGGAGAGAGGCGTATACCGGATCCATCAGTTTGAAAAGCAGGAAATGATCGTCATCTGCAAGCCGGAGGAGTCTCCCATGTGGTATGATAAGCTTTGGCAGAACACGGTCGATCTGTTCCGGTCGTTAGAGATCCCCGTGCGGACCCTGGAGTGCTGTTCCGGCGATCTGGCCGATCTGAAGGTCAAATCCTGCGATGTGGAGGCCTGGTCTCCCAGACAGAAGAAGTATTTTGAAGTGGGTTCCTGCTCCAATCTTGGGGACGCGCAGGCACGTCGCCTTCGCATCCGTGTGGATGGCCCGAACGGAAAGTATCTGGCCCATACCCTGAATAACACCGTAGTAGCACCGCCGCGTATGCTGATCGCCTTTCTGGAGAACCATCTGCAGGCTGACGGGAGCGTGACCATCCCTGAGGTCCTGTGGCCTTATATGGGCGGAACGAAAGTGCTGATCCCAAAGCACTGAAAGAGACGTAGGCTGCCGCTTGATGCCGGCGCCGCCCTCGGATGAATGAAGTAAGAAAGAGACTATCCCGTAAATTCAGGCTTTTTGTGAAGCTGCGGAATAGTCTTTTTTGCATTTAGATACAACAGTTCCTTTCACTGGAATAGGCTATGTCATCAAAAGGAAGATAAACCCGTTTTCTGTAAAACGAGGACAGGTAAATTCCTTTGATGATTTCCAGTGTCTTTCTGCCCTCCAGCCCGTCTACAGCCACCGGACGATCGGCAAGAATGGATTCATAGAAGTCCTGTATTTGCAGGTGATGACTGCTGCCCCAGTAGTCTGGTCCCACGTTGGTGGTTTCATATGTGTTGCGGATTTCTGTGTAGCAGCCGTCCAGTTCGTAAAAGCCCATATCCTGGAGAAGGCCGCAGCGCCCCTTCTCACCGATCAGTTCGATCTGGATAGGAGAATCGGCGGCATAGATATTGCAGGCATACAGGTTATAGATACAGCCGTTTTTAAACTGAATGGCTGCATTGGCAGAATCTTCAACTTTTACAAAATCATGGTAGTAGTTGTGGACGCTCCCATCGATCCACTCTACATCGCTTCCCAACAGATAACGTACCCGATCGATGCTGTGGATAGCCTGATCGATGAGAACGCCTCCTCCTTCGCGAAGCCAGGTACCCTTCCAGTCGCTTCCCTTATAATATTCTTTTGGACGGTTCCAGGTGAGACTGGAACGGGCGGCCAGGATTTTTCCGAAATCTCCTCGGCCGATCATTTCTTTTAGCTTTTCTACACTTTTGGTGTAACGGGTTTGGAAGATAACGCCAAGTTTCACACCGGTTTCCTTCTGGACGCGGATCATGGCGTCTGCATCCTGCAGAGTGGTGGCCACAGGCTTTTCCGTAAGCACATGGATACCGGCCTGCATGGCTTTTATGGCCATTACGGGGTGAAGATCATGGGGGAGGCATAAGTGGACCACATCCACCCCGGCGTTGAGAATATCATCATAATCGGCACTCCAGTGGCAGTTGAATTTTTTGGCAAAAGCCCGGGCTTTTTCGAGATCTTTGTCTACAGCCATCACGGGGGTGACCAAACTGGATAGACGCCGAAAGGCATCCTCATAACAGACGGAAATCCGTCCGCAGCCTGCGATTGCAGCCTGTAAGGGTTTGTTATTCATAAAAATCTCCTTTCCGTACAGCCGTAACGGCATTGATTAACCGATAAAGAACCGTCCGCACAGGTTCTGTGTGAAATTATAGTGAATATCAAAAAAATATTTCATGGCACCATTGCAGCAGGCGTTCTGATCCAGAAATCCATAGCGAATGCTGACAGAATCCAGCATCCGGCGAAAACCGGTGGTGCGGAGGAATTCGGTGACATCCTCAAGGAACAGTGGCCCCAGATCCCGCCCCTTTCCACCGATGACGATCAGTTTTGGGTGGACTGTGCATACCAGGTTTCCAATCGCCCAGGAAAAATCCGAGGCAATATCTCGGATCACGCTGCGGGCTGCTCCATCCCCGTAGATGCCGGCATGGGCCAGTTCTTGGTAAGTGACTTTTTCTTTTCGCTTCAGTGGGCTGTTGCCGGGTGTTTTTGCCAGACGGCTGGGAAGGGAGTCCTCGCCAATCATCCGCTCCAGACATCCGCGATTGCCACAGGCGCACAGAGGACCGGAAGGGTCAATGGAGTAGTGGCCGAACTGCGTATAGGAGGCAGTGGCCATTCCAAGCATTGTATCTTGAATAAACAGGGCGGCGCCGATTCCCTTGCTAAAATTGATGAAGGCAAAATCCATTTCCTGGATGCCGGTGTATATTTTTTCTGCGTAGGCGGTGCAGGCTGTATCGTTTAGCAGTGCTACGGGATATTCACGGAATACGGTGGCCAGTTCTTTTACAATGTCAGATTCTTCACGGTCAGGTACATGAAAAGATGTGGAAAAAATCTCACGGGTATCCGGATCAATCATGGCGGGGACCACAATGCAGATTCCCAACAGTTTTTCCGGCGTGATAGCTGGAAGAAGTTCCAGATCAAAAAGGCTTCGGGAACGCTCCACATAGGAATCGCTTTTTTTTATTATACTCTCACAGGAGACAAAAATACCTCCGCAGATATCTGTCAGGTATCCGCAAACCTGTTCTTCTTCCCAGCAGAATACAGCCACATAATGCTGCTCTGGTTTCAGCTGCAGCGAATTGGGATTTCTTCCCACGGTTCGGCTGTTGTGAGAGACGCCGGTATCCATTAAAAAATTTCTCTTCAGAAGCTCATCTACCAAAGCGGATACAGTGGTTTTGCTGAGATTTGTCCGCTTTGCCAGTTCCGCCCGTGAGATTCCCTGCTCTTGATATACCAAATTATAAATTTGTTTCAGGTTTGCATTTTTTATCAGCTGCTGATTAATCAGCTTCATGTAAATGTCCTTTCTCCGTTATCGGATTGTCGTTCGATATTTCTTTATTATAGTGCATGCGAGATGTTTATCCAACATAAAAACCGGATGGATTCTCCTGCGTGAAACTGTAGTATACATCGAAATAGTAGCGCATGGCACCACTTAGGAAGGAGTCGCTGTGCAGTGTGGAGTAGCGAACGGTTACATAATCAACCATTTTTCGGAAGCCGACAGATTTCAGGTTTTTGTGTACCTGTTCCAGGAAATAGTCCCCCAGGGATGGAATACTTCCGCCAAGGATAATAAGGGACGGATTAACGATGGTGATCAGATTGCCCAGAGCCATGGCGAGTTCCTTCGCCATCTGTGCCAGCAGTTTCATCGCGGTGGGATCTCGATAGAGGACGGCACGGCCCAAATCGGAGAAAGTGATATTGTTCAATCGGGCGAGAAGGGGACTTTCGCCGAAAGAGGCAGCCCTCCGGCCAATGCTGTACTCGGAAATCAGCGTCTCCAGACAGCCGTGATTTCCGCAGACACATAATGGCCCATCCGGGTATACAGAGTAGTGACCAAATTGGGTGAAAGCGCCGCTGGCGTTTCCCAGCATATTCCCTTCAATGAACAGGGTAGCACCGATGCCGCGGCCAAAGTTGATAAAGGCAAAATTGTCTTCCGTGAGATTGGTGTAAGCTTTTTCGGCATAGGCCAAACAGGCGGTGTCTTCGAGCAGGACAACGGGATATTCTGGAAAGGCAGTGTAAAGGAGCGGAAAAATGTTTTCCATTCCGAGAGCAGGAAGACTCAGAGTGGTAGAGTAAATCTCCTCATGAGCAGCATTAATCATGGCGGAAACCACGATGCAGACCCCCAGGATCTGCTCTCCGGCATACAGGGATAACAGAGAATGATAAAAACATTTCCGGGATACTGTCAGATAGGTATCAGATCCGGTGACTTTTTCGGAAAACTGACAGGCAGCCGTTCCCGTCAAATCCATCAAATGCAGTTGCACGGTATCCTCCATCCAGTGAAGAACAGCCACATAATACCAGCCGGAACGCACATAAAGCGTGTTGGGGTGTCTGCCTATGGATTCTGTCTTGGAGACGCCGCTGTCAATGATAAATTCCCGTTCAATAAGTTCATCAATCAGAATGGATACGGTGGTTTTGCTTAGTTTGGTTTGTTTTGCCAGGGCCGCTCTGGAAATACCGGGATGATCGTAGACAGATGTATAAAGACGTTTCATATTGGAATTTTTGATCAGCTGCTGAGTGACGGGGTGCATAATTTCCCTCCTCTTGGATACGGTATAGCATTGCTCTGTTAGTAAACCCATATGATTAATTGCATGGTATCATAAAAGGAAAAGGAAATCAACAGGAGAGGATAGGATGACGTATCCTTTTTCGACGACATATACAAAAAGCACATACGAAACAAATGAAGCGCTTTGTGCATATAGAAAATTTAAATAAAAAAACAATGCGATATCAATACAGAATGGTAAAAATGATTATAAAAATAGAAAAGCGGCAGATAAAATGTTGACATTGAACAGGTTCGTTGGTAAGATATAGGTAAGTTGAGGGGCTGGACAGAAAAGGCAGAACGAAGGTCATTGTCGGTTCAGTCTTTTCTTTAAAATTAAATAGTTAAGTCACTGGACAAATAAAGGAGAGGTATTGAATATGAGAGTTGGAGTGATCGGGTGCGGTGGTATGGGTACAACCCATTATCTGTCTTTGAAGGCGCTGTCTGCTCAGCTGGATCTGCAGGTGGTTGCGCTGGCAGATTGCAGAAAGGAGTTTTTAGATAAGGCTGCTGCCTATTTCCCGGAAGCGAGGATGTATACATATGGTGAGGATCTCATCAACGGGGAACGGCTGGATATTGTGCATATCTGTCTTCCGAGCTATCTGCATGCGGATCATGCGGTGGCCGCAATGGAGAAGGGGATGAATGTCCTGATCGAGAAACCCGTATGTCTTACAACGGATGACTGTGAAAGGCTTCTGGAGACGGAAAAGAGAACCGGTGTGAAGGTTATGGTGGGACAGGTGGTGCGTTCCTTCGATGAATATCGTTATTTAAAGGAAGCCTACGATTCCCGCCGTTTTGGAAAGTTGAAATCCATTGTGATGCAGAGAATCAGTTCCGATGTGAAATGGGGCTTTGAAGACTGGTTCCATGATGAGGCGAGAAGCGGGTCGGTCGTGTTGGATCTGCATATACACGATTTGGATTTTCTGCGATATATGCTTGGCGAACCGGATTGCTTTGACGTAAAAGCCACAGCTTTTAAAAGCGGCATGATTAATCAGGTGATTACCAATTATGAGTTTGGAGATGTATTTGCTTCCGTAGAAGGAATCTGGGATGAGTGTACGGGACTGCCGTTTGAGGCGAGCTTCCGGGCATGCTTTGAGGAGGGGACAATCTGGTTCAATGGAAGAAGGAATCCCTCGTTGACGGTTTATAAAAAGGACGGGACGGTGGAACACCCGGAGCTGAATTCGGAATACAACGTATCGGACAATACGGCGGGGATCAATATTTCCAATCTGGGGCCATATTATACGGAAATAAAATATTTTGCAGAATGTGTGAAGTATGGAAAGCCTGTGGAGGTGGCACCGTTGTCTGAGGGTGTAAAATCCGTGGAAGTGGCACTGGAAGAATGGAAGGCAGCAAAGCTGTATGTAAAAGATCATATGAAAACGTGATACAACGATGGAACCGGCAGTAAAGACAGCTGGGAAACGGTCTATTTTATTCATGGCAACTTTTCGCCGGTTCAGGCGGAACGAACAAAGCACTTTTAAAGGAGGAACTATTATGGCAAAAAAGAAGATTCTTGTGTTACTGCTGGCTACAGCCATGGCTACCCCCCTTCTATCCGGATGCGGGAGTAGTTCCGACTCCTCGGATGGCGGCTCTTCAGAAACAACAGCAAGTACAGATTCAGAAAGTTCTGATGGCGAGGAGGTAGTTCTCACGGTGTTTGACGCCCATGCCTATGGACTGGATGAGTATGCGGAGATGGTGGAAGCCTTTGAAGCAGAGCATCCCGGCGTGACCATTGAGGTACAGCATGCTGCTAATGATAGCAGTACTTTGCTGCAGTCTCGTGTGAACTCCGGTGATATCCCGGATGTGTTTGATGTGGAGTCTGGGACTTCTGCCCAGATGTACTATGAATACGCATATGACTGGACCGACGATACAGATGTGACCAGCCTGTTCAATGAGGATGCGTTGGCGACCGGAACAACGGAAGACGGACGCGTCATGTCTTTGCCGTGGACTTATGAGAACATGGGTTTGTTGTACAATAAGGACTGCTTTGAAGCAGCAGGAATTACGGAACTTCCTACCAATATGGATGAACTGGAAGAGGCCTGCAAGAAACTGGAGGCAGCGGGGATTACGGCTATTGCGTTGCCGGCAAAGGAAACCTGGGTATTGGGCCAGTTGGCTACGCATTTTATGATTGACAAAGAATTGGATGCAGAAGGAACCAACGAGGCTTTGAAATCGGGTGATCTTCAGTTTGCGGATCTTCCTCATTGGGACAATTTGTTCCGCTTCCTGGATCTTGCAATCGAGTACGGTCCCGATAAGCCGCTGGAAATCGACTGGGAGACGTCTGAAAATATGCTGGCAAACGGGGAAGCAGCCATCATTCATATGGGAGACTGGTGCCAGTCCACACTGGATGCTTTTAATCCGGACGCAAATCTGGCATTTCTCCCGGTGCCGGTTGGTGATACAGCCGAAGACGCTACGTTGCTGTCCTCGTGTAACTGGACGTACATCATTAACAAAGATTCTGAGAATCTTGAGCTGGCAAAGGAGTATTTGGTATATATTCTGACATCGGATATGGGACAATACTGGATGTGTGATGGTGTGGGGGCGGTTCCTGCCGTGACTACTGACAGAGAGGTAAGCGGAGCATTGGCAAATGACGCCATGACCTACATTAATGAAGGCAAGACCAATGGATGGATCCATACGATCGCTCCTACTGGTTATACAGACACCTGTGGACCTTACCTGCAGTCCTACATGCTGGGAGAGATGAGCAAGGAGGAGGTTACACAGCTTTTCCAGGAATTCTATACAGCAGGATAAGTGAAGTCGCAATATGCAATTTCCGGCAACTGTCGGAAGAGACCAGTGTTCTGCAGCCTGCCGCACTGCACATGACCAGGCAGAGCGGCAGGCTGCAGGAATTTGTTTGTCTTAATTTTTAGGAAATCTGCTCCAGCGGCTTTTGTGAGAAACTATTATGGAGGAAGACAGCATGAAGAATAAAAAAATAAGAGAGTTTCTTCTGTTCGCTCTGTTCGTATTTCCTGCAGTTGCCTTTGTACTGTTTGCCACGGATATTCCGTTTGTGATGAATTTGTACTACTCAGTCTTTGACTGGAATGGCGTGGGAAAAAGCATGGAGTTTGTGGGACTTGACAATTATATTAAAATATTCACAAATGATACGCTGTTTTGGAAGGGTGTTACCTTTACGCTTAAGTTTGCAGTGTTTTATGTCGTTATTGTCAATATCCTGTCGCTAACGGTTGCGGTAGTCATGTCAAGGGAAGGAAAAAAATCCAGTATCGGACGAGCCTTCTATTATATTCCTTACATTATTAGCCTCACGGCCATCAGCCTGATCTGGAAATTTATCTTCGGGCCGGGATTTGAGGCATTGTACAATATTACCGGATGGGAATTCTTTAACTGGAGTTGGGTAGGTACTCCGAAGTTGGCATTTTATGTTGTGGTAATCATGACGGTATGGCAGAATCTGGGATTCTACATGGTCAATTATATTGCAGGAATTATTACGGTACCAAGAGATCTGATTGAAGCGGCTAAAATCGATGGAGCGACTGCTTTTCAATCGTTCAGGAAAGTTACAATTCCGATGATTATGCCCGCAATTTCCATTTGCATGCTGACGTCTATGACTTTTGCTTTTAAACTGTTTGATATCATCATGGTTTTCACTAAAGGTGGACCGGCAAATTCCACGGTTACGGTTGCATACAATATTTATAAAGAAGCATATACCAACAGTAACTATGGATTAGCAACTGCGAAATCACTGGTATTTGTGGTCTTTGTGCTGATGGTGACGGCTGTCCAGCTCAAAGTGACGAAGAGCAAGGAGGTGGAGGCATAATGAAGTATTTGAGGAAAATCAGTCCAGTGGCGGTGATTGTATTTCTTTGTTCCGTTTTTTGGCTGATGCCGCTGATTCTGATTTTTATCAACTCATTTAAATCATACAATGATATGATCCAGCATTTCCTGTCTCTTCCGGAATCATGGAGCTTGGACATGTATATTGAAACATGGACAAAATTTGATTTTCCGAAATTGATTAAGAATACCTTACTGTATACCGTGTCAACGGTATTGGTAGTTCTGTTGTTGGCCCCTATGGCGGCCTACCAGCTGTCGAGAACGAAGAGCAGACTCAGTGGAGTTTGCTTTATTCTGGTAATCATGCCGATGATGGTGCCCTTTCAGTCTTACATGATTTCTCTGACGCGTGTAGTGGCGAATGTAAACCTGACCGGCACCAGATTGGGGCAGATCCTGGTGAGTATCGGTCTTTGCATGCCGCTGGCTGTATATATGATCCATGGTTTTGTGAAAAATGTGCCGATGGAATTGGAAGAATGCGCCTGTATTGATGGAGCATCTAAGATAAGAATATATTTTAGTATTGTTCTTCCGTTGCTAAAACCCATCTTGACGACAGTGGTAGTCCTCGATACGTTGGCTACGTGGAACGATATCATTACCAACCAGCTGATTGTTGGCGGGAACTCCAGGGCTATGAACATTCAGAATGCACTGTACATGCAGTTTTCTGCGCAGACGTCAGATTGGGAACATGCCCTTCCGGGTATTGTGATGTCCATGATCCCGAGTCTTATTTTCTTTGTGGTCATGCAAAAGCATATTGTGGGCGGTATTACTGCGGGAGCGGTAAAAGGCTGATCAGAGGATATGAAAAATGTATCCGAAAATCGTTTTCAGGAGGGGAAAGTAGATGAAGGTTGGCGTATTGATTGAACTTTTTAAAGATACAGATATTGATGAACGTTTCAGCCAGTTGCGTTCCTTGGGTATGGACAGCTGTCAATTAGTATGCTGGGATAGAGAGATCCTCCATGATGTTAGCGCAGCAGAGGCAATTAACGCCGCTGCAGAAAAACATCAGGTGCACATTACTGCATTCTGGTGCGGCTGGGAAGGCCGCAGGGTGTGGGATTTCTATGAGGGCCAGTTGACGTTGGGGTTAGTTCCGGCTGATTATCGTGTGGAACGGCTGAAAATGTTGATGGAGGGATCCGATTTCGCAAAGAAGATTAATGCTAAGGATTTTGCCACTCATGTGGGCTACATGCCGGAAAATCCCTTTGACCCCAATTATCAGGGGACTCTCTCTGCTTGCAAGGCTATCGTGGAGAAGTGCCGCGCTAACGGCCAGAACTTCCTTTTTGAGACCGGCCAGGAGACACCGGTTACCCTGAAACGCGCCATCCAGGATATTGAGAAGGATCTTGGCCCGGGAAATGTGGGAATCAATCTGGATCCGGCCAATCTGATCATGTACGGAAAAGCCAATCCGGTGGATGCTTTGGATGTGTTTGGTGAGTATGTAAGGGGGATTCACGGAAAAGATGGTATGTACCCCACGGACGGACACCGGTTGGGAAAAGAAGTTCCGCTGGGCAAAGGAAAGGTAAATTATCCAGCTTTTATCGCCAAATTGAAAGAGATTGGCTACCAGGGGGATATCACCATTGAGCGGGAGATTTCCGGGGAAGAACAGAAAAAAGATATTATCATGGCGAAAAAAATTCTGGATGAACTGATCTGAGAGATGTTTGATAAAAAGCGTAATGAAAACCTCCGACAGGGAAAAGTGCCGTTTTCGTCGGGGGTAATTCTGAAAAGAGCCATACATGATGCTAATTTATAAAATTTTTCAAAAAACAGAAATGATTTGGTTGATTTAACGATTGAATTATGTATAATGATGTTATGAAAGCGGAGTTTTTGGCATCAGGCTTTCAAAATACATCAAGGAAAAGAGGTTAAAGGTAAAATGGCAGAAATGAATTTAAGCAAGTATGGCATTACAGGAACCTTGGAAATCGTACACAATCCTTCTTATGAATTCTTGTTTGAAGAGGAGACAAAACCGGAACTTGAGGGCTATGAGAAGGGTCAGGTCAGCGAGCTTGGCGCGGTGAACGTGATGACCGGCGTATACACAGGCCGTTCTCCTAAGGATAAGTTCATCGTGATGGATGAAAATTCCAAGGACACCGTATGGTGGACCTCTGATGAATATAAGAATGACAATCATCCGGCATCGCAGGAGGCCTGGAATGTGGTTAAAGATCTTGCGATCAAAGAATTATCCAATAAAAAGCTTTACGTGGTGGATGCTTTCTGCGGCGCGAACAAGGACACCCGCATGGCCATCCGCTTTATTATGGAGGTTGCCTGGCAGGCCCATTTTGTAACCAATATGTTTATCAAACCGACAGAGGAAGAGTTGGAGAACTTCGAGCCGGACTTCATCGTTTATAACGCGTCCAAAGCAAAGGTCGAGAATTACAAGGAGCTTGGTTTGAATTCCGAGACAGCGATCGTCTTCAACATCACCAGCCGCGAGCAGGTCATCTTAAATACCTGGTACGGCGGAGAGATGAAGAAGGGTATGTTCTCCATGATGAATTACTATCTGCCGTTGAAGGGCATCGCTTCCATGCACTGCTCTGCCAACACCGACATGAACGGTGAGAACA
>CAYRMW010000009.1:0-48915 GCA_964425595.1 uncultured Lachnospiraceae bacterium
GATCCTCCGGTATTTAGCAGCAGAAAACCCATTGACGTGATTCGAACACGCGACCTCTGCGTCCCGAACGCAGCGCTCTACCAAACTGAGCCACGCCTCGATTACGTACGTAAGTATAATACAGATTCTCCGGAATGTCAAGCAATAATTTTCATAAATTTTTAAAAAATTGACACAATAAGCCGGGAAGGGATTTCTTCCTATTTTTATTCTTCCCGGCTCATACGCAACCGGCTTACTGAATGGACAGCACCTTATAATCCTGGTCTTCTACCGCTTTTTTCAGCACATCGTCCGATACTTCGCCATTCAGGCTTACGACAGCTGTTCCGATTTCGTGACTGACCGACGCGCTGTCTACCTGCGCAAGGGCCTCCAGGGCTTTTTTCACCCTCGCCTCACAGTGGCCGCACATCATTCCTTCAATTTTCATCGTCTTTTCCATCTTAAGTTCCTCCTTATCCTGTCCGCCGCTCTCCAAAAGAGGAGGCGCCGCGGATTTTCTTTTTCTGGTCTTTTCCGCTTTATGCATATCGAACCAGTTTAACCGCAGGGCATTCGTTACCACGCAGAAACTGGACAGACTCATGGCCGCAGCGCCGAACATGGGATTTAATTTCCAGCCAAAGAGCGGATACCACAGACCGGCCGCCAGGGGGATCCCTACCGCATTGTAGAAGAAAGCCCAGAAGAGGTTTTCGTGGATATTGCGCAGGGTCGCCCGGCTTAAGCGAATCGCCGCCGGAACATCGCTTAAACGGCTCTTCACCAGGACCACATCCGCCGCATCAATGGCGATATCGGTCCCGGCGCCGATGGCCATGCCGATGTCCGCCCTGGTCAGGGCCGGCGCGTCATTGATGCCGTCGCCGACCATGGCGACCTTGCCCTTTTCCTTAAGCGAACGGATCACGCTTTCCTTGCCGTCCGGAAGGACGCCGGCGATCACCTGGTCCACGCCGGCCTGACGGCCGATGGCCCTGGCTGTCCGTTCGTTATCTCCGGTCAGCATGACTACCCGGATGCCCATATCCTGCAGCTCACGGATGGCCTGCGGACTGTCTTCCTTGATCACGTCCGCCACAGCGATAATTCCCGCCGCCCGATCGCCGTCGGCAAAAAAGAGCGGCGTCTTTCCTTCCTCCGCCAGTTCCAGGGAGCGGGCCGTGATCTCTTCCGGAACCGCGATCCTGGAACGGATAAACGACGCGTTTCCGCCCAGAAGCTGCCGGCCGTCCAGCGTCGCGGACAGGCCGTTCCCTGGAAGCGCCTGAAATCCGGTTACTTCCTTTCCGGAAAGCCCTCTCTCCTGCGCCAGCTTCAAGATAGCCCTGGCCAGGGGATGTTCGCTTTTTGCCTCCAGCGAGCAGGCCAGGGAAAGAAGCGTTTCCTCCGTAAACCCTTCAGCCGGAAAGATGTCCGTCACCCTGGGTTCGCCGGTTGTGATCGTCCCCGTCTTATCCAGCGCGACAATCCCGGTTTTCCCCGTCGCCTCAAGGGAAGCGGCCGTCTTAAACATGATCCCGTTCTTCGCACCCATGCCATTGCCCACCATGATCGCCACCGGAGTGGCCAGGCCAAGGGCGCAGGGGCAGCTGATGACAAGGACGGAGATTCCTCTGGCCAGGGCAAAGCCCGGTGTCTGACCGGCCAAAAGCCAGACAACGATCGTCATGGCCGCAATGGCAATGACCACCGGAACGAACACGCCGGAAACCCTGTCTGCCACCTTGGCGATCGGGGCCTTGGTCGCGGCAGCATCGCTGACCATCTGGATGATCTGCGAAAGGGTGGTATCCTCTCCGACCCGCACGGCCCGGCACTTTAAGAAGCCGGACTGGTTTAACGTAGCCGCCGAGACCTTATCGCCTTCCACCTTGTCCGCGGGAATACTCTCCCCCGTCAGTGCGGACTCATTCACCGCGCTGTGGCCTTCCAGGACGATCCCGTCCACCGGGATACTCTCCCCGGGCCGGACCAGGAAGATATCCCCGGCCGCCACCTGCTCGATCGGGACCGTCTGTTCCTGACCGTCCGCCAGGATCACCGCAGTTTTCGGCGCCAGCTTCATCAGTCCCTTCAGTGCGTCCGTCGTCTTTCCCTTTGACCGTGCTTCCAGCATCTTTCCGACCGTAATCAGCGTCAGGATCATGGCCGCGGACTCAAAATAAAATTCATGCATATAAGACATGACGCCGGCCATATCGCCCTTAGCCTGGGCGCCGGTCATGGCAAACAGGGCATAGGTACTCCAGGCAAACGACGCGCCGGAACCGAGCGCAACCAGCGTGTCCATGTTCGGCGCCCGGTGAATGAGTCCTTTAAACCCGCTGATAAAGAATTTCTGGTTGATCACCATAACGATGCCGGCTAAAAGCAGCTGCAAAAGTCCAACCGCCACATGGTTATCCTGAAAAAACGCCGGAACCGGCCAGTTCCACATCATGTGCCCCATTGAAAAATACATCAGCACCAGAAGAAAACCAAGGGAAGCAAAAAGCCTCCGCTTCAATACCGGCGTTTCCCGGTCCTTAAGCATATCCTCCTGTGCCGGCGCAGCGGCGCTCCGGGTCCCGGCTGTCCGCCCTCCTTTTTTCTGCGCCCCGTATCCGGCACCCTCTACCGCAGCAATGATGTCTGCTTCCGCGGCGGTCCCTTCCACACCCATGGAATTCGTCAGAAGACTGACTGAACACGAGGTCACGCCGGGCACTTTGGAAACCGCTTTCTCCACCCGGGCGCTGCATGCCGCGCAGCTCATTCCAGTCACCGTATACTGTTCCATCACAATCCCCCTTCACGGCCCGGCCCTATTTCATCAGTTTCTGCAGAGTGCTGACCAGCTCATCGATCGTATCATCCTTGCCCTCTTTAATATCCCTCACCACGCAGGTGCGGATGTGATTCGCCAGAAGGACTTTGTTAAAGCTGTTCAGCGCGGCGTTCACCGCGGCAACCTGGATCAGGATATCCGGACAGTAGGCATTCCTTTCCACCATCCCCCGTATTCCCCGGACCTGGCCTTCGATGCGGTTTAAGCGGTGGATCAGATCTTTATATTCCTTTTCCGACCGTTCCTTCACCTTATGGCAATGGCAGCAGCCGGATGACAGCTCCTGTCGGGCCGATGTTTCTTTTTCCTGCTTTGCTTTTTCTTCCACGCTGTCCTCTCCTTCCCGGGAAGCCGGATGATGATCCGCCTCCCCTTGCTATGTGTATTATATACCCCCGTCCGGTATATTGCAAGAAGAAATCAGGCAAAATCAAACAGCGACAGCTGATTGCTCTCCGGCAGGTCGCCCAAAAGGCCCAGGTCGGCCATCAGATCACAGATCGTCTTGCTGACCTTCGTCCTGGTCTGAAAATCCTCCCTGGACAGGAAGGGGCCGTCCTTGGCTGCCTCTACGATCCCCTCCGCCGCCTTTTCACCCAGGCCGTCAATGCTGTTTAACGATGGCATCAACTTTCCGTCAATGATCTGGAAATGCGTGGCCTTGGCCTGGTAAATATCGATCGAAAGGAACGAAAACCCCCTGGCATACATTTCCTGGCAGATGCGCATATCCCGCAGCGTTTCCTGCTCCTTGTTCGACAGGCTGTCGGACCGTTTCTTATAGTCCGCCAGATAAACCTCCAGCTTATCCCTGCCCAAACACATCAGCTCATAGCTGAAGCCCTTGGCGCGGATGCTGAAAAAGGCCGCGTAGTAGGCCAGCGGATAAAACACCTTGCAGTAGGCAATGCGCCAGGCCATCATGACGTAAGCCGCCGCGTGGGCCTTGGGAAACATGTATTTGATCTTTTTACAGGACCAGATGTACCAGTCCGGCACATTATGGGCCTTCATGGCTTCCTCCCACTCCGGCTTCAGACCCTTTCCCTTTCGCACCGACTCCATGATGGTGAAGGACAGGCCCTCTTCCATCCCCTGGCCGATCAGATAGATCATGATGTCGTCCCGGGTACAGATGGCCGTCTGAATGGTCGCCTTGCCTTCCGCGATCAGAGTCTGGGCATTTCCCAGCCAGACGTCCGTCCCGTGCGACAGGCCGGCGATCCGCACCAGATCGGAGAAGTATTTCGGTTTGGTATCGATCAGCATCTGCATGGCAAAATCTGTGCCGAACTCCGGAATACCCAGAGCCCCCAGCCTGCATCCGTCAATATCTTCCGGTTCGATGCCAAGGGCAGAAGTATTCTGAAAAAGGCTCATGACCTCCTTGCTGTCCAGGGGGATCTCCTTTACCGGATCGATCCCGGTCAGATCCTGCAGCATCCGGATCATTGTGGGGTCATCATGCCCCAGGATATCAAGCTTTAGCAGGTTATGGTCAATGGAGTGGTAATCAAAGTGCGTGGTCACCGTAGACGTGGTCATATCGTTGGCCGGATGCTGCACCGGGGTGAACGAGTAGATCTCCTCGCCTAGGGGAAGCACGATAATACCGCCGGGATGCTGGCCCGTGGTACGCTTTACCCCGACGCACCCCCGGACCAGCCGGTTGATCTCGCAGTTGCGTTTCTGCTGCCCCCGCTCCTCATAATATTTTCTGATGTAGCCGTAAGCCGTCTTGTCCGCCAGGGTGCCTACCGTTCCTGCGCGGAAGGTCTGTCCTTTTCCGAAGATCACCTCCGTATAGTCATGCGCCTTGCTCTGGTATTCCCCGGAGAAGTTCAGGTCAATATCCGGTTCTTTGTCGCCCTTGAAGCCCAGAAATGTCTCGAATGGGATATCAAATCCCTCCTTCTTTAAGGGATGGCCGCATACCGGGCAGTCCTTATCTGGCATGTCGCATCCCGCCATCCCGGAAAATTTCCTGACCTCATCGGAATCAAAATCATGGTAATGGCAGCGGGGACAGATATAGTGCGGGCTTAACGGATTGACTTCCGTGATCCCGGCCATCGTAGCTACAAAGGACGATCCGACGGAACCGCGGGACCCTACCAGGTAGCCGTCCTCATTGGACTTCCACACCAGCTTCTGCGCAATGATGTACATGACGGCAAAGCCGTTGCTGATGATGGAATTTAACTCGCGCTCCAGACGGTCAGTCACGATTTCCGGCAGATCATCCCCGTAAATGGCGCGGGACCGGTCATAGCAGATCTTGCGCAGGGTATCATCGGAATTTTCGATCACCGGCGGGCACTTATCCGGGCGCACCGGCGCGATCTTTTCGCACATGTCCGCGATCTTCCTGGTGTTGGTGATCACCACCTCTTCCGCCTTGTTCGGCTCCAGATAGGAAAATTCCTCCAGCATCTCCTCCGTGGTCCGCAGATACAGCGGCGCCTGCTGGTCGCAGTCCTTAAAGCCCTGTCCGGCCTCAATGATCCGCCGGTAGATCTCGTCCTGCGGATCCAGGAAGTGGACATCGCAGGTCGCGCACACCAGCTTTCCGAACTGCTCGCCCAACCGGATGATCTTTTTGTTGATCTCGATCAGATCCTGACGGCTTTTTACCGTGCTCTTTTCATCCCGCAGCATGAATTCATTATTGCCCAGAGGCTGGATCTCCAGGTAATCGTAAAAGCGGACCAGGCGGGCGATCTCGCTGTCCGGCGCCCCGCGCAAAAGCGCCTGGTAAAGTTCGCCGGCCTCGCAGGCTGAGCCGATGATCAGGCCTTCCCGGTACTTTTGCAGAAGGCTCTTGGGGATCCGCGGCCTCCGGGCAAAATAATCCAGATGAGAAGCCGACACCAGGCGGTAGAGATTGATCCGTCCCACATCGTTCTTTGCCAGGATGATCACGTGGTAAGTCGGCAGCTTCTTTATGGTATCCGGCTGCATGCCGCCCAGCGCGTTCAGCTGATCAAGCGTCTCAATCTCCCGCATCCTGAGCATCTTGATAAATTCTACGAATATCTCTGCCGTCGCCCCCGCGTCATCTACGGCACGGTGGTGATTTTCCAGGGACACGCCCACTGCCTTGGCTACCGTATCCAGCTTGAAGCGGTTTAAGTTGGGCAGAAGGAGTCTGGCCAGCGCCACCGTGTCCAGCACCGTAGGCGAAAATTCCAGGCCGAGGCTTCGGGCGTTGTGAAGGATAAAACTGATGTCAAACGACGCGTTGTGCGCGACCATGGCGCACCCCCGGCTAAAGTCCAGGAACCGGGGCAGGGCCTCGTCGATTTTCGGCGCATCCAGCACCATACTGTCATTGATCCCCGTCAGCTGCTCGATCTCAAAGGGGATGGGCACATCCGGATTAACGAAGGTGCTGAACCGGTCAGTGATCCGGCCGTCTTCCACTTTCACCGCGCCGATCTCAATGATCTGGTTTTTCTGCGGAGAAAATCCGGTGGTTTCGATATCAAACACCACGTAGGCATCGGATAAATTCTGACCGGACGGATTCTCCACCAGCTGCTTGACATCATCGACCAGATAGCCTTCCATGCCGTAGATGATCTTAAAGGGGTCGTTTTTGTCGAGCGCATGATTCGCGTCGGTGAACGCCTGGACGCAGCCGTGGTCCGTGATGGCGATCGCCGGCATGCCCCACTGCTTTGCCCGCTTGATGATGTCCCGGACTTCCGAGACGCCGTCCATGTCGCTCATCTTCGTATGGCAGTGCAGCTCCACGCGCTTTTCCAGGCTTTTGTCCACCCGCTTGCCGGTAAAATCTTCACATTTCTTGATCCCTGCGACCGACCCCAAGGTCAGCTCATGGTCAAAGCGGTCGATGGTGGTGACGCCGCGGATCTTGATGAAGCTTCCATTTACGACCGCCTTGTCCACATCCGCCATCATTTCCTGACGGGCAAAGAGCTTCACCGTAATGGTGTCGGTAAAGTCCGACACATCGAAGATGATGATGCTCCGTTCGCCGCCGCGCAGTTCCCGCTTCTCTACCGACAAAATCTGACCGCGGATCGTAACCTCACCCATCTCGCCGCCGATGGAATCAATGGGAATAAAACTGTCGTCAAAATCCCTCCCGAAAAGCACATCCGGATTGTCCGATCTTCTGGCGTAAAAGGGTTTCTTTTCGCTCTTCCCCGACGGTTTTCCATGCGGCGGCCGGAAAGCGCCGCCAAAACCGCCGGTTTTTGCGGCGGCGGCCGGTGAAGAGGAGCCGGTTTTCCCGGCGGATGGGCCGGGATCCGCTCCCGTTTTCTGTGCCGGGCCTGCATCGGCGCCGGTTTTATTCATCAGGGCGGCCGCGTAAGCCGCCGCTTTCTCTTCCGCCTTCCTCGCCTGGATCCGGTGCCTGCTTTCCGTCGCCGGCACGTAGGCAAACTCCACCTCTGCCGGCATCCCGCATCTTTCCTGAAAGATCTTTTCCAGGATTCGTTTCAGTTCCGCGGCCTTTTCTCTGGACACCATGGTGTCCTCAATCGTCATCCGCATGCGATCCGGTTCCGGGAAGTCGATCTGTGCCTTGCGAAACATCGTGTATTCAATAATGCTGTAATGCTTTAATTCCAGGAGAATGCTGTCCCGATACGCTTCCAGAAGCTTTTCGGGAGTATACTGACCGGACAGACGGAACCTTTCCTGGATGCGGACCGCCAGCTGCTTATCCGGAAAAAGCTGTTCCTTAATGCCCCGTTCCAGATCGTAGATCATCTGCTTGGCAATCAGCCTGGGACTTTCCAGATAAACGCGAATAGAGCTTCTATCCCTGGCAGCGGTCACGCGCGAAACCTCCGCCAGTTTTAAAAGCTCTCCTGATCCTTCCGCTATATGCAGTCCGGGAAACACGTCGAAAAATGGTTTGCTCATACTGTTCCCTGTCTTTCCTCTCTGATCGCCGACAGTTCCTGCCTTAATGCCGCAAGGAGCTCTCCTTCGGGAACCTTCCGGATGATCTCGCCCCTGCGGATCAGCAGGCCCTCGCCAACACCGCCCGCGATCCCCACATCCGCCTCTCTGGCCTCGCCGGGACCGTTGACCACGCAGCCCATGACCGCCACTTTAATACCGTCCAGATCATCAAACTCCGCAGTCATGGTTTCCACCTGATCAGCCAGACCGATCAGATCGATCCTGGTACGCCCGCAGGTCGGACAGGACACCACTTCAATGCCGCCCCGGCGAAGGCCCAGCGTCCTGAGGATCAGACGGGCGCTTTTGATCTCTTCCACCGGGTCGCCGGTCAGGGATACGCGGATTGTATCGCCGATCCCCTGATACAGGATAATGCCCAGTCCCACCGCCGATTTGATGTTTCCGGAATACAGCGTCCCCGCCTCGGTGATCCCTACGTGGAGCGGGCAGTCCGTCTGCCCGGCGATCAGTTCATGGGCACGGACACACATCCGCACGTCCGATGACTTGATGCTGACCACCAGATTGTCATAGCCCATGTCTTCGATCATCTTCACCTTCTCCAGAGCGCTTTCCACGATTCCTTCCGCGGTCACGCCTCCATATTTTTCCAGGAGATTCTTCTCCAGGGAGCCGCTGTTTACGCCTACCCGGATGGGAATGCCGCGGTCCCTAGCCGTATCCACCACAGCGCGCACCCGCTCACGGCTACCGATATTTCCGGGATTGATCCGGATCTTGTCCGCGCCGTTCTCCATGGCCGCGATAGCCATCCGGTAATCAAAGTGGATGTCGGCTACCAGAGGGAGAGAAGTCTCCTTCTTGATCTCCTTTAAGGCCCGGGCCGCCTCCATCGTGGGCACCGTCACCCGGACGATTTCACACCCGGCCGCTTCCAGACGGCGGATCTGCTCCACCGTCTCCTTCACATTTTCTGTCTTTGTATTGCACATGGACTGAATGGCAACGGGATGCCCTCCGCCGATCATCCGGCTCCCGATGCGCACCACTCTCGTCTGCTCTCTTGCCGTCATACCTTGCCCCGCCTTCTTCCTCTATGGATATGGATCCGGCGCCATGCCGCATCCTAAAAAATCAGATTCCGGATATCGTTAAACATGATCACGATCATCAGCGTCAGCAGCACCATCATGCCGGCGAAATGGACCATCCCTTCTTTCTCCTTGTCGACGGGCTTCCCCCTGACCGCCTCCACCAGCAGGAAAGCCAGCCTCCCGCCGTCAAGCGCAGGGAGGGGGATCAGATTGACCGCGCCTAGAGATGCGCTCAGCATCATGCCGACATTGATCAGATTCAGCAGGACGATAAGCCATCCCTCCGGCCGGATCTCCTCTACCACCTGTCCGATACTGGCTACGATCCGCACCGGACCGCCCACATCATCCGCGCCCACATATCCCCGGAACAGAAGCCGGAAGCTTTCAATCGCCGTCTGCCCCTGGACGATCACCTGGTGCCATCCCAGACGGAGCAGCTTTCCCAGGCTCTCTGCCGAATGATAATTTGTGTAATGTTCTATGCCCATCATATAACTCTGGGCCTCTTCGTTATAGATGGTCTGAAGGGTAACGGTACCCGTCTCATAAGAAAGATCTTTCCGGTACCACACCGACACATCTTCCGCCTGTCCATCCGGCAGGCGGGCATAGACGATCTCCAGCTCTTCCTCCGGATGAAGCTGGAGGTAGATGCTCAGATCCTGGTACTCCAGCATCTTCCTGCCGTTTACGGAAAGGATCAGATCCCCTGCCTGAAGGCCGGCCGCCTCGGCCGGATATCCCTCCACGACGCCGGTGATCACCGGCAGATCGTATCCGCGGTAGGCCACGATGATGACGCCAAACAGGAAGGCGAGGATAAAGTTAAAGACCGGGCCGGCCGCGATGATGGAGATCCTGGCCCATACCGGCCGGCTCAAAAACCCGTTCGGATTCCCGGTCTCCGTTTCTTCGTCCGCCATCGCGCAGAAGCCGCCAAGAGGCAGGATACGCAGGGAATAGCGGGTCCCTCTCCACACCCCGGACAAAAGCTTTGGCCCCATCCCGATGGAAAACTCTTCCACTTCCACCCGGTTTGCCTTGGCCAGAAGAAAATGTCCCAGTTCATGGAACATAATGATAAAGCCGAATAACAGTATCGCGGCCAGAATACTCAGCAACTTACCACCTGCTTTCTATGAATTCGTAGGTCTCCTTTTCCGCTTCCAGGATCTCTTCCACCGTAGGATTTTCGACCCGCCGGTGGGCCCGCATCGCTTCCTCGATCATCTCGATGATGGTCAGATAGGCGATCTCGCCCTTCAGGAATTTCTGCACCGCTTTTTCATTTGCCGCGTTAAACACAACCGGCAGCGTCCCCCCTGCCTTTCCGGCTTCATAAGCCAGCCCGAGACCGCGAAAGGTCTCCATGTCTGGCTTTTCAAACCGGATCTGCGAAAGCGCCGAAAAGTCCAGGCGGTCACCCGAGAGGTATCTTCGCTCCGGATAATACAGCGCATACTGGATCGCAAGCTTCATGTCCGGCGTCCCAAGCTGCGCCATCACCGCGCCGTCCTCAAATTCCACCATGGAATGGATGATGCTCTGCGGCTGCACTACCACCTGGATCCGGTCGAAATCCACATCGAACAGCCACTTGGCCTCCATCACTTCCAGTCCTTTATTGACCATGGTGGAGGAATCGATCGTGATCTTTCTGCCCATGCTCCAGTTTGGATGCTTCAGTGCGTCAGCAGGTGTTACCGACCGCAGCTGCTCTTTTGTCCACCCGCGGAACGGACCTCCGGAAGCAGTCAAAAGGATCTTATGAATCCGGTTTCCGTGTTCCCGTTCTCCGTTAAGGCACTGAAAGACCGCGCTGTGCTCAGAATCGACCGGAAGGATGCGCACCTGCTTTTCCCGGGCCAGCTTCATGATGATATGGCCTGCCGTTACCAGCGTTTCTTTATTGGCCAGGGCAATGTCCTTGCCCGCTTCCATGGCCGCGATGGTCGGCCGGATGCCAATCATGCCGACTACCGCGGTCACTACGATCGAGGCTTCCGTCTTTGCGGCGGCCTCGATCAGGCCGTCCATGCCGGAGACGACCCGTACGGGGAGATCAGCGACCGCCTGCTTAAGCCGCTTCGCCCTGTCTTCGTCCCAGACGCAGGCCACGGACGGCCTAAATTCGCGGATCTGCTCCTCCAGCGCGGCGATGTTCTGCCCTGCCGCAAGGGCGGTTACCTGAATATCGCCATTGCCGCGCACCACCTCCAGCGTCTGCGTACCGATCGAACCGGTGGAACCTAATATCGCAATTTTCTTCATCTGTACTATGCCCCCTTATTCATCTGTCATCGGCAGCCGGTCAGCTCAGCGCAGAAAGGTCAGGGCAAAAAAGATCGCCGGCGCGGTAAACAGCATACTGTCAAACCGGTCAAGCACGCCGCCATGGCCGGGGATCAGATGGCCGTAGTCCTTTACCCCGTGGTTCCGCTTAATGGCGGAAGCCGCCAGATCGCCGATCTGCGAAATGACCGCCGCGATCCCGCAGGCAACAGGGCAGGCGATCAGCGGGCTTTCCACATCCGTCATGCATCCGCCGAAGACCGCGCCGTATATCAGCCCGAGCAAGGCAGCGCCGATCACGCCGCCCACCGCGCCTTCAATGGATTTTTTCGGGCTGAGTACCCGCGCAAGCTGATGACGGCCAAAAAGCATACCGGTACAGTAAGCGCAGGTGTCGCATCCCCAGGAGCTTAAAAAGATCAGCCAGACCAGATATTTCCCATCCGCCGTCATTCTCGTCTGATAGAGATAAGAAAACATCATCACGACATAAAAGAGCCCGAAAAAAGCCACCGTTACCTGCTCCGTCCCGTACCGGGGAAAGGTGACGACGTAGATGGTCATCAACAGCATCAGCGCCGATATCACCAGAAGATCAACATACTGTCCCTGACCGTACCACAGCAGCGCGTAGTAGATCAGAGCAGCCGCGTAACCGATCGCGCCGGGCAGCTTATCCTGTATCTTCATCACCCGGTAAAGTTCAAACAGGCCGATACAGGAAACCACAGCCGAAGCCAGAAGGAGCAGCGCGCCTCCCTGACACACCACAATCAGCGCCAGGATGACCAAGATGATCCCGCTTATGAGCCTGGCAGTAAACATACCATCCTCCCTTTCTCATCCATGTACTTCTGCTGTCTTATTCCCGTTTTTTCAGAAGTACTCCCTTCCGTCTCACGCCTTCACGCCGCCAAAGCGCCGGTCCCTTGTATTATAGTGCAGGATCGCCTTTTCCAGTTCTTCCTGATCAAAATCCGGCCACAGGCAGTCCGTAACGTAAAACTCCGCGTAAGCCACCTGCCATAAGAGATAGTTGGACAGACGCAGCTCTCCGCTGGTTCGGATCAAAAGGTCCGGATCCGGCATCCCCGCCGTATCCAGATAAGAGGCAAAGCGCTCCTGCGTAATCTCCTCCTCCCGGATCTTCCCCGCTCTGCAGTCCGCGGCCATTCTGGCGGCTGCCCTGGTGATCTCATCCCGGCCGCCGTAATTGACGGCGATAACAAAAGTCAGTCCGGTATTATCCGCAGTTTCCCGCACCAGGCGGTCGATCCCGTCAATGATGTCCTGGTCAAATCGGCGTTTGTCGCCGATCATCTTTACCCGGACATTATTCTGCCTGGCGATTTTGAGCAGACGGACCATGTAATAGCGGAACAGCTGCATGAGCGCGCCCACCTCTTCGGCCGACCGCGACCAGTTTTCCGTGGAGAATCCGTAAACCGTCAGGTACTCGATGCCCATCCTGGCAGCGATCTCCACCGTCTTCTCCACCGTCCTGCAGCCCGCACGATGTCCCATCGTGCGGGGAAGGCCCCGTTTCTTTGCCCAGCGACCGTTTCCGTCCAGAATGATCGCCACGTGCCGCGGAATGGTCAGATTCGATAAATCACCCATCACTTTTCCTCCTGCAGACTCGCATAATTTAGGGCAGGATATCACACCTGCCCCTCCCGTTTCGCAAAGCCTGAATGATGTCGGGATCAAACAGCATAAAACCGGGATCCCCGCCGCGATCAGACGGTCATGATCTCCTTGGTCTTTGCCTCGATCGCCTTGTCAATTTTCTCGATCATCTTATCGGTCAGCTTCTGGATCTTCTCTGTGACATCCTTTAAATCGTCCTCGGAGATCTCCGCCGACTTCTCCTTCTTTTTGAACGTCTCGTTGGCATCGCGGCGGATATTGCGCACCGCAACCTTCGCGTTCTCACCTTTTTTCTTTACATCCTTGGACAGCTCCCTGCGGCGCTCCTCCGTAAGTTCCGGAAAGACCAGACGGATCACGGAACCGTCGTTGGTCGGATTGATCCCCAGATCAGAAGTCAGGATCGCCTTCTCGATCCCCTTTAACAGACTCTTCTCCCACGGCTGGATCACGATCATGCGCGGCTCCGGAACGGAAATATTGCCCACCTGCTGGAGCGGGGTGGGCGATCCATAGTAATCCACCCGCAGCTTATCTAACACGTGAGGATTCGCGCGTCCGGCGCGGATCGTACCATATTCATCCAGCAAATTATCCAGCGTCTTATTCATCTTATCCTCATAAATCTTAATGTCCTGCATCATATCCTCCTGTTATGCGGTCACTATGGTACCGTTTATTTTCCCCTGCATGGCATCCGCGATGGCATCCTTTTCATTCAGGCTGAACACGGCCATGGGCATCCTGTGCTCCATACACATAATGGAGGCAGTCAGATCCACAACAGCCAGCTGTTTTTCGATCACTTCCTCAATGGAAATGGTTTCGTATTTCCTCGCGTTCGGGTTGATCTTCGGATCGCTGTCGTATACGCCGTCGATCGCCTTGGCAAGAAGGATGCAGTCCGCCTCCATCTCGATCGCTCTGAGTGCGATCCCCGTATCGGTAGAAAAATACGGGTGTCCGGTGCCGCCGGCAAAGAACACGACGGTGTCACAGGCAAAACACGCGTTTGCCTCATCCTTGGAAAAAAGGCGGGTCATGGAGCCGCAGGCAAACGGGGTAAAGATCTCCGTCTTCATCCCTGCGTTCCGGAAGATCTCCGACACATAAATACAGTTCATCACCGTGGCCAGCATACCGATCTGGTCAGCCTTCGTCCGGTCGATCGCCTCACTGGTCCTGCCTCTCCAGAAGTTTCCGCCGCCGATGACGATACCCACCTGCACGCCGGCATCAACAGAAAGCTTAACCTGTCTGGCCACCTCCCTGACGGTATCTTCATCGTAGCCGGTCTTCTTCGGCCCGGCTAAGGCTTCACCGCTTAATTTTAACAGAACTCGCTTCAATTCCATCATGACTGTCTCCCTGCAGTTTCTCTTTCTTTCACATCTTTCGTCATTATAGCATAAAAAGCAGGCAGAAAAAAGTACTTATTTTAAAATTCGCGGCCGCCTAATCAGCCGGATCGGCATAATAAGAATAGGCAAAATTCCAGGTGCCGTCACTCAGATGACGCACACCGCAAAGCTTTGTATCCTGCAGCCATCCTTCCTGATAAAAAGCGATGGGGATCGCCGCCGCATCTTCCAGGATCAGCTGCTCCGCCTGATGGAGGGCGCTGTAGTAATCGGCCCGGGAGGACGCAGCAGAGGCCTCGGTAAGCAGCTCATCCACCTGATCGTTGGAATAATGGCCGTCATTATTCTCCGCGTCCGAAGAAAACTGGGACAGCAGGCCGCCGGGATCGTTCAGATCAGCCATCCAGGTCCCCCGCGCCGCGGTAAAGTCCCCGTCATGACGATAGGGCGTAAAATAGGCCCAGGTGACCTTGTTGATCTTAACCGAAAGGCCAAGGCTTCCCCAGGCCGTCCGCAGATACTGCGCGAGAGCCAGGTTATAGCCGCTGTCATTGACCAGGTATTCGATCTCCGGTATCCCCTTCCCATTCGGGTAACCGGCCTCTTCCAGAAGGCTTTGCGCCAGGGACAGCCGGTCTTTCGCGGCATCTGCTCCCGCGTCCGCCGTATCGAACGCCGCGTAATCCTCCATTGAGGTTTCCACAAAAGAGCTTCCTTCCTCCGCGTCCGCATACCCCCAGCCGATCAGCGTCCAGGCCGGCTTAACTGTTCCTTCCATGACCACATCGGCAATATAATCTCGGTCAAGCGACAGCGACAGGGCCTGCCGCACCCTCTCGTCCTGAAACGGTTCGATCTCCGTATTGATCAGGACATAGCTGCTGGCCGCAAGCGGTGCGGTAAACTGATCCGCAAAGGCGGCTGTACTGCTGGTTGCCTCATCCTGGCCGGAAGTCCAGTCCACACCGCAAAGCACCAGATCCAGCTCACCGGCCTCATAGCGCTCCAGATTTTCTTCTTCGGATCCATTCTGGAGCATGGTGATGGAGGTTAAGGAGACCCGGTCCGCGTTCCAGTAGTATTCATTTTTCACCAGGGTGATCTGGCCGTTTGCCGTGTATTCCAGGAACTTCATTGGCCCGTTGCTCACCATATATTCCGAAGACACAAACCACCGGCTGCCGCCGTCCTCCACTGCATCCTGTTTCAGCGGGCTCATGGCCGGAGCCGTACATTTTTCCGGAAAGGAAAAATCCGGCGCAGACAGGGTAACCACCAGCGTCTGCTCATCCGGCGCGGCAAGCGAAAGCGACGATGCGTCTCCCCCCTGCAGCTTTTCAAAACCTTCGACGCCGCCCAAAAGATCCTCCGCGTAAGGCGACGGCTCGGTTGGATCCGCCAGCCGGTTCCAGGCATAAATGAAATCATCCGCCGTAAGGCTGGATCCATCCGACCATTTCAGCCCGTCGCGCAGATGAAAGGTCACCATAAGCCCGTCATCAGAAACTTCCCAGGATTCCGCCTGACCCGGCTGCGCCTCGCCCTCCTCGTTCCTGACCAGCAGGGTTTCATATTCGTGACGGAGGATGGTCTTTTCCGTATTGTAAATAGCCTGGGCCGGATCCAGAGAGGAGAGATCATTTCCCAGCCAGACTGCGATCTCCACCTGCCCAGGCAAAGTCGTCTCCGCCTGCGTTTCCTCCGCCGTCTCTTTCGTTTCCTCCTGACTGGCCTGGGTGGTAGTTTCTTGCGTAACCGTCGTCCCGCTGCGGCAGCCTGCGCAGAAAACCAGCGCAGCTGCAAATAGGATCCAAAGTTTCTTTTTCAAACCATACCTCCGAAATACTCACTGTGTTTTTAAAAAAACACGCCCGGCAGAGGATAATCTGCAGAGCGTGTCTGTCTGTGCTGCGGCAAAAGCCATCAACAATGATTTCTTTTCGGTATCTGCGGCAAAAATTACATGCCCATCTGCTTCGCAACTTCCTCCGCAAAGTTTTCTTCTTTCTTGGCCATGCCCTCGCCTGTCTCAAAGCGGACAAACTTCGTGATCTTGATCTTCGCGCCATTCGCTTTCGCTACCGACTCAACATACTTCGCCACGGACTGCTTTCCGTCCTCTGCCTTAACATATACCTGATCCAGAAGGCAGATTTCCTTAAGCTCCTTGTTCACGCGGCCCATCACCATGCCCTCGATGATCTTATCGCTGGCATCCGGCTTCTCATTCTTCGCTGCCGCCGTCAGGATCTCCTTCTCCTTGGCGATGTAGTCGGCGCTCACCTCATCACGGCTGGTATATAACGGCTTTAAAGCGGCAGCCTGCATCGCTACATTCTTTGCCATCTCCTTGACCGCCTCGTTCACCACATCAGTCTCCACCGAAACCAGAACGCCGATCCTTCCGCCCGCATGGATATAAGAAGTAACAAATCCGTTCTCTGCGGAAACTTTCTCGAAGCGGCGGATGTTCATGTTCTCGCCGATGATGGAAATCTGCGAAGAAAGCGCTTCCTTCACCGTCAGGGAAGGATCCTTCTCCCACTTCTCCTCCATAAACTCATCCATACCGGCTGCGCTGCTCTTCAGTGCCTGAGCGGCAACGTCGGCCGCGTAAGTGCGGAACTTCTCATTCTTGGCAACGAAATCCGTCTCCGAATTGACTTCCACGACTACGCCCAGCTTCTCATCCGCGCTCAGATCCGTTACCACGATGCCCTCTGCGGCGATGCGGCCTGCCTTCTTCGCGGCTCCGGCCAGTCCCTTTTCTCTCAGGAACTCAACTGCCTTGTCCATATCGCCATCGGTCGCTGCAAGAGCCTTCTTGCAGTCCATCATTCCGGCGCCGGTCATCTCTCTTAATTCTTTTACCAATGCTGCGGTAACTGCTGCCATCTCAATCTCCTCCGTGATCAATCATTTAATTCTCAGCTGCTTCCTCAAATTCGCCCGCGCTCTCTGGCGCAGCCTCTGCCTCACCCTGGTTCGCCTCGATAACAGCGTCAGCCATCTTGGATACGATCAGCTTGACGGCTCTGATCGCGTCATCGTTTCCGGGGATCACATAGTCCAGCTCTTCCGGATCGCAGTTGGTATCCGCAATACCGATCAGCGGGATGCCCAGAGTATGCGCTTCCTGCACGCAGATCCTCTCCTTCTTCGGGTCAACGATAAAGATCGCGTCCGGAATCCTCTTCATCTCCTTGATTCCGCCAAGGTTCTTCTCTAACTTCTCCCACTCTTTCTTTAACGCAATGACTTCCTTCTTCGGCAGGACATCAAAGGTTCCGTCCTCAGACATGGCCTCGATCTCCTTTAAGCGGGCGATCCGGCTCTGGATCGTCTTGAAGTTCGTCAGCATGCCGCCCAGCCATCTCTCATTTACATAGTACATACCGCATCTTTCCGCCTCGGTCTTGATGGCATCCTGCGCCTGCTTCTTCGTTCCGACAAACAGGATCGTCCCGCCGTCAGCCACGATGTCAGACACTGCCTTGTATGCCTCGTCCACCTTAACGACAGACTTCTGCAGGTCAATGATATAGATCCCGTTTCTCTCGGTATAGATGTACGGAGCCATCTTAGGGTTCCATCTTCTCGTCTGGTGGCCGAAGTGCACACCAGCTTCCAGCAACTGCTTCATCGAAATTACACTCATGTCTTTTCCTCCGTTTTGGTTTTTCTCTCTTTACGCCGGATGCAGCCTGTGTCCGCAGCGTTGCCCCGGAAAAGAGGTATCTTCCGCCTGCTTCTCATGCTTCCGGAACGACCGGCCGGATCGTCTTTCCGATCCTCTGCGTGCCGGCACCTGCTCCTGGAATCCGCAGACGTGCAAGATCATCGCGGCCGCGCTTGGCGGCGCGAAATATATCAACCATAGCAGTATAGCACAAAAGCAGCCGCTTGACAAGCAGCTGCCACAAAATTTATACCGGTTTTATCCTCTTTCTGACCGCTCATGCAGAAAATCCGCCGGCGCACACCGGCTACTTCCCGGCCGCCTTGATGTTTTTGAGCTCTTCAAATACCACGTCATTCAACACTTTAATGTACGTCCCTTTCATGCCGGACGAACGGGACTCGATCACGCCCGCGCTCTCGAACTTGCGCAGCGCGTTTACGATGACAGAACGGGTGATCCCCACCCTGTCCGCGATCTTGCTCGCCACCAGGATGCCTTCGTTCCCATCCAGTTCTTCAAAGATATGGGTGATGGCCTCCAGCTCCGAAAATGACAGGGTACTGATCGCCGACTTGACGATCTGTATCTTGCGGGTCTCCTCCGCGTTTTCCTCATTCACCGATCGCATCATCTCCAGCCCCACCACGGTGGTGCCATACTCGCTGAGAATGATGTCGTCAATATCGTAACTGGAATCACACTTGTAAATAAAAAGGGTGCCCAGCCGCTCTCCTGCAATGTCGATGGGGGTAATGATCGCCTGGTACTTCTTTACGTTCTCTTCCGCAAAACCAAGGGTAGCCAAATTTACGTTCTCTTTCGTGGAGAGGACGCTGAGCAGCCGTTCATTCAGCATCTTATCGACATGGCCGCCCACCCTGTCATCAATCAGTTCTTCAATCTCATCTACGCCAGGCCAGATGCTCACACCCAGGACCTTCCCTTTTTTGCTGATCACAAGGATATTCGACAATAAAATCTCGCTCAACACCATGCAGATGTCATTAAACACGACCTTGTGCGAGTTGTTATTGTGCAGCAATTTATTAATCTTTCTGGTTTTGTCAAGCAACTGTACGCTCATCTTCAAATCCTCCTAACTCGTTTCCGTGCTTTGGGGAACACTATCGGGAATATCAGGTAAATTGTACCACAAATTCCGGACACCTACAATAGTTTTTGGAAGATTTTTGAATTTTTTAACTAATTCATTTGTTTCTCTTTAATCGTCATACTATAGCCGCACTGCTGGTCCGCGCAGACCAGTTTGCTGCCTTTTTCCACCATATAGCCGCCGCAGGCAGGGCATCTCTGCGCCGATGGCTTCTGCCAGGACATAAAATCGCACTCCGGATTATTTTCGCAGCCAAAATAGCGTCTGCCCTTTTTGGTTTTCTTGACCACCACATGGCCTCCGCACTTCGGGCAGGGGACGCCGATCTTTTCCAGGTAGGGTTTGGTATTCTTACATTCCGGGAAGCCCGGGCAGGCAAGGAACTTCCCGTGCGGGCCGTATTTGATGACCATGTTTCGGCCGCACAGCTCACAGACCTCATCGGTAACTTCATCGGCGATCGTGACCGACTCCAGCTCATCCTTGGCTTTCTCTACCGCTTCTTCCAGATCCGGATAGAAGTTGCTGACCACCATCTTCCAGTCGACGCTCCCGTCTCCGACCTTATCCAGCAAAAATTCCAGATTAGCCGTAAAGTCCTTATCGACAATGCTGGGGAAGCACTGCTTCATCATCCGGTTCACCACTTCGCCAAGTTCCGTCACATACAGATTTTTGTTTTCCTTGGTCACGTACCTCCTGGCCAGAATCGTGGTAATGGTCGGCGCATATGTGCTCGGGCGCCCGATGCCCTGCTCCTCCAACGCCTTGACCAGGGAAGCCTCCGTATAGTGTGCCGGCGGCTGGGTGAAATGCTGGCTCTCCCTCAGCGATTCCAGGTTAAGCTCCATCCCCTTCTCCAGCTTGTCGAGAAGGCGGTTGCTTTCCTCTTTTTCCTCTTCCTGTACATAGACGGACATGAAGCCGTCAAACGCCAGTCTTGAGGCCGTCATCGTAAACAGGTATTCGCCTGCCCGGATCCTGACGGAGGTGGTCTCATACCGGGCGTTCTCCATGCGGCTGGCGGTAAAGCGCTTCCAGATCAGCTGGTAGAGACGAAACAGATCTCTGGCCAGGGAATCCTTAACCATCGCCGGCGTCACGGAAATATCCGTGGGACGGATGGCTTCATGCGCGTCCTGGATCTTCCCACCATTTTTCCTTCCGTTCTCCTCCTGCCCTACATACCGGCTGCCATAATGCTCATCAATGTAAGCTCTGGCTGCCGCGTCCGCCTCTTCCGCCACACGGGTAGAGTCTGTACGCAGGTAGGTGATCAGCGCGATAGTGCCCATTCCCTGCACATCCACGCCTTCGTAAAGCTGCTGCGCCAGACGCATGGTCTTTTGCGTGGAAAAGTTCAGGACCTTGGACGCCTCCTGCTGCAGCGTACTGGTCGTAAAGGGCAACGGAGCTTTTTTCGCGCGGTCGCCATTCTTTACCTCATCCACCAGATACTGCTGTCCTTTCAGGCCATCCAGGATCTGATCCAGCGTCTGCCGGTCCGGAATCGTGATCTTTCCGTTCTTCTTCCCGTAAAATTTGGCGGTAAGGGGCTTCTTTACGCCGTGCATCCGGAAATCGGCTTCCAGATTCCAGTATTCCTCCGGGATAAACGCGCTGATCTCGTCTTCCCGGTCGCAGATCATACGCAGCGCCACGGACTGGACCCGTCCGGCGCTTAACCCGCGCTTGACCTTTTCCCACAAAAGCGGGCTGATCATGTAGCCCACCATACGATCCAGTATTCTCCTGGCCTGCTGGGCATTGACCAGATTCATATCGATCTCGCGCGGATTTTTGATCGAGGCCTTTACCGCGTTCTTCGTGATCTCGTTAAAGGAGATCCGGTAAACCTGCTTATCTTTGGCCTCATCCAGCTTCAACGCTTTCATCAGGTGCCAGGAGATTGCTTCGCCCTCGCGGTCCGGGTCGGTTGCCAGGTAGATTTTATCTGCTTTTTTTACTTCCTTCCGGAGCTTCGCCAGGATGTCTCCCTTGCCGCGGATCGTGATATACTTCGGGTCAAAATCATGATTCGGGTCAAACCCGAGCTGGCTTTTCGGCAAATCCCGCACATGGCCGTTTGAAGCATCCACCTGATAATTCGAACCCAGAAATTTTTTTATCGTCTTCACCTTGGCCGGTGACTCCACTATAACCAAACAATTTGCCATAAAAACTCCCTGCCATTCAACGTTTTCTTCCGTAATAGTTTCCACCGAAGCTGACGGCAAACCCCTTTAACTCCAGATCCATGAGGATCATCATGCACTCACTCAAGGGCAGTCCACATTCATTTACAATATCTTCCAAATGCTTCGGCTGTAAATCGATGAAACTATACACCATTTTTTCTTTCTTGGCAAGTCTCTTCTCATTTTTTTCATGAAGTGTTAATTTTTTCCGAAAACGAATCCCAAAATATTCCAGTAGGTCGCCGGGCGAATTGACCGGATACGCGCCGTTCTGGATCAGCTGATTGCAGCCGGCGCTTCCCGGATCCGTGATCCGCCCGGGAACGGCAAAAATGTCCCTTCCCTGGTCGAGCCCGTGTCCTACCGTGATCAGGGAACCGCTTTTTTCTTTGGCCTCCACCACCAGGATCCCGTCGGATAACCCGCTGATGATCCGGTTGCGGATCGGAAAGTTTCTGGCTGCCGGCGGCTCGCCTAACCGGTACTCGCTGAGGATGCCGCCCAAACGGATGATCTCTTCATAAAGCAGATAATGCTCACGCGGATAGCAGACATTAATGCCGCATCCCAGAATGCCGAAGGTCTCTCCGCCGCCCTTCAGCGCGCCGCGCTGGCCCGCTCCGTCAACGCCGGCCGCAAGGCCGCTGATGATCTGCACACCGTGTTGAGCAAGCTCCTGTCCGAAACACTCCGCGATCCGGATCCCATACTGTGTGGCGGTGCGGGAGCCGATGATCGCAAGCGCGGGGCGGTCCGGATCCGGCAGACGTCCCCGCACCGACAGCCACAGCGGCCGGCCTTCCAGTCTCCGCAGACGTTCGGGATACTCCGGATCCAGGATCGTGATAAACCGGATCCCCCGACCGGACAGGCGATGATATTCTTCCCGCGCTTCGTCTGCTTTTTCCCTGGCGGCATCCATGCTCCGCGCTTTGCCGGCACGCAGGATCCCCCGGGCTTCCCACTCTTTTCCTTCTATATTATATATTTCTTCATAGCTTCCTGTCCACGCGCGCATCCGCTCCACCGTAACCGCGCCGAGGAAGGGGATACGAGAAAGCCAGTACAATGCTTCCTTTTCTCTGTTGATCTGCTCCTTTTCCATCGTCAGTCCTCACTCTTTCCAGTATTTGCTCTCCAGTGAACGGTATCCGGCTGCTTCACACAGATGGATGCGGCCAATCTGCTCTTCTCCGTCCAGATCGGCAATGGTCCTGGCTACCTTAAGGAGCTTATGACAGCCTCTGGCACTCAGATGCAGCTTTTCATAAATTTCGCGCAGATAATCCTCCCCCTCCTGATCAAGCGGACAGAATTCCTCGATCTCCTTTGCGCTCATCTCACCGTTGAAGCGGATCTTTTCGCGGCCGGCAAAACGCCTGGCCTGCAGATCCAGTACGCGGACTACCCGGCTGCGGATCTGGGCGGAGGATTCGTTATCCCCCTTTTGTCGCAGTTCCTCATAGGAAACCGGCGAGGCCTCTACGGTGATGTCAATCCGGTCCAGGATCGGCTTGGAGATCCGGCCAAGGTAGCGCCTCACCTGCCACTCGCTGCACCGGCAGCGGCTGCGGTCGGGGTAAAAGCCGCACGGGCACGGATTGCAGGCAGCCGCCAGAACCGTGTCCGCCGGAAACGTGCAGATCCGATGCAGGCGGGAGATCCGCACCTTGCGATCCTCAAGGGGCTGACGGAGGACCTCGATCGCCTTCACGGAAAATTCCGGAAGCTCATCTAGGAAAAGCACGCCGCCGGAGGCGAGGGAGATCTCCCCCGGCCGCGGCGACGCGCCGCCGCCGGCTAGCGCCGCAGGCGTGATCGTATGGTGCGGGCTGCGGAAGGGTCTTTCGCGGATGAGCGGAGATGCTGCTGGGAGCAGGCCGCAGATGCTGTAGATCTTGGAAATTTCCAGGCTTTCCTCCCGGCCAAGCGGCGGCATGATCGTCGGGATGCGCATGGCAGCCATGGTCTTCCCGGAGCCTGCCGGACCGATATACAGGATGTTATGACGCCCGGCGACCGCGATCTCTGTCGCCCGGCGCAGCAGCTTCTGTCCGTTCAGATCAGAAAAATCGACCGCATACTCCGGCGTCTGTTCCGTCTCTTCCCATTCACTCTCCTGCAAAGGGACGGCCACGCGTTCGTCCGTGCGTCCACCGCTTGCGCCGCGCCTTAACGGAACAGATGACGCAAACGGATCCGCGCCGGAGAAACGGGCGCAGCCCAGCATATCCGCAAGCTGCCGGATATTGCTCACCGGCACGATCTGCATCCCATCCACAAGCCCGCCTTCCCGGACGTTATTCTCCGGCAGAAGGCAGCGGCATATCCCCTTTTCCCGGGCCAGCGAAACGATCGGCAGGATCCCGCGCACCGGTTTTACCGTGCCGTCCAAGCCCAGTTCCCCTAAGATCAGCGCATCGCGGAGCCCATCGGCGTCCAGAAGGCCGAAAGCACCAAGGACAGCCGCACCGACCGCCAGATCATAGGCTGTGCCTTCTTTCCGGACATCCGCCGGGGACAGGTTAACGACGATCTTCTTCGCCGGCAGACGAAAGCCTGCGTTCTTCAGCGCGGTCCTCACCCGTTCCTGTCCTTCCCGTGTCTCCTGAGAAAGGTTTCCGGTCATCTGAAAGCCGGGAAGGCCGTCATGCACGTCCGCCTCCACGGACACCAGAAATCCGGTGATCCCCCATAATCCCGCGCTGTATACTTTCTGAAACAGTCCGATCGCCCCCTGCCCGCCATACCCGATGCTCATCCGCCTCGGCATATGTTATGTTAGGATTTCCATTTTTTACCATTTTCCAGATTATACCAAAAAATCCCGAATCCTGCAACAGGAATTCGGGATTTTCGACTTTTATTCTATTTTGTACGATATCCATCCGGGTTCATGGACTGCCACCGCCAGGAGTCGGCGCACATCTCATCGATGCCCTTTTCCGCGACCCAGCCAAGCTCTTCCTTCGCCTTCGTCGCATCGCAGTAGCAGGTGGCGATATCGCCGGCCCGCCTGGGCTTGATCTCATAGGGAAGCGTCTTTTTGCAGGCCTTTTCATAAGCGTGCAGCACATCCAGCACGCTGTAGCCGATGCCGGTTCCCAGATTATAAATGCTCACGCCGCTGCCCGGAGCCAGTTTCTGCAGCGCCTTGACATGTCCCCTGGCCAGATCCACCACATGGATATAATCGCGGACGCCCGTACCATCGTGGGTCGGATAGTCGTCCCCGAACACGCCAAGACAGCTTAATTTGCCCACAGCCACCTGCGCGATATAGGGAACCAGATTGTTGGGGATGCCCTTGGGATCCTCACCGATCAGGCCGCTCTCATGCGCGCCGATGGGATTGAAATAACGCAAAAGCACGACGTTCCACTCCGGATCCGCCACATGAAGGTCCGTCAGGATCTGCTCCAGCATCCCTTTGGTCTGGCCGTAGGGATTGGTGATCTTGCCCTTCGGGCACTCCTCCGTGATCGGCACGAAAGCCGGATCGCCGTAGACCGTAGCAGAAGAGCTGAAAATGATATTCTTAACGCCGTGATCGCGCATGACATCGCAGAGGACCAGCGTCCCGGTGATATTATTATGGTAGTATTCCAGCGGCTTGCGGACGGATTCCCCCACTGCCTTCAGTCCGGCAAAATTGATTACCGAATCGATCACCTCTTCGTCAAAAATCTTATCCAGCACTGGTCTGTCCAGCACATCGGCCTGATAAAACCGGACCGGCTTTCCGGTAATCTGCTCTACCCGCTTTACGGCTTCCTCGCTGGAATTATACAGATTATCCACCACAACGACGTCATAGCCCGCGTTCAGAAGCTCCACGCAGGTATGGCTGCCGATATAGCCGGCGCCGCCGGCGACTAGTATAGCCATGTTTCGATTCCTCCTTCATCGGTTGATCTAAATACTTCCTTCCCCATCATACTAGAAGCAACCGGAATTTGCAATGCCATTTTAAGCGCCGCGCCATTAAAGACGGCATTTAAAGTCCTCATAGCCAAACTGTTTCCAGATCCGGCACTGCCCGTGACGCGCAAAGGCGATCGCCGGAAGCGGCATCCCGTTGAACGTATTGTTTTTAACCATCGAGTAGATCGCCATATCCTGAAATACCAGCTCCTGTCCTGCTTCCAGCGGATGATCGAAAGAATAATCACCGATCACATCGCCGGCCAGGCAGGTAGGCCCGGCCAGGCGGTAAGTGTATGCCTTCTCTCCCGGCATCCCGCTGTCCTTAAGCGGCGGCCGGTAGGGCATCTCCAGCACATCCGGCATATGGCAGGCCGCGGAGGCATCCAGGATCGCGATGGACACGCCGCCGTTTTCCACCACATCCAGCACACTGGTCAGCAGATCACCGGCGTTTAATGCCACCGCTTCGCCAGGTTCCAGATAAACAAGAAGGCCATACCGTTCCCTGATCCGACGGACGCACCGGATGAGCAGCGGGATCTGGTAATCCTTTCTGGTGATATGGTGGCCGCCGCCGAAATTCAGCCACTTGATCTGCGGAAGGGCCAGATACCGGCCAAACTTCTCTTCCACCGCGTCTAACGTCCGCTCCAGCGCGTCCGCGTCCTGCTCACAGAGCGTGTGAAAATGCAGCCCCTCCACACCGGCAAGCTTTTCTTCAGAAAACTGTTCTGCGGTGATCCCCAGGCGTGAGCCGGGCGAACAGGGGTCATAAATGGCATGGCCCTCCTGCGTGGAACATTCCGGATTGATCCGCAGGCCGATCCCCACCCCCATCTTCTGAGCGGTATCCCGGAATTTTTCCAGCTGAGCGAACGAATTAAAGATCACATGGTCGCAAAGTCCGGCGATTTCTTCGAATTCTTCTTCCCGGTACGCGGCAGAAAACACATGGGTCTCCAGGTTACGGTCCGAAAGTTCCGGGACCTGGGCCATCTCCCTGCGGCCAAGACGCGCCTCAAACAATCCGCTGGCTGTCGTCCCGTGCAGATATCTGCCGATCAGCGGGTAGAGGCCGTACGCGGAAAAAGCCTTCTGCGCCAGCAGGATCCGGCACCCGGCCTCCTGCGCGACCGCGGCCAGGAGCTTGAGATTGTCCTCCAGCCGGTCTTCGTCGATGAGATAACAGGGTGTGGGCAGCTGATCTGTCCTCATGCCGCCGCCCTCCTAGTCCACCAGATCCGGGTTCTCGGATATCTTCCAGGGCAGCCCCCACTGATTTAATGCATCCATAAAGGGATCCGGATCAAATTCTTCGATATTGAAGACGCCCGGCCCCTTCCAGGTGCCCGTCACCAGCATCATCGCGCCGATCATGGCCGGAACGCCGGTCGTGTAAGCCACCGCCTGGGAGCCGACCTCTCTGTAACATTCCTGGTGATCACAGGTATTGTATATGTACAGGGTCTTTTCCCTGCCGTCCTTCTTTCCGATGAAGATGCAGCCGATGTTGGTCTTTCCCTTTGTCCTTGGGCCAAGGGAAGAGGGATCCGGAAGGACTGCCTTTAAAAACTGCAGCGGCACGATCTCCTTTCCCTCGTAGAGGATGGGCTCGATGGAGGTCATGCCCACATTCTCCAGACACTTTAAATGGGTCAGATAGCTCTGGCCAAAGGTCATAAAGAAACGGATCCGCTTAATCCCGGGAATATTCAGGGCCAGCGACTCGATCTCTTCATGGTGGAGCAGGTACATATCCCGCTCTCCGATCTCCGGGAAATTGTACACCCGCTTGATCTCCATGGGCTCCGTCTCCACCCAGTGGCCGTCCTCCCAGTAGGAGCCTTTGGCGGAAACCTCGCGGATGTTGATCTCCGGATTGAAGTTCGTCGCAAAGGGATAGCCGTGATCGCCGGCATTGCAGTCCAAAATGTCGATATAATTGATCTCATCAAAATAATGCTTCAGCGCGTAGGCGGAAAATACGCTGGTGACGCCGGGATCAAAACCGCTTCCCAAAAGCGCAGTGATCCCGGCCTCGCGGTAACGGTCACGGTAAGCCCACTGCCACTTATACTCAAACTTCGCGGTATCCTCCGGCTCATAATTCGCCGTATCAATATAATCTACCTTGCACTCCAGGCACGCGTCCATGATGTGCAGGTCCTGATAAGGCAGCGCCAGGTTCAGTACCGCATCCGGCCGCACCCTGCGGATCAGCTCCACCAGTGCCGGAACATCGTCCGCATCCACCTGCGCGGTCGTGATCTTCGTCCGGGTGGTTCCCTCCAGCTTCTCCTTCAGCGCGTCGCACTTGGACTTCGTCCTGCTGGCAATGCAGATCTCCTCAAATACTTCGCTGTTCTGGCAGCACTTGTGAATCGCCACGTTAGCTACGCCGCCGCAGCCGATAATCAGTAATTTTGCCATTTCCTCATCCTCCTTCTATTGATAATCCGGTTTCTTTTCCTGCTTCCCGGCACAAAGTCCGATCAGGAATTCCCGGATGATCTTTCCTGCCACCGCGGTAGAGACGCCGGTCGGGTCATATGCCGGACACAGCTCATTTACATCGCAGCCTATGATATCCGCCCCGCGGCAGACGGCCAGGATCCCGTTTAACAGCGCATCAAAGCTGATGCCACCCGCTTCCGGCGTTCCCGTTCCGGGGAACACCGATGGATCCAGGACATCCAGATCTACCGTCACATAGACCGGACAGCCCTTCATTTCTTCCAGCGCCCGGTCCAATCCCTCAAGATCAAACGGATGCATGAACACATGCCCCTCCCGGCTCCACAAAAACTCCTCTCGGTCGCCGGAACGGATTCCGAACTGGTAGATCCTGCCGTCTCCCACCAGTTCCCAGCATCGCCTGAGCACGCAGGCGTGGGAAAGCCTGGCGCCAAGATAATCCTGGCGCAGATCCGCGTGCGCATCAAAATGCAGGATGCAGAGCTTCGGATACCTGCGGACCGCCGCCCGCACCGCCGCCAGAGTCACCAGATGCTCACCGCCGATCATGAACGGGATCTTCCCGTCCGTAAAGATCTGTTCGGCACGCATTTCCAGCTGGTCGAGGGCGGCTTTCGCGTCGCCGATGCAAAGCTCCGGGTCACCGCTGTCAAAAACCGCGTAATCGGTCAGGTCCTTATCCTGGTAAGGGCTGTACGTTTCCAGCCCGAAGGACTCTGCCCGTACCGCCCGGCTCCCGAATCTGGCGCCCGGTCGAAAAGAAGTGGTAGAATCAAAGGCTGCCCCGTAGAGGACGACTATGGCATCCTCGTATTCCGCGTCGCAGCCGATAAATGTTTCGATGTTTTTTTGCAGCACGTTCCTCTCCTTTCTGCAGGCGCCGGACTACTCCACGTCCCGCATAAGCTCTTCCACGTAAGCCGGCAGCATAAAGGCACCGCTATGCAGCCTGGTGGTATAATACCGGGTCCTGATCCCTAAAAGGTTCCATCGCGCGCCATCCAGGTCATGGACCGGGTGATATTTTTTGGAAGCAAAGCCGAACAGCCAGTGCCCCGAAGGGTACGTGGGGATGTGCGCCTGATAGACCCGGCTGATCGGAAAGCTCTCCACGATCCTCTTGTGGGCGCGCTGGCAGGCCGCCGCATCCGCCGCGTAAAAGGGGCTTTCATGCTGATTGACCATAATGCCGTCTGCTTTCAAGGCCTTAAAACAGCTGCCATAAAACTCCTTGGTAAACAGTCCCTCGCCCGGCCCGAAGGGATCCGTGGAATCCACAATGATCAGGTCGTAAAGATCTTCCCTGGAGCGGACAAAGCGAAGGCCGTCCTCATAATAGATATGCACCCGCTCGTCGTTCAGCCGGCAGGCAGTCTGCGGAAGGTATTTTTTGCTCACCTCTACCACCAGAGGGTCGATCTCCACCATATCGATGTTTTCCAAGGCCGGATAACGGGTCAGCTCTCGTACAACGCCGCCGTCCCCGGCGCCGATCACCAACACATTCCGCGCCATCGGATGGACAGCCATCGGCACATGCGTGATCATCTCATGATAGATGAACTCATCCCGCTCCGTCAGCATCATATAGCCGTCCAATGTGAGAAAACGGCCGAATTCCTTTGATTCAAATACATCGATCCGCTGGAAATCACTCTGTCCTGTGTAGATCTGCCGGTCCACCCGGATGGAGAATTTGACATCTGCCGTATGCTTTTCCGTAAACCACATTTCCATTTCAGTCCGCTCCTTTCAGCACGTTCAGGTTAAGGATGTCCGGATCCTCCGTACCGGTCATGGAGCATCCCTTTTCCTTTGCATACCGGATATATTCCAGGATATCCCCGGTGATCCGCTCTCCCGGCGCCAGGATGGGGATACCCGGCGGATAGCACATAACAAATTCCGAGCAGATCCGCCCCTCGGTCTCCATGATCGGGAGGGATTCCTTGTCCGCGTAAAACGCCTCCTGGGGAGAGACGGCCACGACGGGCGGCAGATATTCCTGGGTAAGGAGGCCGGTCTTATCCCGCTTAAACCGGCGGCGGATCTCCGCCAGGGCGCTGACCAGCCGCTCCACATGTTTGATCCGGTCGCCGATGGAGATATAGGCCAGGATATTCCCCAGGTCGCCGAACTCGATCTGGATGTCATACTCATCCCGCAAAAGATCATAAACCTCGATGCCGGCCAGCCCGATATCCAGCGTATAGACCGACAGCTTCGTCACATCAAAATCATAAATGCTGTCGTTGTTGACCAACTCACGGGAGTAGGCATAGTATCCGCCGATCGCATTGATCTCCTCCCTGGCGTACTGGGCCAGGCGCATCACGTTTATGAACTCCTCCCTGCCCCGGACCGCCAGATTCCTCCGGGAAATATCCAGGCTGGTCAGCAAAAGATAAGAGCCGCTGGTCGTCTGGGTCAGGTTAATGATCTGGCGCACGTAGCCGGCGTTCACGTCCGGGCCCGCCAGCAGAAACGAGCTCTGGGTCAGGCTGCCGCCGGACTTGTGCATACTTACCGCCGCCAAATCGGCTCCGGCCGCCATCGCCGGTGTGGGAAGAAGGTCGCCGAAATAAAAGTGCGTTCCATGCGCTTCATCCGCCAGCACCTTCATGCCTCTGGCATGCGCTATCTTTACGATATAACGGATGTCCGAGCAGATCCCGTAATAGGTGGGGTTGTTCACCAGCACGGCCTTCGCGTCCGGGTTCTGATCCATGGCCTCCTCCAGCTGGGAGATCTTCATCCCCAGCGGGATGCCCAGCTTCGGCTCCATGTCCGGATTGACATAAACAGGAACGGCTCCGCACAAGATCATGGCGTTAATGACGCTGCGGTGCACGTTCCGAGGGAGGATGATCTTATCTCCCCGCTTCACCACGCTTAAAATCATGGCCTGAACGGCCGAAGTAGTGCCGCCTACCATAAAAAAAGCATGGGCCGCGCCGAATGCCTCTGCCGCCAGCTCCTCCGCGTCCCGGATGACCGAGACCGGATGGCACAGATTGTCCAACGGCTTCATGGAATTGACATCATTGCTGACGCAGGCCTCACCCAGAAGCGCTTTCAGTTCCGGGTTCCCCTGCCCTCGTTTATGGCCGGGCACATCAAACGGAACTACCCGGCTTCGATGAAAACGTTCCAGCGCCTCGTAGATCGGCGCGTCCGTCTGCGATAATTTCCTTTTTTCCATTCCCCTCCCCCCTTTCTCCTGCGCCATCAAAAAATATTCCGTCCGCTGAAGATCTCGATCATTTCTCTGCGCAGGCTGGAATTGATCTCCAGTCTGATCTTCGGCGGAAGCTCGTAGACATCGGTATTAAACAGATAATTCTGCAGATCTCTTTCCTTGATCAGCATCTTGGTGTGAAACAGATTCGCCTCATACACATTGATATCTACCGCATCATAGTCTTTCCGGATTCTCGGACTGATAAAATCCTGGATCGACGTGATATCATGGTCAATAAACAGCTTGGAACCGTCCTCCTTCCTGGTAAAACCCCGGACCCGGTAATCCATGGTAATGATATCCGAATCAAAGGAGCCAATCAGATAATCCAGCGTGGAAAGAGGCGTGATCTCTCCGCAGGTAGCCACATCGATATCGACCCGAAACGTGGCCAGGCAGGTGTCCGGGTGATATTCCGGATAGGTGTGGACCGTGACATGGCTTTTGTCCAGATGGGAAACCACCGTATCGCCGATCGGCACCATGGAATTTTCCGCCATCAGGATCGTAACGGACGCCCCCTGCGGCTCATAATCCTGCTTGGAGATATTTAAGACCTTCGCGCCGATCATATCCGTCAGCGTCAGGAGGATATTCGTCAGACGTTCTGAATTGTACTCCTTGTCGATATAGGCGATATAGTCCTTTTGCTCCCTGGCGGTTTTCGCGTAGCAAACATCGTAAATATTAAAGCTCAGCGCTTTGGTCAGATTATTGAACCCATAAAGCTTCAGTTTTCCGTTCATCTTATCCCCTGCTTTCCCATTTCCGTTTTCCGTTCATCTTTCTCCGGCTCATCCTGTCAGGCAGCTGCAGGCCGCGTCACGCGAAAAAAGCGCAAGCGACTTCACATCACTTGCGCCAAAATATCGCAAACCAGCCTGTACATCGTCCGAGCCGCGCGGGCAAGGCCCCGTCAAAGGCCGTTTCCTATTTCAACAGAATCAGGTTTTGGGAGTCTATATAGCAAATACTTCACTTTTACTACTCTTATTGACCGTTTCACAAGTTGATGTGTTTTAACACCGGTTGAAAGTAACCAACTTATAAAATTTAATACAGATATCCAATCAATAATGCAACAAAAAGTTGCTGATCAATCGCTATATGAAAACAAACCCAATCCTGTTTTCATAATCCTGTTCAGGTTATCATAAGTGCCGGCAAATGTCAATCCTTCGTGTGGATCTTGCTCATCACCCAGACAGCCGCCATGATCACCAGGCACGCCACAAAAATACCGCCCATACCCTTCACCATGATCTCAAGGGCAATCATAAAATTACTGCTCATCTGTCCAATCTCCTTTCGGCTTTCTTCCGGTTCCCGCGCTCTACAGGAACCGGGTCACCAGGTTAATGACGATACCGCCGGCAATAACCGACGCGATCTGCCCGGATACGTTCGCGCCCGCCGCATGCATCAGGATAATATTCCCGGGTTCTTCCTCAGCCGCCAGCTTCTGCACGACGCGGGAAGACATGGGGAACGCGGAAATTCCCGCCGCACCGATCATGGGATTCACTTTCTTTTTAAGGAACAGGTTGACGATCTTGGCAAACACCACGCCGCCGATGGTATCGAACACGAAAGCCAGCAGACCGATGGCCATGATCATGATGGTGTCTACGTTAACAAAGGCATCCGCCCGCATACTGAACGAAATGGTAATGCCCAAAAGCAGGGTGATCAGGTTCGTCAGCTCATTCTGCGCCGTATCCGACATGCTCTTTAACACGCCGCACTCACGAAGCAGATTCCCAAACATCAGGAACCCGACTAACGCGACCGAAGACGGTGATATAAATCCGACGATCAGCGTCACGACGATCGGGAAAGCGATGCGCATCTGCCTGGAAACGGTTCCCGGCTGATACTCCATGTGGATCGTGCGCTCCTTCTTGGTCGTGACCAGTTTGATGGCAAAAGGCTGCACGATGGGAACCAGAGCCATGTAGGAATACGCGGCGACAGCGATGGCGCCGATGTAATTCGAACCCAGGACCTGGGACACCAGGATGGAGGTCGGGCCGTCCGCCGCACCGATGATGCCGATGGAAGCCGCATCCTTCAGATCAAAGCCAAGCAGGGCAGCAACGCAGATCGCGAAAAAGATACCGAACTGAGCTGCGGCTCCAAACAGGAACATGACAGGCTGGGACAGAAGCGGACCAAAGTCAATCATGGCTCCAATGCCGATAAACAAAAGCACCGGCATGGCCTCAGCGGCGTCGATGCCTACTTCAAACAACCACTCGATCACACCGTTTACCTCGCCGACGCCGGTCATCATCTGGTTGATCACACCGCTGCTCGGAAGATTGACCAGGATCGCACCAAAACCCATCGGAAGCAGAAGCGACGGCTCGTATTCCTTCTTGATCGCAAGCCAGATCAACAGGATACCTACCACGTACATCACGATCTGCTGCCACGTGACGGCCAAAAGACCCTCAACCAAATATTCCATACCAATTCCTCCTGTCTTAATTGCGGAAGCCAAAGCCCCCCTTATCTTCCGTCATTATACAGCAATTCTTAACACTTGTCTTGTATTTTTTCGATTTTCGTAAATAATTTGTTAAACATTCACAGTTCGGCACCTTGTGTCTTCAGCGATCACCACCTGTCCCGGAACGACCGTAATGGTGTTTTTGCTGCGGTTGTGGATCTTGTAGTCGTAGATCGGACATTCAACCGGCCTTCCCGCCTTCAGCTCGCGCAGATGCCGGATCATCAGTTCCGTATTTCTTCTTCTCCCGGTCTTCGCGGATCAGCTGCCGGATCGCCTCTGCCGCTACCCGGATGGCTGCTTCCGTGTCATGGACCTGCTCGTCCGGAAGCCCCATAGCCCTTCTGGTCTGGTTGGCCACGACCAGGAGAACCGCTCCGCACCGCACGCGGCGTACGCCGGCCACGATGAACAGAGCCGCCGACTCCATCTCCGAAGCCAGCGCGCCACAGCGGATCCATGCTTCCCATTTCCGGTTCAGCTCATCGGCAACCGGCATCGAATCCGGCGAATGCTGACCGTAGAAATTATCCTTGCACTGCACCACGCCCAGATGGAAAGGTAGCCCAAGCTTTTCTGCCGCGCTCTTTAACGCGGCCGTCACCGTAAAATCCGCTACCGCGGGATACTCGACCGGCGCGTACTCCCGGCTGGTCCCCTCGTAGCGGACGGCGCCCGTAGCGATGACCACATCGCCGCCCAGGACTTCCGGCTGCATGCCGCCGGAGGTGCCAACCCGGATGAAGGTGTCCGCGCCGCAGTGGATCAGCTCCTCCATGGCGATCGCTGCCGACGGTCCGCCGATCCCGGTGGACATCACGCTGACCATCTCGCCGTCCAGCGTGCCGGTATACGTCGTAAACTCCCGGTTCTGCGCCACCCTGACCGGATCCTCCAGGTGCGCCGCGATCTTCTCACAGCGTCCCGGATCACCGGGCAGGATCACATACCGCCCGACCTGTCCGGGCATCACGCCGATATGATATTCTCTGTCTCCCTGTGCGTATATCAGTCCCATATTTCCGCTCCTCTCTCCTGACCGGCGTCTCCTTAATGATGGAACAGGCGAATCCCCGTAAAGGCCATGACCATACCGTATTTGTCGCAGGTTTCGATCACCTGGTCATCGCGGACGGAACCTCCCGGCTGCGCGATATACTGCACGCCGCTTTTGTACGCCCGGTCGATGTTGTCTCCAAAGGGGAAGAACGCATCTGAGCCCAGAGCGACGCCATGCATCTGATCCAGCCAGGCCCGCTTTTCTTCCCGGGTAAATACCGGCGGCTTTTCCTTAAAGGTCTTCTCCCATACGCCGTCCGCCAGGACATCCATATATTCCTCGCCGATATACACGTCGATGGCATTGTCCCGGTCCGCCCGTTTGATGCCGTCCAGGAAGTTAAGTCCAAGCACCTGCGGCGCCTGGCGGAGGAACCAGTTGTCCGCCTTCTGTCCTGCCAGTCTGGTGCAGTGCACTCTGGACTGCTGCCCGGCTCCGATGCCGATGGCCTGCCCGTCCATGACATAACATACCGAATTGGACTGGGTATACTTCAGGGTAATCAGGGAAATCATCAGATCCCGCTTCGCGCTGTCCGGGATCTCCTTAGCCTGCGTAACGACATTGGCCAGAAGCTCCTCCCCGATCCTCAGCTCGTTTCTTCCCTGCTCAAAGGTAATGCCGAAGACCTGTTTGCGCTCAATGGGATCCGGGACGTAAGCCGGGTCGATCCGGATCACATTGTAGTTCCCCTTTTTCTTTTCCCTGAGCATCGCAAGCGCCTCCGGCTCATATCCGGGGGCGATCACCCCGTCAGAAACTTCCCTCTTGATCAGCCGGGCCGTATCCGCGTCGCACACATCCGAGAGGGCGATGAAATCACCGAACGACGACATCCTGTCCGCCCCTCTGGCTCTCGCGTATGCGCAGGCCAGTGGGGATAACTCACCCATATCGTCCACCCAGTAGATCTTTCGCAGGACGTCATCCATCGGGAGGCCCACCGCAGCGCCTGCCGGCGATACGTGCTTAAAGGAAGTGGCCGCCGGGAGGCCCGTGGCCTGTTTCAGCTCGCGCACCAGCTGCCAGCCGTTAAATGCGTCCAGGAAATTGATATAGCCCGGCCTGCCGCAGAGCACCTGAATGGGAAGATCTCTTTCCCCCTCCATAAAGATCCGGGAGGGCTTCTGGTTCGGATTGCATCCGTACTTTAATTCCAGTTCTTTCACGATATTCGTCTCCTTCTCTCTTTCCAGTCCTGTTACTGATTTTTATTTACGATTCGTGTCCGGCTGCTGCCATCCTCCACATTGATGTAGCGCACAAACAGCGAGACCTTGTTTTCCGGATTAAGATTCGTCCAGAGCATCTCGGTGAACGCATCGATCTCGCCGGAAATGCCGACCAACTTCGGCTCGCCCTCAAAACTGGGAAGCGGATCGCCGTCATGCATGTAGGTGTGGATAAAATGCCCTTCTCCGGCTGCCGGATCTTCATAGGCAAACGTATAGCGGTGGCAGGAAGCGGGATTGCCGTTGCTGCTCTTTAAGATGGACATGGCGTAATTAAAGCTTCCGCTGCCAAGATGGATGATCCCGGAGATCCGCGGAGTATAATTCGGCGCGTCCGGCTCAAATTTCCGGCTGCGGAGCGACTGCTCGAAGGTGAGCTGCCTGTCCATTCCCTCGTAAATGGTATCCGTCTGATCGCCATTGGTCACGATGACCTTATTCCCCAGGACACGCACCGGCGCGTAGATGATCAGGCTCGGATCCGTAAGCTTCGACGGGTCGAATGCCTGGGTGCGGATCCCCTCTTTGTCTTCCACAAAGATCCGGTTCCGGCTGTTTTCACTGCGCCCCATGATAAAATAGGCAGCCACCGCATGTTTCCCATCCTGTGCTTTCCCCAGGATAATCCCTCTTCCCGGATACGCATTGTTCTTTAATTCCTCTGCTAATGAGAGCATCTGCATGTTGGTTTCTCCTTTCCTTTTCCGCGGCCGTCATGACAGCGCCGCGCGCCGGCGGCCTGGATGAACGCCCCCGTCTCACCGGAAACGACCGGATACTTCGTAACAAAAAACCGCCTGAGCATGCCAAAAAGCTGCCCAGGCGGTCGGCTGTCATGTTCCACGTGCTTCCTGTGTTCCCTCTCCACTGTGCCGCCAGTCGCACATCCTGTAACTATCATATAGTATGCGAAAAAAATGCGCAAGTCTTTTTTTCCGGAAAAGCCCGGCGCCTGTGCATCGTGCGTTCATCGCCATCTATTCGTTCCGTATGGCCGCAAGCGGGCTTAATTTCATCGCTCTGGTCGCCGGCAAAAATCCTGCCGCCATCCCCACAAGCACGGCAAAGCCAAGGGCTGCCAGGGCAAGCCACAGGGGGATACGGGATAAATCCCCAGGCACCCCCGTCAGAACGCCTGCGCCGGCAAACCGGTTGATCAAAGTCGAAATGATCATGCTGAGGATGAGTCCCGCCGCGCCTCCCGTAAACCCGATGAAACCCGATTCCAGAAGAAACATATCCCGTATATTTCCCATGCCGCAGCCCAGCACCTTCATGATCCCGATCTCTTTGGTCCTCTCGTAGATGGACATCATCATGGTGTTGGCGATGCCGATCGCCGCCACGAACAGGGAGACGGCGCCGATCCCGCCGAGTACGGCCTGCACTATCTGCGCATGCTGCGATGCCTGCTCCAGCCAGTCCATCCGGCTGTATACCTGATATCCCATATCCGATATCTGTTTCTGCACCTTTGTCACCTGGTCCATGTCATCCACAAAGACCTGGGCGGAATATAGGAATCCATGTCAAAAATCACAAAAACCGGCTGATCAAGCAGATCGACATCCGGCACCTCTCCTGTCATCCAGTATCCCTGCCCTGTTTTGGCATGGTAAAACTCCGTGATCATCTGGTTTCCCACAAGCCCACCCGATAAATCTTATACAGACCCTTTACCCGGATGATCGGAACCTTCTTCATCCTTCCTCACCCCCTTCTTCTTCCCGAGCACATTATATCACGCGGCCGATTTGTCGCCGCTTCTTTTTTCTTAATCTTCTTTAAAGATTCCTTACAGGAAGAGCATAAAGCGCGGCCGGCCGGCAAAGAAACGGTTTTATCGTCAAAAAGTGGTGGAATTCTCCTTTTGGATGCTATATAATGGGAAAGATAGAAATGAGACACGTATACAAAGGAGGCTCTCATGAGACATTTACTCAATCCGTTAGATTTTTCCGTGGAAGAGATCGACGAGCTGCTGGCCGTGGCCGGCGATATTGAGCGCGATCCTTCCAAATACGCCCATGTATGCGACGGTAAGAAGCTGGCGACCTGCTTCTACGAACCCAGTACCCGGACACGGCTCAGCTTCGAGGCAGCCATGCTGAATCTGGGCGGCAGCGTACTGGGCTTTTCTTCTGCCGATTCCAGTTCCGCAGCAAAGGGTGAAAGCATCGCCGATACGATCCGGGTGATCTCCTGCTACGCCGACATCTGCGCCATCCGCCACCCCAAGGAAGGCTCGGCCCTGGTTGCCGCCATGAATGCCGGCATCCCGGTCGTTAATGCCGGAGACGGCGGTCATCAGCATCCTACCCAGACGCTGACGGATCTTCTGACGATCCACTCGCTCAAAGGCCGTCTTAAGGACCTGACCGTAGGCCTTTGCGGCGACTTAAAGTTCGGACGGACGGTCCACTCCCTGATCAATGCCCTCGTCCGTTATCCGGATATCCGCTTTGTCCTGATCTCGCCGCCGGAGCTGCGTATCCCGGAATACCTCCGTGAAGACGTACTTAAGGCAAAAAATATCTCCTTTACGGAGCTGGGGAACCTGGATGAGGCGCTCCCGCAGCTGGACATCCTTTACATGACCCGTGTGCAGAAAGAGCGCTTCTTTAATGAAGAAGATTACGTCCGCTTAAAGGACTGCTACATCCTGACGCCCAAAAAGATGAAGCTGGCGAAGCCCGATATGTACGTGCTGCATCCGCTTCCCCGGGTGAACGAGATCTCCGTGGAAGTAGACCAGGATCCGAGAGCCGCCTATTTTAAGCAGGCGCAGTACGGCGTATATGTGCGCATGGCCCTGATCATGAAATTACTGGAGGTGAAAATGCCATGTTAAATATCAGCGGATTAAAAGACGGCATCGTCCTGGATCACATCGAAGCCGGCCGGAGCCTTGACATCTATTATCACCTGGGCCTGGATAAACTGGAATGCCAGGTTGCGATCATTAAAAATGCCCGGAGCAACAAGATGGGCCGCAAGGACATCATCAAGATCGAGGGCGGGCTCGATACCATCGACCTTGATGTTCTGGGCTATATTGACCATAAGATCACCGTGAACATCATCCAGGACAATCAGATCGTGGAAAAACGCACGGTCAACCTTCCCAAAAAGATCGTAAATGTGATCCAGTGCAAGAACCCCCGCTGCATCACCTCCATCGAGCAGGAGCTTCCTCACGTCTTCTATCTTGCCGATGAGAAGACGCAGACCTATCGCTGCAAGTACTGTGAAGAGAAACACAACCGCCGCAGCCGATAGACAAATCCCGTTTTCTGTGTTACGATAAGTAAGCTGAGTAGGGCAAATGGCCGCTGCTGCGGTACCGAGAGGACGCAGGAGAGGAAAGTCCGGGCTTCACAGGGCAGGATGCCAGATAGCGTCTGGTGGAGGCGACTCCAAGGAAAGTGCAACAGAAAATTTACCGCCGGAGGGTTTTCCCCGCCGGTAAGGGTGGAAAGGCAGTGTAAGAGACTACCGCCTGACTGGTAACAGGCAGGGCTGTGTAAACCCCATCCGAAGCAAGATCAAGCAGGAAGCATAAGGCGGCCCGTCTGCTTCCGGGTAGATCGCTTGAGGCTGCCGGCGACGGCAGTCCTAGATAGATGGCCATTCACGACATAACCCGGCTTACCGCCCTGCTCAGCAAAAAAGGACCGCAAAAACAGCGGCAGCGCTCTGCTGCCCGCCGTTTTTGCGGTCCTTTTTTCGGGATTTCCTGCGGCATCCGGTTCCTTTCCCTATACCCTGAAACAGCTTCCTCCGATAAATTCCCGAAGGATGGAATTTTTCGGCACCTCCTCACTGCTGACGCCAAGGAAGTAATCCAGAAACTTCAGCAGCCGCTTGGCTTCCGGATATTCCGGGCTGTCCGTGGGGATACCAAACAGCAGAGGCTCCGCGTACTGCTTAAGTACGGCCAGCTCATAAACCAGAGCGGAATTAAACATCACATCCGCCTCTTCCTGGTAGGGGAAGATATTCTCCTCCTCGCCGCGGCGAACCGAATGCCACATGCGAATCGTGTCCTGCGCCGACGCGCCGCGCGCACGGGCATCCCGCACCATACGCCGGAGCAGCCGGCCGTCCGTGGTGGGGACACGGTTGTGTTCATCGATATTCAGCGAGGTCAGGGCGCTGATATAGATCTTAAATTTGCTCTCCTTCGGAAGTGAATAGGAAAGCCTGTCGTTCAGGCAGTGGATCCCCTCGATCACCAGGATATCCTCCGGTCCCAGGGAAAGGACGTCGCCTTTATATTCCCGCATCCCGGTAACAAAATTATACTGGGGCATCTCCACCTGTTCGCCCGAAAGAAGCCTCGTCATGTCTTCATTAAACTGTTTGATGTCCAGACATTCCAGCGCCTCGTAATTATAATTTCCCTCTTCGTCCCTTGGACTGTCCGCCCGGTTAACGAAATAATTATCCACTGAGATGGGATGCGGCTTTAAGCCCATGGCCATCAGCTGGATGCTCAGGCGGTAAGAAAAGGAGGTCTTCCCCGAGGAGGACGGACCCGCGACCATCACCAGCTTCTTAGACGGCTCCGCCGCGATACGCCCGGCGATCTCGCCGATGCGTTTCTCCATCAGAGCTTCTTCAATGAGGATGGTCTGTCCTGCCAGCCCCTGCGCGATACGGTCATTCAGGCTTCCCACATTCGCAAGGTCGAGCCGTTCCCCCCATTCAGAAGTCTCGCGCAGGACACGGTACAGCTTATCGCGGCGCACGAAGGGTTCTGTTTTTTTCGGATCCTTTCCTGGATACTGCAGTACGAATCCCGACTGGTAAAGGACCAGGTCAAAATATTTCAGATAACCGGTATTCTGCACCATGTAGCCGTAAAAATAGTCCTCAAAATCCCCGATGCGGTAAACATTGACGCTGGAGACGCGGCGGTAGCGGAAAAGACGTTCCTTGTCGTACATCCCGTGGTCGTGGAACCGTTCAATGGCTTCCGCTGTCGGCATGTTCCGCTTCTCGATGGGGATTTTCCGGGCCACATACTCACGCATCTTTTCCCTTACCCGATCTAAGAATTCCTGCGTAAGGGCAAAGTCAAGCGATGGACTGACAAAAAGCCCGCTGCCCAGAGAAAAATCCACGTTCAGCCGTTTGATGTGACTTGCGCCTGCCACATCGTAAAACGCCTTGAGCAGCAGAAACACCAGGCTCCTCTGGTACGTCAGCTGCCCGGCCCTGTCTCTGGCGGTAATGAACCGGAGATCCCTGCACTCCGTTACGGTTTTGTGCAGTTCGCGGAGTTTTCCATCCACCTGGACCAGAAGGATATCGTCCTCCCATTCATGCTGGTACTCTTCCGCCACCGTCAGCCATGTGGTGCCGAAAGGATATTCTTTCTTTTTTCCGTTGATCATCATCCGGACCATAAATTCCTCCTGCTGTTTGCTGCCGGATGCCTGAAGCACCGCCCTCAGATCACTGCCGCGGGAAACGCCGCCGGCGCTTTCCGGATCGTTACCGTACCGCCAAGCTTTTCCCGCAGGTAAGTTTCCATAAACTCCATAAAAATATGCTCAAGCCCGTAATGCCCGGCATCGATGACCGCCATCCCCCTGGCCAGGCTGTCGATCCCCTGGTGGTGGCCGATATCTCCGGTCACAAGGACCTGCGCCCCGAGGCCAATGGCCGCCTCGACCATGCTCCCCCCGGAGCCCGGCGAGACCGCGCAGCCGGTCAGACACCGGTCGGATTCAAGGTCGCCGTAAACCAGGACAAAGGGAAGACCGAAGGCTTCCTTCACCAGGACAGCCAGTTCCCGGAGCGTGCGCGCGGGCGCAAGCGTTCCAATCTTCCCGATGCCGTACGGCTCGCCTTCCAGTTCGCCGGCCGGTTCCAGTATCCGGCAATCCGTAAGCCCCAGCCGTCCGGCGGCAAGATCAGCCATGCAGCCCGGCGCACAGTCAAAATTGGTGTGCATGGCGTAATAGGACAGATCCGCCCGGATCATCCGCAGAACCCGGCGGCCGATGAAATCCTGGTCATTGATCTTTTTGATCGCCTTAAAGATCAGCGGATGATGCGTCACCAGCATATCCGCCCCCTGTAAAACCGCATCCTCGATCACCTGATCTGTGGCATCCAGAGCCAGGTAGATCGTCCTGACCTCTTTATCGCTGCGGCCGGCCAGAAGGCCCGGGTTATCCCAGCCGCAGGCGATCTGCTCCGGGGCCAGTTCCCGGAGAACCGCAATGATCTCGTCACATCGCATCTTTTGCCTCCTTAATCCACGCCAGCTGCCTGACGGTGCTTTCCCTGGCCGTCCGGGCTCCCGGCGTCGTCTGTCCGTCAAGCTTTGCCAGGATGTCCCGCAGCCGCATCTCCTCCTGATCCAGGAAATCCCTCAATACCGGATCCCCTGCCTCGACCAAAAGCTTTCCGTAAAGATACTCCCACGGCTTTTCATACCGCATCTTCCCGCGGGACACCTCCATCACGGTGTAGTACTTTCCCTCGTCAAGCGTCATCGCCTCCCGGCGGATCGCGAAGCCCGCCTGTTCCAGGTAACCGCGCACCTTATCCTGCCCGGACTGAGGGGAGAGGATCCACGCCGCGGCGGAGTCCCACATATGGCGACCCTCCTCCAGGATGCGGATCATCAGCTGGCCGCCCATGCCGGCGATCACCACGGCATCCGCCTCGCCCGGCCGCAGCGCTTTAAGCCCGTCGCTTAACCGTGTCCGGATTTTTTCCTGCAGGCCCTTTTCCCGGATGTGTTCCCGCGCCCGGCTTAACGGGCCCTCCCGCACGTCCATGGCAAGCGCGCTTTCACAGATCCCGTTTTCGACCAGAAAGATCGGGATATATCCGTGATCCGTCCCGATATCGGCCACCCGGCTTCCTTCCGGCACAAAGGAAGCCACCAACTCCAAACGTCTCGATAATTTCATCGCGTCTCCTGTCAGTCATCCAGATAGTCTTTTAATTTCCGGCTTCGGCTGGGATGACGGAGCTTTCGCAGGGCCTTGGCCTCGATCTGTCGGATCCGTTCTCTCGTCACATTAAACTGCTTCCCTACTTCCTCCAGCGTCCTCGGTCTTCCGTCATCCAGGCCGAAGCGGAGCTTAAGCACTTTCTGTTCCCGCTCCGTAAGCGTGGTGAGCACATCCATCAGCTGCTCATGAAGAAGCGTAAACGCGGCGGCATCGGCCGGAACCGCGACATGTTCATCCTGGATAAAATCCCCAAGGTGACTGTCCTCTTCTTCGCCGATCGGAGTCTCCAGTGAAACCGGGTCCTGCGAGATCTTCATGATCTCCCGCACCCTCTCCACCGGCACTTCCATCTTCTCAGCGATCTCTTCCGGCGTCGGTTCTCTGCCCAGCTCCTGAAGAAGCTGGCGGGAGGTGCGGATCAGACGGTTAATGGTCTCCACCATATGCACGGGGATCCGGATCGTCCGGGCCTGGTCCGCTATGGCCCTGGTAATGGCCTGCCGGATCCACCAGGTCGCGTACGTGCTGAATTTGTACCCCTTGGTATAGTCAAACTTGTCCACCGCCTTGATCAGTCCCAGGTTTCCCTCCTGGATCAGATCCAAAAACTGCATGCCGCGGCCCACGTATCGCTTGGCAATGCTGACGACCAGACGCAGGTTCGCCTCCGCCAGCCGCTTCTTGGCCGTCTCATCTCCGAGTTCGATGCTCTTTGCCAGCTCGATCTCCTCCTCGCCGGATAAGAGCGGGACTTTTCCGATCTCTTTCAGATACATCCGCACCGGATCTTCCAGGCTGACGCCCTCGGGGACAGAAAGATCGATATTTTCCATATCGATCTCCTCCTCTTCCATGTTCTCCTCGGAAAAAAGCTCTTCATCCATGACGTCATCCGCCGTGATCCGCAGCACATCCACGTGGTTGGCATCCAGGAAATCATAGATCTGATCCCACTGTTCCGCGGTCGGCGCCTCCGAACGGAAGTAATCCTGCAGCTCCTTTTCCTCCAGCACATTCTTTTTCTTTTGCGCCATGTCCAGAAGGTCGTTCAGTTTCTCATACAACGTAAGCGTTCTCTCCTCCATGCATGTCCTCCCATCCTTCCACCGTGTTCACTGGCGGTCAATCCCGTCATCCAGGGGAATGCGCAGACTGCGCAGGGCTGCCTGCGCCTGGATGATCCGCTGCAGTTCCTCTATGCTTCCCGCGTTCCGTCCGGCAGTGTCCAGACTGTTTTTCTTCACCTTCATCACCGTCTCGGAAAACGCCTTCTGCCGTTCTTCGCTGCTGAGCGTTCCCTTAAGACCGGCATTAAACAGGGCGGCCACCTCCCGGTACTGCTCCTCATCATTAATGAAATGGCTCAGGATCGCCGCAGGATTTAATGTATTTTCTTCATGTCCCTGAAACACCATCTGCGCGACCTGATGGTACAGAGGCTCCACAAAATCATCGGCTGTGATGATGTCCTCTATCCGTTCAAAAAGCCGGGGGTCTTCGATCAGCCAGGTAAGAAGCAGGCGCTGCGACTGCCGGCTCCCCTCCTCTTTATCTTTCTTCTGACTGCGCTTTTCGCGGGCCGGCTCCCCTGGCGTCCTTCTTCCTGCGGCGGCAGGGCCGGTGCCCAGACGGCTGCCCAGCTGATTGACCAGCCGCCGCAGGTCCTCATAGGGGATAAAATGCTCGCGCGAAACCGCCCGGATATAATTATCCCGCTCAAGCGGTTCCGAAAATTCCAGAAGCTTTCTGGCACTCTCCTGGTAAAACCGCGTCTTCTGCTCGGGATCCTCCAGATCATACTGACTTTTCAGCGTATCAATCTCAAACAGGAAGCTGTTCTTCGCTCCGGCAATGCGCTCGCGGAAGGCCTCGGCTCCCATGTTTTTGATAAACTCGTCCGGATCCTTGTACGGGCGCATGGTCAGTACCTTCACGGACATGCCCGCGTCCTTTAAAATCGGGATGGCGCGCAGGGATGCCTTTATCCCGGCGCCGTCGCTGTCATAGGTAAGCACTACCTGATCGGTGTACCGCTTAAGCAGAGAGGCATGCTGACTGGTAAAGGCAGTGCCGAGAGAAGCTACGGAATTCGTAAATCCGGCCTGATGCATGGCGATCACATCCATGTATCCCTCGCAGATCAGCATATATTTTTCCCGTGAAGTCCTGGCGTAGTTTAACCCGAACAGATTCCTGCTCTTATCAAACAGGCGTGTCTCCGGAGAATTTAAATATTTCGGTTCTCCGTCTCCCATCACGCGGCCACCGAAACCGATCACCCGGTTATTGACATCCAGGATGGGGAACATGACCCGGTTCCAGAACTTGTCCCGGCCTCCCCGCTCATCAATGGTCACCAGTCCCGATTCGCGCAGAACCGGATCCGGATACCCTCTGTTTTTCAGGAAACGATACAGATCGTCGCTGGTCTTATTGGCAAAGCCAAGCCCGAAATGGCGGATCGTCTCGTCCGTCAGCTGCCGGTTCTGCAGATAGGCATACCCTGCCCTGCCCTGCGGATGCTTCAGCTGATAGTAAAAATAATTCGCCGCCAGCTTGTTGATCTCCAGAAGGTTCCTCTTAATGTCCTCCTGCGCCCGGATTTGCGGACTGTCCTCCTGTACCGGCAGCGACACACCGGCGCGCTCCGCAAGAAGCTGCAGCGCCTCGGTAAAGGAATAGTTCTCATATTCCATAATGAAGGTAATCACATTCCCGCCGGCCCCGCAGCCGAAGCAGTAATACATCTGCTTGCCGGGCGAGACGGAAAAGGACGGCGTCTTTTCATTATGGAACGGGCAAAGGCCGAAATAATTGCTCCCCTTCCGCTGCAGCTTGACATATCCGGATATGATATCCACAATATCATTCCGCATACGCACTTCTTCGACCACTTCTTCCGGATATCGCATGCTTTCTTCCTCCCGCCCCTTTTTTCGGGGCCCGTGCCCGGCCGAATCAGATCTTCCACGCTTTGGGCACAAACAGTTCCTCAAACAGATCGATCGCGTAGCTGTCGCTCATTCCGGCGATGTAATCGCAGACTACCCGCTCCTTCTTCTCTCCCTGCTCCTCCGTCATGGTCCGGTATTCCTCCGGGAGAAGCTCCACATGCCGGCAGTAGTAGTCATAAAGAAACACGATCAGCTGCTTGGCCTTCGACTCCTCCGCTTTGGGGATATCGCTGCGGTAAACATGCTCAAACATCCACGCGCGCAGTCCCTGCATCGCCGCTTCCATCGGCGCAGACATGATGATCTCCGGCTTTTCCAGGCTGTTCCGGATCACATCGTGAACCAGCGCGTTCAGACGTTCCCTCACGCTATGCCCCAGGACATCCGTATATTCCGCGGGGAGATCGCCTTCCGTAAAGATCCTGGCCCGGATGGCATCGTCAATATCGTGATTAATGTAGGCGATCTTGTCCGACAGGCGCACAACGGCCCCCTCCAGCGTAGACGGATGGCCGCTGGTCCGATGATTGCGGATGCCGTCCCGTACTTCCCAGGTCAGGTTCAGTCCTTTTCCGTTCTTCTCCAGACGTTCTACCACGCGGACGCTCTGCTCGTAGTGGGCGAACCCTTCCGGGCAGATCCGGTTCAGCACCTCCTCTCCGGAATGGCCGAACGGCGTATGGCCAAGGTCGTGACCCAGCGCGATCGCCTCCGTCAGTTCTTCATTCAGGCGAAGGGCCTTTGCGATGGTCCTGGCGATCTGCGAGACCTCCAGCGTATGCGTCAGCCTGGTCCGGTAATGGTCGCCCTCCGGTGCCAGAAACACCTGCGTTTTATGCTTCATCCGGCGAAACGCCTTACAGTGGATGATCCTGTCCCTGTCCCTCTGATAGACCGTGCGGATATCGCACAGCGGCTCCGGCCGCTCCCGTCCCTTAGAGCGGGTGCTCAAAGAAGCATACGGACTTAAATACTGTTCTTCCATCTGTTCCATCGCTTGGCGTACCGTCAATTTGGAGATCTCCTTTCTCATGTGCTATCTGTTTACAGACTCTTTTGCCATTATACCACATTTTGCCAGAGATAACAGCAAAAAGTTGAATTTTCGGCCAGGAAGAAACTGGCTGGCGTCTAAACGGCGCCAGCCAGTTTCTTCCCCATTATTCATCTTGTTCCAGATCATCAAAAAGCACGTCATCAAAAAATTCGCGGATGGTGAGACCAAGGCCTTCCGCTATCTTCTTAATGTTTACGATTCCGGGATTCTTGCTCTTGCCGTTCATGATACTCTTCACCGTGGAAGGCGGCATTCCTGTTTTATAAGCTAATTCATACATGGACAGCCGCTGAGCCTTGCTCAGCGTACGGATACGCGTAATAGTTGCTTCGTTAATGTTCATAGCACAATCTCTCCTTTCCTTTAGTGTAGTTGAATTTGCTCTTTTTTTCGGTCGATATAATAGGAAAAGGATTATTTTTCACAGTTTTTTCAGAAATTGACCATTTCACAAAGCATTTCATTCTCATCGTATCTACGCAAAAACAAACGCTCAAACCGGTATGTTCATCTTCCGTTTGAAGGTTTGCGCTGACGCCGGCGCATGAAGGCTTACTTTAAAAAACCATTAATAATCTGCGCTTCGGCCTCTTCCTCCGTCAGCCCCAGCGTCATCAGCTTGATGATCTGCTCTCCGGCGATCTTCCCAATGGCCGCCTCATGGATCAGGGCTGCATCCGGATGATTGGCCGTAAGCTCGGGAACGGCCGAGATCCTGGCCTCATCCATAATAATGGCATCACACTCCGTGTGCCCCGTGCACTTCGCATTGCCGTGAATCGTGGAAATAAACTGCTGGCAGGATTTCTCTTTGGCGACCGAGCGGGAGATCACGTTGGCGCCGGAATCTTCACCATTCAGGCTGACATCAAACTTGCTGATGGCCGACTGATTGCCATGGGTGAGGAGGCGCTCCCGGATGACCAGCTTGGCCCCCGCAGCCAGCTTAGCGTCTGTGGAGCGGATCGTGGAATCCACGCCCTTGATCTGGGTGGTTTCCATCTCCATGTAACTGCCCTCCTCCATGGTCACTTCCGTACCGGGATTCATGATCCGCCGGCCATCGCCATTGCCGCTGCCGTAATGCTTTTCGATATATTTTACCTTCGCGTTCTTCCCGACAAAGAACCGGTGAATGCCGTCATGCTCGGAATCCTGGACGCCGCAGTTATCAATGCCGCATCCGGCGACAATCACCACATCCGCGTCTTCCCCGATATAGAAATCATTGTAAACCGTTTCCTTTAATCCGCTCTGACTGAGCACCACGGGAATGTGGACGCTCTCATGCTTTGTGCCCGGCTTGATATGTATGTCAATGCCGCTGCCGTCCCCCTTGGATACGATATCGATATTGGCTGTGGTGTTTCTCTCCGCCGTCTTTCCATTCGCCCGGATATTATAAGCGCCTTCGGGAACTTCATGAAGGCCGGCCACCTGCTCTAATAAGGTTCTCTGAATTTCGTCGATCATGACTGCAATCCTCCTTTATAGAATTTGCTGCAGGCATCTACCGCGGAGGAAGTCCCCAAAATCTCCGGGAGCACCTCTTCCCGCTTTCCCTGACGGGTGATCTCTCCGTCCGTGATCACCACGATCTCATCAGCGATATTTAAGATCCGCTCCTGATGGGAAATGATCATGATCGAGCCTTTGGTACTCTCCTGCATCCGTTCAAACACCCGGATCAGGTTCTGGAAACTCCACAGGTCGATCCCCGCCTCCGGTTCATCAAACAAAGACAGCCTGGAGCTTCTTGCCAGTACCGTAGCGATCTCGATCCGCTTTAACTCGCCGCCGGATAAGCTGGCATTCACCTCACGGTTAATGTAGTCCTTGGCGCAGAGTCCTACCTCCGACAGATACTGGCAGGCATCCGCCGCGGAAAGCCTGGTCTTTGCCGCCAGGCGCAGAAGATCCAGAACCTGCAGGCCCTTAAACCGCACCGGCTGCTGGAACGCGTAACTGATCCCCAGATTGGCCCGATCCGTCACACTCATCTCCGTAATGTCCTGACCGTCAAAAAAAATCCGCCCGGCGGTCGGCTTCTCGATCCCCGCGATCAGCTTCGCCAGGGTAGACTTGCCTCCGCCGTTCGGTCCGGTGATCACAACAAATTTCCCTTCATCTATGGTCAGGCTGAGATCCTTGATAATGCCCTTATCCCCTTTTGCGTCCTCGACATCAAAGGACACGTTCTCTAATGTAAGCATAGCTTCCTCCTATCCTGATGAACCCACGCCGTCTGACGGACGGCATTCTTTCCGGTCCCAGGTTCATATTATATACTATTTTTTTGCCCTTTACCAGATTTTTTTGCCCTCCTATTGACAAAGCATTTTCATCCG
>CAYRMW010000010.1:0-47815 GCA_964425595.1 uncultured Lachnospiraceae bacterium
CATCTTCATTCCCGCCGGCCTGTTTTGGATACGGAAAAGCAGGCCGGCTATTTTTATTTGATCGGATGATCGCGGGATGGACTACCGCTTAATGTCGTAATTCATGTTCATCAGGTTGCGGATCGTCTGCACATCATCCGTGATATTCGCGTCGCCATGGATGGTATGCTTGATCGCGCTGCTGGCCACCGCGAAATTGATCATGTCCATCGAACGGTAATTGTGGATCATGGCATAGATCAGGCCGCTGGCAAAAGCGTCTCCGCCGCCCACGCGATCCAGTATATTGAAAGTAAAGAGCCTGCTCTCAAAGGTATGCCCCTCGTACCACATAAAGGCTTTCAGGCTGTTCTCGCTTCCGCTGTGGGCATAGCGCACATGGCGGGCGATGCACTTCAGGTTCGGATAGCGCTGGACAAACGCCTGGAAGATCTCATCCTGCTGCTCATAGGAAGGCTGCAGAGGCACGCCATCCTTGTAATCGCCCTTGCTGTGATCCTCCTCATCCCGCCAGAGATGATAAGGTTCAATCCCCAAAAGAACGTCCACATAGGGCAGGCACTTTGTACAGAAGTCTCTCGCTGCTTCCCAGGACCACAGCGCGCTGCGGAAGTTGCCGTCAAAGCTTACGGTCATCCCCAGATCCTTGGCCGCCTTCAGGCTGTTCATGACCAGATCCTGGCAGTTCGGCCCCAGCGCAGGCGTAATGCCGCTTAAGTGAAGCCAGTCAAACCCTTCCAGCATGGCATGAAGGTCCAGCTTGCTGTAATCATACTCAGTAAACGCGCTGTGCATACGGTCATAGGTCACCTTGCTGGGGCGGATCCCATACCCTGTTTCCAGATAATACGTACCCATACGATTGGTCGGCGTCTCATCCTGTGTGCTCAGGATCATCGGCGTGCAGTGGACATCATTGCTGCGGAGCATACGAATCGCGCTCTTGCCCAGGCTGTTGTTCGGCACCACGCTGAAAAACGTACTGTCCACGCCGAGATTGGCCAGCGCCAGCGCAATATTCGCTTCGCTTCCGCCGTAGCTGGCTTCGAAATTGCTGGCCATGCGGATCTTTTCGTAATTTGGCGGGGTCAGACGAAGCATAATCTCTCCAATGGTAAAAAATTTTCTCGGACTTTCACTGTCCTGCAATAAAGGATTAAAATGTTCCATACCGTGCTCCTCCTGCGTTTCTGCTATCAATGTGATGTTCGGGCCAGCGTGCCGCTTCCTGTCCCGCGCTCCGGCGGACAGGGAGTGCTTTCGGCACGCTCTGCCGGATACCCTGCAACGAAAAAGAGCGCCGCGTCACCTTCTCAGGTCCTGCAGCGCCCTCTTATGCTTTCTTTCTCTTCATGTACGGCCGCAAACGCGGCATCCGATCAGGAAAGCAGATTATCTCTGAACACGTCCGGAGCCGTCGCCGCCAGCCAGGTTTTCCACGTCCGCGCGGGTAACCAGGTTGAAGTCGCCAGGAATGGTGTGCTTTAATGCGGAAGCTGCTACAGCGAATTCAAGAGCTGCCTTCATGTCTTTTCCGTCAGCCAGGCCGCAGATCAGACCGCCTGCGAAGGAATCGCCGCCGCCTACGCGGTCAACGATCGGGCTGATGGAGTACTTTCTGGAATGATAAAACTCACGGGTCTTGCCATCCATGATGCATGCGGACCAGCCGTTGTTGGAAGCGGAATAGCTCTCACGTAAGGAGCTGATGATATACTTAAAGCCGAACTTGTCCGCCATCTGGTTGAAAATATCAACATAACCGGCCAGTTCCAGCTCACCGGAGGTAACGTCGGTATTGCCCGGCTTAAAGCCAAGAACCTTCTCCGCGTCCTCTTCGTTTCCGATGCAGACATCAACGTACTGCATCAGGTTGGTCATCACCTTCTGTGCCTTCTCCGAGGACCATAATTTCTTACGGAAGTTCAGGTCTACGGATACGGTCACGCCGTGCGCCTTGGCCGCCTTTAACGCAGCCTCGGTCAGCTCGATCGCGGAATCCGAAACGGCAGGCGTAATGCCCGTAAAATGGAACCAGTCCACACCCTCAAAGATCTCGTCGAAATTGAACTGATCCGGCGTCGCAGTGGAAATGGAGCTGTGTGCACGGTCATAAACGACATTGGAAGCTCTCATGGCCGAACCGGTCTCCAGATAATAGATGCCCAGACGCTCGCCGCTTCTGGCAATGTATTTGGTGCCTACATTGTACTTTCTTAATGCGGCCACCGCACACTCACCGATGGGATTGGACGGAACCGCGGTCACAAACTCAACGTCATGGCCATAGTTAGCCAGAGATACGGCTACGTTTGCCTCGCCTCCGCCGTAGTTTACATCGAACTCGTCCGCCTGGATAAACTTCTCATTATTCGGGGTGGATAATCTTAACATGATCTCACCCATGGTTACGATCTTTGCCATTTTTCATTCTCCTTAATCACTTACTTTATCTTTCTGCGGTACCGGGGCATCCGGCCCCGGCCGCAGCACCGACCCTGATTATGCGCGGGCAGCCGCAACCGCAGCGACAAACTCCTGCGCCTTTGCCGTCACTGCCGCAAAATCACCGGTCTTCGCGCCCTTGGTCAGGCTGCTTCCGGTGCCGACAGCGTACGCGCCAGCCTTCAGCCACTTATCTACATTGTCTACATCTACGCCGCCGGAGGGCATGAACTCACCCTGGGGAAGGGGACCCTTGAAGGAGCTGATCGCGGCAGGACCTACGATATTGCCCGGGAAGATCTTGATCACGTCGCAGCCGGCTTCCATGGCGGTGATCGCCTCGGTCGGCGTCATAACGCCGGGAAGCATAGGCACGCGATAGCGGTTGCACAGCTTAATGGTCTCTACATTCAGACCGGGGCTTACGACATAATTCGCACCGGCCAGAATCACCTGGCGGGCAGTCTCAGGATCCAGAACGGTTCCGGCGCCGATAACGACCTTATCGTCATCCTTATATTTCTTCGCCATCGCTGCAATGAACTCTACCGGATTGCCCTCGTCCATGGTCATGGTGATCTCGATGAAATTGATCCCGCCGGCGATGATGGCGTCGACCACCTTCTCACCCTGCTCTAAGTTCTTCGCGCGAACTACAGCTACCAGGCAGTCTTCCTTCAGTCTTGCTAAAACCTGTTCTTTCTTCATGTTTTTCTCCTTCTTTCTTTTTGTTCGCATATGCGACCGGATATCGTAAATGCAACTTTATGATTAAATTTTAAACGTTACCCATACTTTTGTCAACTGGAAAAGCCGTTATTTTCCCGATTTTCCGGCGTCTTCTCCAGGTATCCCAGACGGCCGGAAATCTCCTCCGCCTTCTGCCTTACCGCCTGCCCGAGGGAATGGTAATCTTCTTCCGGTTTGTACAGGCTGGACGCGCTGATGGCGCCCAAAACGCAGCCCTCCCTGTCATAAACCGGCGCGCCAACGCACTGCATGTGATCTTCCATCTCCCTGGCATCTATGGAATAGCCCAGCCTGCGGACCGTCTCCAACTCCGCCAGAAGACCATCCGCCGAAAGGATCGTCCTTGGCGTCTTCCTGCGGAAATGGATCTGGCTGATCACCCGGCTTCTTGTCTCCTCATCCACATAAGCCAGGATCGCTTTGCCAAGCGAAGTACAGTATACCGGATTCTTCGTCCCCACGGTGGCTGTCGTGATGATGGGATTCTCCGGCTCGAACTTGCACAGATATACCACCTCGTGACCGGTAAGCACGCCGTAAAAAACCGTTTTCCCGATCTCGCGGGCAAAAGCCTTAAGCTCCGGCTCCATGGTGCCCAGCACGTCCAGGTGATTGGTATAACTCACCCCGACCCGGTACGCCGTCAGGCCGATGGTGTATACCTGCTTCTGCCCTTTTGCCACGTTCACCATCCCTGTCTGCGCCAGCGTCGTGACAATATCATAGGCGCTCGTCTTCGGAAGCTCCAGCGAATCGCAGATCTTATCCAGCGTAATGCCCTCAGGATATTTGGAAACCAGTTTCAGGATCTCCACGCTTCTGAGCGTCGTTCTGTTCAGCTTCATGCCTTACCTCTCTTCTCGTTGTCTTTCAAAGATGCGAAACCAGGCTTCACCGGACAGCCGGCGCCGCAGCCGCCGGCCGCGAAAGGGGGCAGATCCCGGACGGCCCCAAAAGCGCTTATAAGGTCACACCCTGCTTGAAAATAGCCCAGTCATGGAAGCCTGCCTCCTCGGCCTTGACTAACTTCCCGGAAGCGACATCCAGCACATACTGGAACAGGGCGGCCGCCAGGTCTTCCTTCGTGGCGTCTTCGACCATCCGGCCGGCATTAAAGTCGATCCAGTTCTTCTTATGCGCCGCCAGCCTGGAGTTGCTGGAGATCTTCACCGTAGGAACCGGCGACGCAAAAGGCGTGCCCCGTCCCGTGGTAAACAGAACGATCTGCGCGCCGGACATCGCAAGCGCAGTGGCAGCTACCAGGTCGTTTCCCGGCGCACTCAGCAGGTTCAGTCCCTTGACCTGCACCGGTTCCGCGTAGGAAAGCACACCCCTGACCGGAGAACTGCCTGACTTCTGGGTGCAGCCAAGAGATTTATCCTCCAGCGTGGAAATGCCGCCCTTCTTATTTCCCGGCGACGGGTTCTCGTAGATCGTCTGGTTATGGCTCTTAAAGTAATTCTTGAAATCATTGATCAGGTTTACGGTCTGCTCAAACAGTTCCGGCGTCTCGCAGCGGTTCATCAGGATCGTCTCTGCGCCAAACATCTCCGGTACCTCAGTCAGGATCGTGGTGCCTCCCTTGGAACAGAGAATGTCTGAAAAAGCGCCGACCACCGGATTCGCCGTGATGCCGGAGAGGCCGTCGGATCCGCCGCACTTCATGCCGATGATCAGTTCGCTGGCATCCACCTTCTCCCGCTTAAAGGAACCGGCATACTCGGCCAGCTCCTCCATGATCTTCATCGCCGCTTCCTGCTCATCCTCCACGTCCTGGCACTGGAGGAAGCGCACACGCTTCTCATCGTACTCGCCGATGTAGTCCATCAGCACAGGGATGTTGCTGTTCTCACAGCCAAGGCCGAGGACCAGGACGCCGCCGGCATTGGGGTGACGGATCATGTCCGCCAGGATCTTGCGGGTATTTTCCTGATCATCGCCCATCTGAGAACAGCCGTAAGGATGGACGAACGCCGCCACCGCGTCGATCGTTCCGCCCACAAACTTCTGCGATTCCCTCTCGATCGCCTTGGCGATGGAATTGACACAGCCTACGGTAGGGATGATCCAGAGCTCGTTGCGGACGCCCGTCCTGCCGTCTGTCCTGCGAAACCCGTCAAAATACGCGTGCTCCGTCTCCTTAAGTCCGGAAGCGACCGGCTCGTAATGGTAGGTCAGCAGATCGCCCAGGGCTGTCTTTAAGTTATGGACGTGGATCCACTGGCCCTTCCGGATCTGCGCACTGGCATGACCGATGCGAAAGCCGTACTTCACCACGTCCTCGCCCGCTTCGATGTCTGTCAGCGCAAACTTGTGCCCCTGCGGGATCTCTTCCAGGGTGGTCACCGCCATCCCTCCCACATCCAGGGTCTCCCCCTTCTGAATGGGGCGCAGCGCGACGGCAACATTGTCATCTTCATGGATCTTTACAAAATCCTGCATCTTTCTCTCCTCTCCGCGGCTGCTGCGGCAGTCAGAACCGGCCGGTCCGAAACGACGTCCCGCGTCTGTGTTCCCGGAACATCCGCGATCAATGTAAGTACTTACAATCATTTTACAAAAAACGTTTTGGAAAGTCAATAAAAAATAGAAAGGTGTTGCAATATTTATTCACAATATGTATAATAAACGTAGCTTGTAAGTACTTACAGAATTGAGGTAACCGGATGAATATCTACGATGTATCAAAGAAAGCCAATGTTTCCATTGCCACGGTATCCCGCGTACTGAACGGGAACCCGAATGTCAGCGATAAGACCAGGGCGAAGGTTCTCGCCGTGATGGAGCAGCTTGGATATACACCGAATGTATTTGCCCGCGGCCTTGGCCTGAATACCATGCGGACCATCGGCATCATGTGCTCCGACTCTTCCGATCTGTACCTGGCCAACGCGATCTACTATCTGGAGAGGGAGCTCCGTTTAAACGGCTACGATGCCATCCTCTGCTGTACCGGCTACGAGCTGGAGACCAAACAGAAATACTTCGATCTGCTCTGCTCCAAGCGTGTGGATGCCATTATCCTGGCAGGATCCAAATTTGTGGAGATGAAATCCCGGGACAACACCTACATCCTAGACGCAGCGGCGAAGATCCCCATCATGCTGGTCAACGGCTATCTGGAAGGGGAAAACATCTACTCCACCGTCTGCGACGATCAGGCAGCGGTATACCAGGCGGCCACCCAGCTGATCCGGTCCGGCCGGAAAAAGCTTCTCTATGTATATACCAGCGCTTCTTACAGCGGATACAATAAGCTCCAGGGCTTCCGGCACGCGCTGGCCGACGCTGGGATCCCCGAAGATCCCCGGTATATCCGCCAGTGTCCAAAGGACATCACCGCAGCCAAGGAGCTGTTCCTTTCCCTGAAAAACGAGGGGCTGGCGTTTGACAGCGTGATCGCCTCAGACGATTCTCTGGCTGCCGGTGCGGTCAAGTATGCCAACAGCGCCCGGATCCCGGTTCCCGAGGAGCTCTCCATCATCGGATACAATAATTCTATTCTATCCCTCTGCTCCGATCCCGAACTGACCTCCATCGACAGCAAGGTAGAGGCCTTATGCACCACTACCGTAAATACGCTGATGGGTGTGTTCAGCGGTGGGAATGTCCCCAACCGGACCACCATCGCTGCTGATCTAATAAAGCGTGAAACCACCAATTTTTAAACTCAAGGAGGAATTTGCTATGCAACCATTTATGGACAAAGACTTTATGCTGAACACCGAAACAGCCAGAACTTTATACCATGAGTATGCGGAGAACATGCCCATCGTAGACTATCACTGCCACATCAATCCGCAGGAGATCTACGAGGACCGGAAGTTTGACAATATTACTCAGGTCTGGCTGGGCGGCGACCATTACAAATGGCGTCAGATGCGTTCCAACGGTGTTGAGGAAAAATACGTTACCGGCGACGGCACGGACCGTGAGAAATTCCAGGCCTGGGCGGAGACCATGCCGAAGCTCATCGGCAATCCCCTTTACCACTGGAGCCACCTGGAGCTGCGCAAGTATTTCGGCTATCAGGGATATTTAAACGGCGATACAGCGGAGGAAGTCTGGAACCTGTGCAACGCAAAGCTCCAGGAAGACGGCATGACCGTAAGGAACCTGATCCGCCAGTCCAACGTCCGCCTGATCTGCACCACGGATGACCCGGTTGATTCTCTGGAATGGCACGAAAAGATCGCCGCAGACGATACCTTCGAGGTGAAGGTGCTTCCCGCCTGGCGTCCGGACAAGGCCATGAACGTGGAAAAGTCCACCTACGCCGACTATATCGCCACCCTGTCCGCGGTCAGCGGCGTTGCCATCACCAACTTCCAGACCTTAAAGGAAGCCCTGAAAAACCGGATGGAATTCTTTAACGCCCACGGATGCCTGGTTTCCGACCACGCCCTTGAGTATGTGATGTATGTGCCCGCCGATGAGGTAGAGCTGGACGCGATCATGGCAAAGAGCCTGAACCATGAACCCATCACGAAGGAGGAAGAATTAAAGTTCAAGACCGCCTTCATGCTGTTTGTTGCCAGGGAGTATAATAAGCTGGGATGGACCATGCAGCTTCACTATGGATGCAAGCGCGACAACAACGCCTATATGTTCGAACAGCTTGGCCCCGATACCGGCTTTGACTGCATCAACAACTACGCCCCCAGTGCGCAGATGGCTGATTTCCTGAACGCGTTAAGCGCGACCAATGAGATCCCCAAGACCATCATCTACTCTCTGAACCCCAACGACAACGCCGCCATCGGCACGATCCTGGGCTGCTTCCAGGGCGCCGGGACGGCAGGAAAGCTGCAGCAGGGTTCCGCGTGGTGGTTCAACGATCATTTCACCGGCATGACCGAGCAGATGACTTCCCTGGCTAACCTGGGCTGCTTCGGCAACTTTATCGGTATGCTCACCGATTCCAGAAGCTTCTTATCCTACACCAGGCATGATTACTTCCGCCGGATCCTGTGCCGGCTGATCGGCGGCTGGGTAGAGGAAGGCATGTACCCGAATGACGCCAAGGCACTGGAGGGCATCATTAAGGGAATCTGCTATGACAACGCCGTGAAGTATTTCGGTTTTGACGTATAATTTCGGCCTGCGGCGCCGCTGACCGGGGATGCCCTGTCTTAGCGCAGCGCGTTCCCGAATGGAAAACTCCCGCCCGGAGGCAGGGCGTTTGAGAGAAAAGAGACTGTCCCGCAAGATCCCGGCTTTTTTCAGGCCGCGGATCCTTGCAGGGAAGTCTCTTTTTTTCGTGTCAGGCGATCAGTAAAACAGATCCTCCAGCCTCACCACGCGGGTGCACACCTGTCCCAGCAGCTCCGTGCTGTGACTGACTACAGCCATGCCGATCTGCCGCCTCTCTGTCTCCTCGATCAGCCCGTTCCAGATCTGCGCCTGGGTGATCAGATCCAGCATGGCGGTGATCTCATCGGCCAGGAGGTACTTTGTCTGCCGCCCCAGGGCCCTTGCGATGCAGAACCTCTGCAATTCCCCTCCGGAAAGTTCTCCCGGATACCTTCGCTTCCAGTCTTCCTCGATCCCAAACAGCGCTTCCAGCCTCGCATCCTCCGGACCGCCCTCGGCCAGGATCTTTCTCATCGTCAGCCTGGGATTTACCGCCCGCTCCGGATGCTGCCAGATCATCTGTACCGGACAAAAGCCCTTCCCGGGAAGCGGCGCCCCATCCACAAGCACCTGTCCCGAATCCGGAAGCAGATATCCGGAAAGAATTTTTAGCAGCGTCGTCTTGCCAAAGCCGCTTGGGGAGCAGATCCCCACCCGTTCTCCCGGCTTCACCTGAAGGTTTACTCCCCTCAGCACCGGTTCTTTTCCCCGTCCGTAGGAAAAAACGATCTTTCTGGCTTCCAGCATGATCCGAAATCTCCTTCCTTTCTGTCCATCTTGCCATCTCACCCGTCCGAAAATCAGGCGTGATATCCGGAGCCGTCATCCCGGCAGCGGATGCAGCGAACGGTACCGCAGCGGATCGTCCGGACGGGAATTTCCCCCCTGCATTCTCCCGCAAATTCCGGGCACCGTGGACCAAACACACAGCCTTCCGGCATGTTTTTTACGTACGGCTGAGTACCGGGAAGCGCCTGAAACCCATTCCCCGGCATCGCGCGCCAAAGCGCTTTGGTATATGGGTGCCGCAGAAGGGACTCATGGGCAAAATCCGAAGCCGGCGCCTCCTCCACGGTCGTGCCCGCGTAAAAGACAACGATCCGGTCCGCCGATCGTATGGCCAGCGAAACATCGTGGGTGATCAGCAGCACCCCGTTTCCCCCGTCGGCAAAACGCCGGAAATCACGCATCGCCTGCGCCGCCTTCTCCGGATCCATGCCGGGCGTAGGCTCGTCCGCCACGATCAGACGCGGTTCTTCCATCAGCGCCGTGGCCAGAAGTATCCGCCGGCTCATGCCGCCGGAGCACGAAAACGGGTACTTTTCTTCTGTCTCCTGCGGCAGGCCATAAGCGGAAAACAACGCTTTTTGTCTCGCCCTCCCTTCCGGCCCGGGTCTGCGCTCACGCACCTGCGGCCCCACTTTCATCAGCGGATCCAGATAGGTGACGCCCTGGGGCACAAGCGCCATCGCCTTCCCCCTGACCCTGCGCATCCGCTCCGGTGTCAGTGGCTCTTCCAGAAAATACAGATCCCCTTCCATCTTTGCGTTGGAAGGAAGGAGCCCCATGATACTGTGCGCTAAAAGGCTCTTTCCTGACCCGCTGGCGCCGACAACCGCCACGATCTCCCCCTCGTGGACGGTCACATCCAGTCTGGAAATTGCCGGAAGCGATTCTTGTTTTGTCCGCCGGCTGTACTGACGGAACGTGACAGAGAGATCCCGGATTTCCAGGATATGAAATTTTTCCTGACCGTTCATGTCCCTTATCCCCCCTTCTCTCACAGATGGGCGCTGACCGGATCAAGAAGCTTGCGCAGGGCGTTTCCCGCCGCGTCAAACAAAAGTACCGTGATCACTAACATCAGACCCGGAAACAGCGCCAGCCACCACTGTCCCGTGATCAGGTAGCGCATGCTCTCCGACAGGATCACGCCGATCGCCGGCTGCCGGGAAGAGAGGCCGAATCCCAGGAAAGTAACGCTGGATTCATGAAGGATCGCGTGAGGAAACATCAGGATCTGGCCGACCATAAACTGCGGCAGCAGGTGAGGCAGCATATGCCGCGCCGCCGCCCGTCCTCTCCCCCATCCCAGTTTCCGGGATATCTGATAAAATTCACTCTGTTTTAACTGCATCACTTCCCCGCGGATCACGCGCGCCAGAGAAGGCCAGTGGGTCAGGGCCACGCCGGCCGCCACACCTTTAAATCCCTTCCCCAGCGCATAGGATATCAGGATCAGCAGCAGAAGATGGGGAATCCCCATGATCGTATCAATCAAAAAGGAGATCACCCGGTCCGCTCCCTTTCCCAGAACCGCGGCCGACACGCCGAGCACCAGCGCGATGCACGCGCTGACCGCGGCGGTGCACAGACCGATGCGGACGCTCATGGAAAGACCGGCCAGCGTCCTGGCGAGCATATCCCTCCCCATCCAGTCCGTCCCGAACCAGTATTCTTTACAGGGCGGAAGATTTTTCCTGGAAAAGTCCGTCACCAGGGCATCCTGCCGGCAAAGGATGCCTGCGCCCGTTACCACGGTTAAGAACACAACTGCCGTCAGCAAAAGGAGGGCGGCTTGTTTTCTTCCATTATTCCGCAACCGTACCGCCTCCTTTCCCGATCCTCGGATCGACCAGCCCGCATAAGAGATCGGCCAGAAAATTTCCGGCGCAGACCACCAGGGCCGTGATCATGGTGATCCCCATTAACAGCGGCACATCGCTTCCTGTTCCCGCCGTGACCGCAGCCTGTCCCAGACCGGGGTAGGAAAAGACCTGCTCGACGACCACGGATCCGCCGATGATTTCACTGACCGACGCAAACTGCAGGGTGATGGCCGGGATCAGGATGTTGCGCAGCCCATGCCGCCTTATGATCTCCCCGTTTTCCTCTCCTCTCGCCCTGGCAAAAAGGACGTAATCGCTCTCCAGGCAATCGATCATCTTTTCCCTTGTGTGCAGGGCGATGCCGGAAATCCCGGTGATGCTTAAGGTAAGCGCCGGAAGAAACGCATGCCTTAACCGGTCGGCCGCAGTCACTTGGGAAGCCTCCATGCCGATCGGCACGCTCAGCCCGATCGGAAAAAGCTTAAGCCAGACCGAAAAAACAAGAAGCAGAAGAAGCGCCAGCCAGAAAGCCGGCGTACTGGCCGTCAGGATGGCGTAGCCGCGGATCACGCGGTCCGGCCATCTTTCCCGGAATACGGCTGCCACAATCCCAAGAACCAATCCGAGACATCCGGATATGGCCCAGGAGATCGCCAGCAGAAAGAGGGAGTTTTGCAGTTTTGCGGCGATCACCTCGGTCACCGGCTGCCGGTACAGAAGGGAAGTGCCCAGATCGCCTTTCAGCACATCCTTCACCCAGTTAAGATAGCGTTCCACCGGCGGCACGCCGACGCCCCAGTAGGCCTCCAGTTTTTCCAGCTGTTCCTGGCTCATGGAGGCCAGCGCCTGCCCTGCGTTAGCCTGAAGCGGATCAATGGGCGATAAGCTGACCAGCGAAAACGTGATCAGACTGACCATAACCAGCAGGGCCGCCGTACGGACTGCCCTCCCGGCAAGAAATAGGCTATGTCGTCCTGGTTCTAGCAATATAACATCCCCTTTCTTCTGTCTTTCTCTCCGGGCGGCCCCTGTCGTCCCGGCCTGCTCTGCCGTCAGGACCCGGTCTCCCACGACCACTGGTCCACGTTGTTTACGAGGGACCAGCCATGGCCGTGCGGGTGGATCTTCTGCCTGGCGATCTCCAGTCCATCCCGGACAAAATACAGATGATCAACATTGCACAGCCATACCCAGGGAATATCGCCCTCCTGGGTAACGCCTGTCGTTCCATCCCATTGCGCCTTCTGCCACAGCGCGTAGGATTCCTCCAGGCTGGAGGCCTGGAGCGCCTGATCCATATACTGATCGACGACGATGTTCCGGTAAGGCGAATACCGCGCGCTGTCCTGTCCTTCGGCCGTATGGTAGATATTATAAAGTTCCATAGGCGTATGGGCTCCCCATCCCCACATCAGGGGCTGAGACAGGGCCCTGTCGTATGCGGTATCCCATCCGGCTGCCTCGGTCGTCACCTCCAGTCCAAGGCGGCGGCATTGATTGGCAAAATCCTCAGCCAGAGCCTGACGAACCGAATCGTCAGGACTGTAGAGGACGGTAAAGGACGCGCGGATCCCGTCCTTTTGGCGGATCCCGTCGCTTCCCTCCTGCCACCCCGCCTCCTCAAGCAGCGCCTTCGCGCCTTCCAGGTCATATTCGACTTCGCTGGCCGGATTATACCAGGGCATCTGGTCGCAAATGCTGTACGCCGGTGTTCCGTAGCCGTCCAGCACGCTGTCGATCATCTCCTGCCGGTCGATGCCGATGTTGATGGCCCGCCGGACAGCCACGTCGCTGGTCACATCATTGCCCACTGTCAGGCCGTCCTTCTCCTTTTCCGGGACGGCCGGGAGGTTTACGCCCCGGTTATCGACGCTGGCCGCGCGGAAGAGATGGTATCCTTCGATCTCCTGTCCTGCGTAGGAAGCTGCCGTATGGGCCACATCCACCTGCCCGGCCATGGCTGCCGCCAGCGCCGCGTCTTCATCCATAAACAGCACCGTCAGACGGGTGATCTGCGGCTCGTCGCCGTAATAATCCGGATTCGCCTCAAAGATCACCTGCTGTCCCATGTCCCACTGTTTCATGATGTAGCGCCCGGAACCGATCGGATTCCGGCCGTAATTTTCATCATAGGCATGTTCCGGTACGATCCCGACCACGGCCATCGTATATGGCCAGATAGCGTAGGGCCGGTTCATGTGAAATTCCACCGTATATGGATCCACGGCTGCGGCTTCATCCAGCATCGTAAAATCCGTGACCGTGCTTTTTTCCGCGCAGAGGTTATAGGTAAAGGCCACATCCTCTGCCGTCAGCGGTTCTCCGTCCGTAAATTTCACATCATCCCGGATGGTGACCGTCCAGGTCAGCCCGTCCTCGCTGACCTGATAATCCACCGCCAGATCCATCCCGATCTCCAGGTCGGTCGTAGTGACCGTCAGTGTGCTCTGGATAAGCGGCTCATGCAGGTGCTCTCCCGCTCCCCAGCCATAGACGGGATCAAATCCCGCTGCCGGCTCCGCGCCGGACGGCATGGTGACGATCACGGAATGATCATCCTCTCCACGCGTGCCCTCTCCGTCCCGGACGGTTTCATTCCGGACAGCCACATCCCCTGCGGGTTCTGCCGCGCCGCAGGCCCCCAGCACGGCCGCTGTCAGGAGGATGGCGCCTCCTGTCGCCAGACGCTCTCTTCTCATCGATCTATCCCTCGCTTCCTTTCCCGGAAAACAAAAAAACCATAAACGTACAGATTCCTTCTGGAATTCCATACCTTTATGGTATCCTTTCAACATTACCCGAAAAGCCTGCCCTGCGCAGCCTTGGACTGCTGATCCTGTACTTGTGTACATCGTTTGGCGGCGTTTATTCCGGGCGGCAGGATGCGCCGCCCGCATCTTCCGGCCGGCAGCGCGCCGCCGGCACAGGATGGTTTATTCGTCCCAGTTATGGTATACGGCCTGCACGTCATCGTCCGCGTCAAGCAGATCCAGGAGCCGGTTGAGCTTTTTGATGTCTTCCTGGTCGTCCAGCTCCACCCATGTCTGCGGGATCATGGTCACGCCCGCTTCCAGCATGGGGATGCCTTCTTTCTCCAGGGTCTCCCGCACCTGGCTGAAGCTGTCGGGATCCGTGTATACCGAAAAACTGTCCTCCTCCTCAGAGAAGTCCTCCGCTCCGGCATCCAGCGCCAGCATCATCAGATCATCCGCGTCCATATCGCACTCTTCCTTGTCGATCAGGATCTGGCCCTTCTTATCAAACATATAGGAGACGCTGCCCGGCGTGCCCACGTTTCCATTGCCTTTGGTAAACGCGCTCCTGACGTTGGCCGCGGTACGGTTCTTATTGTCCGTGAGCGCGTCAACGATGATCGCCACGCCGCTGGGGCCGTAGCCTTCGTAGGTCAGCATCTCATAATTCACCGAACTGGCATCGCCTGCCGCCTTTTTTATCCCGCGCTCGATGGTGTCATTCGGCATGTTGTTGGCCTTTGCCTTGGCAATGACGTCCCGAAGCTTGCTGTTATTGGCCGGATCCGCGCCGCCTTCTTTCACCGCCACGGCGATCTCACGTCCGATCACGGTAAAGATCTTTCCTTTCGCCGCGTCATTCTTCTCCTTCTTGTGCTTGATATTCGCAAATTTCGAATGTCCTGACATTTCCTTAACACTCCTTCTTCTTTCCCCGCGTTTCGCGGACACCTCATCTATTCTATCATCCTTTTCGCGGCGTGACAAGCACAAGATCGCGTCCTGTCATCGGAATCCCTCGTAGAGGTCGTCAAAATAATCCTTGCGCCCGATCACGCTGCCGCCGGAGAGATAGATCCTGGGAATACGCTTGCCCAGGCCGCATAAAATTTCGTAATGGAAGCCGCCGCCTGCCTCCGCCAGGTCCTCTACCTGGATCGCCTGCTCCCCGTCTTTTCCGATCAGCGTAACCGGATCGCCCTGAGCGGCTTCCGGGATGCCTGACACATCGACCATAAACTGATCCATGCATACCCGTCCGAGGATCGGCGCCTTTTTCCCCCGGATCAGCACACAGCCCCTTCCGGAAAGGCTGCGCGGATAGCCGTCTCCGTATCCCACCGGGATCGTGGCGATCCTGGTCCGCCCGGATGCGCGAAAGGTCCCGCCATAGCTGACCTCCGTCCCTTCCTCAACCGTCTTGACCATGGTGATATGGCTTTTCAGCGTCAGCGCCGGCCGCAGGATAACCCTGGTCTTATCCGTTTCCGCAGAAGGATAAAGACCGTAAATGGCAATGCCGGCCCGCACAGCGTCCAATTCCACGCCGATGGATTCCAGGATCCCGGCGCTGTTTGCGCAGTGCTTTACCGGGATGTGCACTCCGCGCTGCACGAGCAGATTCACAAAATGCCGGTATCGCTGCAGCTGCGCCTGCGTCCTGGACTTGTCCTTTTCATCTGCCGTAGCGAAATGGGTAAAGATCCCTTCCAGCCTGATCCCTTCCCAGGCCGAACACGCCTGCACCCAGTCCGCGGACTTTTCATCCGGCATCATGCCGATCCGGCTCATCCCCGTATCCACCGCCAGATGGATGGGAGCCGTCTTTCCCAGCGCCCTGGCTCTCTTTGCAAAGTCGCTCACCGCTTCCTTCTGAAACAGCACCGGCCGGATCCCGTGCATGATCAGATCATCGTACCAGCAGGGATGCACGGGCCCCAAAAGCAGTACCGGCTTGCGAAAGCCGTGGTTCACCAGCTGCAGCGCCTCCTCCGGCGCGGCCACGGCGAAAGCGGCAGCATAAGGATCGATCGCGCGGCCGACCGGCACCGCGCCGTGCCCGTAGCCGTCCGCCTTCAACACGCCGATCATTCCGGTCCCGGCCGGAAGTACGGCCCGCATCGCTTCCATGTTGTGCTTCACCGCGTCCAGATCGACTGCCGCGTACACTCTGCTGTATCTCTCCTCCATCATCTTGGCCTCCAAAATCCATTCTCCCATCCTGCCAGGACTTTTCCTACCTGCTTTGCCAGCTCACTGGCCAGCAGTCCATGTGCCCCGTTTTCTCTCCTCCATAAATCGCCTGCCAGTCCGTGGATATATACCCCCATGGGCGCAGCCAGGCTTTCCTCCATCCCCTGCGCGATCAGCCCGGCGATCACCCCGGTCAGCACATCGCCGGAGCCGGCTTTGGCCATGGCGCTGTTTCCGCTGGTATTGACGCAGATCCGTCCATCCCGCATGGCCGTTACCGTCGCTGCGTCCTTCAGGACACAGGTGATCCCATAATGCTCCGCATAGGCCGCCGCCGTCTCCGGCAGCGCTTCCCGGATCTCCTCCACGGTCTTTCCCGTCAGCCTGGCCATCTCGCCCAGGTGCGGCGTGATCACGATATTCTCCGTAAAATATGCAGTCAGCTCCGGATATCCGGCAATCAGGTTCAGGGCATCTGCATCTACGATAATCGGTGTACAGGCCGTTGTCAATACCATTTCCACCAGATCTTTCGCCCACGGCTCCTGCCCTAATCCCGGCCCGACCACGACCGCGTCGGCCCATCCGCAGCAGGACTCGAGCAGACCGCGCATCCTTTCCGGATCCCGCGCAAAATCCTCCGGGTCGTAAGTTTCCAGGATCGCTTCCGGCAGTCTGGTCTGGATGAAACTCCGGTTCGCCTGATCGGTAAACACCTTCACCAGTCCGGCTCCGGACCGGTAGGCAGCCAGCCCGCTTAAGAAGGCAGCGCCTCCCATATTTCTCGAACCGGCCGCGATCAGCACGCGGCCAAACGTGCCTTTATTCGAGTAGGCCGGGCGATGGGGCACCTCTCCTCTGTCGCTTTCATCCAGGCAAAAAGCCCGGACCCCCTCCTGTGCCCCCGGCGCGGACTTGACCGCCTCCGCAGGAAATCCGATATCCGCGATGATCACCTGTCCGGCATACGAGCGGCCGGGGAACAGAACGCTCCCCAGCTTCTCCCATCCGAAAGTAACCGTAACGTCCGCCCGCAGCGCGCAGCCCATCACCCGGCCCGTATCGCTGCTGATGCCGGAGGGCATGTCCACCGCAAGCGTAAGCCGCGGCTGCGCGTTTTGGAGCATTTCCAGGAATTCCCGGTATTCTCCGGCCACCGGGCGGGAAAGGCCTACGCCGAAGACCGCGTCCACCAGGACATCACACCTGCCGGGAATAAACTCCGAAAAGGCGATCAGACTGATTCCCAGCCGTTCAGCGATCGCCGCCTGCAGCTGAAATTCCCGGCTGCCGGCTTCCCGGTCGCCCACATAAACGACGACAACGGGATATCCGGCAAGGTGGAGCATCCTGGCTGCCGCCACACCATCCGCCCCGTTATTGCCGCATCCGCAGGCGCACCAGATCTTCTCATGCTTTTGCGCCCTGGCCTCCACTTCCCGGGCCACGGCAAGCGCCGCTCTCTCCATCAGCACCAGGGAGGGGATCCCTATGGTTTCGATAGTCCAGCTGTCCATAGCTTTCATTTGTTTTCCCGTTACCAGCGTTCTCATCACAATACCTCCTTTTGCACCACCCCGGCATACAGCAAAAGCCGGCCCAAAGAATCCGATCTTTGCCTGCCGGCGCATGCTGGTTTATCCCATCTTTTTTTCGTCTTCCTCACTCTTTCTGTCCTGCATACTGCATACGCGGTAAGACAGACGCATCAGGCTTTCGGACAGGTGCACATTTTCCACCACAACGTCATCCGGGACGACCAGATCCGTGTGGGCAAAGTTCCAGATCGCCTTGATCCCTGCTTTGACCAGGCGATCGGTCGTCTCAGGCGCCCTGGTCTTCGGGATCGTAAGCGCCGCGATCCGTACATCGTTCTGCTCGATAAACGGCTCCAGCTCCTCCATCCCCCGGATCTCAATGCCCCGCACCACGAGGCCGATCAGCCTTGGATTGATATCGAACATCCCTTTGATGATAAAGCCGCGTTTTTCAAAATTAGCGTAATTGGCGATCGCCTGGCCAAGATTCCCCGCTCCGATAATGATGATATTATGCTGCCGGTCAACGCCCAGGATCTTCGCGATTTCTGAATAAAGGTATTTTACGTTATACCCATAGCCCTGCTGGCCAAAGCCGCCGAAATTATTCAGATCCTGACGGATCTGCGACGCGGTCACCTTCATCCGGATGCTCAGCTCATTGGAAGAGATCCTCTCTACCCCATCCTCCAAAAGCTCACCCAGATATCGATAATAACGAGGCAAGCGGGAAATTACCGCTTTTGAGATTTCCTTACGTTCCACACCATTCACTTCCTTTTTCTGTCAGTCTTGCTTCTCTTCCACTATTATATGAAATTGTGAAAACTTCGTCAAACATATTTTCGCTTCTTGAAAAAAACGTGTACCTATATTATACTGGTAATGTTATGCCGTGACGGAAAAGGCAGTGATCTGGCGCAGATCCTGGTCTGTTACCGCCGTTTCACGACAGCATATGAACGAATGCCGCCGGATGCCGTGTTCCGGCGCAAATAAAGCAGGAGGAGTCCCATGATTTTATCATGCAGCAATATCACCAAATCCTTCGGCAGCAATACGATCCTGGATCACGTCTCTTTTCACATCGAGGAGCATGAAAAGGCTGCCGTGGTGGGCATCAACGGCGCCGGAAAGTCGACCCTGTTAAAGATCATCATCGGGGAACTCCCCGCGGATTCCGGCGAGGTCGTGATCTCCCGCGGAAAAACCGTCGGCTACCTGGCCCAGCATCAGGATCTGGAAAGCACGCGCACCATTTATGAAGAGGTGCTGGAGGTCAAACGTCCGGTCATCCGTATGGAGGAGCGGATCCGCCAGCTGGAGATCCAGATGAAGGATGCGCAAGGGGATTCGCTCAAATCCATGCTTTCCGAGTACAGCCGGCTCAATCACCAGTTCGAGCTGGCAAACGGCTATGCCTGCAAAAGCGAAATCATCGGTGTCCTGAAAGGCCTGGGATTTACCGAAGACGAATTCTCCAAACCGGTCAGCACACTCTCCGGCGGCCAGAAGACCCGCGTCTCTCTGGGCCGTCTTCTGCTGTCTGACCCGGATATTATCCTTTTAGACGAGCCGACGAACCATCTGGACATGGAATCGGTCGCGTGGCTGGAAAATTACCTGATCAACTACAGAGGAAGCGTGATCATCGTCGCCCACGACCGCTACTTTCTTAATCGGGTTGTAAAAAAGATCATCGAGCTGGAACATGGCCGCGCGCAGGTCTATCTAGGAAATTATGATGAGTACAGCCGCAAGCGGGCCATGATCCGCCAGGCCCGGCTGAAAGCCTATTTGAACCAGCAGCAGGAGATCCGCCGCCAGCAGGAAGTGATCGCAAGGCTGAAATCCTTCAACCGGGAAAAATCCATCAAGCGCGCCGAAAGCCGGGAAAAGATGCTGGCAAAGGTGGAGGTTCTGGAAAAACCCGAAGAGATCCATGACGCGATGTCCTTTTCTCTGGAACCGCGGACGGAAAGCGGAAATGATGTGCTTGCTGTCCGAGGCCTAAGTAAGGCGTTCGGGTCTCTTAGCCTGTTCCGGGATGTGGATTTCGACATCCGCCGCGGTGAACGCGTCGCGGTCATCGGCAGTAACGGCGCCGGAAAATCGACCCTGTTAAAGATCATCATCGGCATCCTTTCCGCGGATTCCGGCGAGATCCGGCCCGGCGCGCGGGTACACGTGGGCTACTACGACCAGGAGCAGCAGGTGCTCCATCCGGAAAAAACCATCTTCCAGGAAATCCAGGATGAATATCCGGACATGGACAACACCCGCGTCCGCAGCGTTCTGGCCGCGTTTCTCTTTACCGGAGACGACGTGTTTAAACGGATCGAGGAGCTCAGCGGCGGTGAACGCGGACGGGTCTCTCTGGCCAAGCTGATGCTCTCCGAGGCCAATTTCCTGATCCTGGACGAGCCGACCAACCACCTGGACATTACTTCCAAGGAGATTCTGGAGGACGCGCTGACGCGCTACACCGGAACCGTCCTTTACGTCTCCCACGACCGTTACTTTATCAACCGGACCGCCACCCGGATCCTGGAGCTTACCGGCCAGACACTGATCAATTATATCGGCAACTATGATTACTACCTGGAGAAAAAGGAAGAGCTGAACCGCATTTATACCGGTCAGACCGCATCCCCCACCCTCTCTGCGAAAACGGCCGGTCCTCTGGCCGGTCTGACTGCCGCTCCCTCTGCGTCATCTCCCTCCTCTTCTGGGAAAGAAGAAAGCGCCGGGAAGCAGGGCTGGAAGGCGCAGAAAGAGGAGCAGGCCCGCCTGAGGAAACGGCAGCATGACCTGGAAAAGACGGAAGACGCCATCCAGCGCCTTGAGACCCGAATCGAAGAAATCGACGCGCTGCTGTCCACAGAGGAAGTCTACACGAACGTATCCCGGCTGATGGAACTGAACCGGGAAAAGGAAAACCTGAACCGGCAGCTGGCAACACTTTACGAAACCTGGGAAAGCCTGGCCGAATAGTCTTTCCGGCCGCCCGCCCAAAGAAAGGAGTGCGCCATCCCATGAAACGCTTAAAACGTCCCCTGGCCATTCTCTGCCTGATCCTGATCGGTGTGCTGATCGTGGGCGCCGTCATCCTGGCGCTGATCGGCACCGAGGAAGCCTCCCGCCTTCTCATGGCCGACCTGTTCTGCCTGATCGTCATCCCCGCGGTCTTTTACGGCTACCAGATGCTGCTGAACGCCATCGAAAAAAAACATAAGAATGAATGAACACTGCCCCATCCGGCAAATGCTGTCAGCGATGGGGCAGTGTTCATTTATCATCGGAAGATAATATCGTCTCGTCCCGGTCCGTTGGATACCATGGTGATCCTTACGCCGATCTCCTTTTCCACGAACTCGACATACCTCCGGCAGTTCTCCGGAAGGTCCTCATAATTGCGTATTCCCCGGATATCGGTCTTCCATCCGGGAAGCGTCGTATAAACCGGCCGCGCTTTCTCTAACTTTACCGTGGTCGGGAAATCTCTGGTCTCCTTCCCATCAATCTCATAACCTACGCACACGGGAATTTCATCCAGGTAACCAAGCACATCCAGCACCGTAAACGCCACTTCCGTAGTGCCCTGGATCCGGCAGCCATAACGGGTGGCCACCGCATCAAACCATCCCATACGGCGCGGGCGGCCGGTGGTAGCGCCAAATTCGCCGCCATCGCCTCCCCGGCGGCGCAACTCGTCCGCCTCATCACCGAAGATCTCACTGACGAAAGCACCTGCGCCTACGGCGCTGGAATACGCCTTGACTACCGTGATGATATCCTTGATCTCATAGGGAGGGATGCCCGCGCCGATAGCGCCATAGGCGGCCAGCGTAGAGGAAGACGTTACCATCGGATAGATCCCATGGTCCGGATCCTTCAGGGAGCCAAGCTGACCCTCCAGCAGGATCCGCTTCCCGTCCGCGATCGCCTGGTGCAGATAAGCGGAGGTGTCGCATACATACGGTTCGATCATATCCCTGTACTGACGGCAGGTCGTAAGGAGCTCTTCCGCGTCCAAAAGAGGCTTATGGTACAAATACTCCAGGAGCACATTTTTCTGTTCGCATACCCGCTCGACCTTCTCCCGGATCACCTGGTCGTCAAACAACTCGCTGACCTGGATGCCGATCTTCGCGTACTTATCCGAATAAAACGGCGCGATCCCGGATTTTGTGGAGCCAAAGGATTTCCCAGCCAGACGCGCCTCTTCGTACGTGTCAAAAAGGACGTGATAGGGCATCAAGATCTGCGCCCTGTCTGAGACAAGGATATTCGGTTTCGGTACACCTCGCTCGATCAGGGACTCGATCTCCTTGATCAGGTACGGGATATTCAGTGCTACGCCATTACCGATCATATTGGTCGTATGGCTGTAGAATACACCGGACGGCAGCAGGTGCAGGGCAAACTTTCCATAGTTATTGATGATGGTATGTCCGGCATTGCTCCCGCCCTGAAACCGGATAATGATATCCGACTCCTTGGCCAGCATATCGGTAATCTTTCCTTTACCCTCATCACCCCAGTTAGCACCAACGATAGCTCGAACCATTCTGTTTCCTCCTTCGGGATCGACCCGTGTTCATTCTTACTCTTTGTAAGCAGGCTTACCTTACTAATTTACACCAAAACACGGGATAAGTAAAGGATATATTGATTATATCAGTTATGAATCTTATTAGCAGTGCTTATACAGTCCGGGCGTTATACATTGATCTGCGCAGTCATTCCCAGAAGCGCCTGGTTGGCCTCAAGTACCGGGCGGACGTGTTCCTCCAAAAACTCCTCCACCTGCCGGGGCGCGCGGCCCACGTATTTCTTCGGGTCCATGGTCTGCTGCAGCGCGTCCAGACTGAGATTAAATGCCGGATCCGCGGCGATCAGCTCCAGAAGATTATTCTCGCCGCCGTTTTCCTTAACATTCCTCCCGGCCTCCATGGACAGCGTCCGAATCCGCTCATGCAGCTCCTGCCGGTCCCCGCCGGCCTTCACGGCGTCCATCATGATATTCTCCGTGGCCATGAAGGGAAGCTCCGCCATCAGGTGCTTCTCGATCACCCGGGGATAAACCACAAGGCCGTCCACGACATTCAGATACAGATCCAGGATGCCGTCCACTGCAAGGAAGCCCTCCGGAACGGAGAGACGCTTATTGGCGGAATCATCCAGTGTGCGTTCAAACCACTGGGTAGAGGCCACCAGCATGGGATTCATCACATCCGACATGACGTAATTGGCCAGCGAAGCGATCCGCTCGCTCCGCATGGGATTGCGCTTGTAAGCCATGGCGGAAGAACCGATCTGGTTTTTCTCAAACGGCTCCTCGATCTCCTTCAGATGCTGGAGAAGGCGGATATCGTTGGAAAATTTGTGCGCGCTCTGGGCAATGCCGGCCAGAACGGAAAGCACCCTGGTGTCGATCTTGCGGGAATAAGTCTGTCCGGACACCGCATAGCAGCTGTCAAAGCCCATCTTCTGCGCGATCATCTGATCTGCCTTCCGGCATTTTTCATGGTCGCCGTCAAACAGTTCCAGGAAACTGGCCTGCGTCCCGGTCGTCCCCTTGGAGCCCAGAAGCTTCATGGAACTGAGCACATACTCCAGATCCTCCAGGTCCATCAGCAGATCCTGCAGCCAGAGCGTCGCTCTCTTTCCTGCCGTCGTCGGCTGCGCGGGCTGAAAATGCGTGAACGCAAGCGTCGGCAGGTCCTTGTATTTATCTGCGAACTTCGCCAGCTCCGCCATGACGTTTAACAGTTTCTTGCGCACCAGGCGAAGCGCTTCCGTCATGATGATGATATCCGTATTGTCCCCCACATAGCAAGATGTGGCGCCCAGGTGGATGATTCCCCTGGCTTTGGGACACTGCACGCCGTAAGCATACACATGGGACATGACATCATGGCGGACCAGACGCTCGCGCTCTCTGGCCACATCGTAGTTAATGTCATCCGCGTGAGCCCGCAGTTCCTCGATCTGTTCATTGGTGATGGGAAGCCCCAGCTCCTGCTCCGTCTCCGCCAGGGCGATCCACAGCTTTCTCCAGGTCCGGAATTTTTTATCCGGGGAAAAAATATACTGCATCTCCCGGCTGGCATACCGCTCCGAAAGGGGACTTACATATCGGTCATTCATGACTACCTCCTGATCTCGATCCTCTGTTCGTACCGAAAACGCTCCGGCACGCTTCATTCAACAGTTGTGTACGGCGGCGCACCGCCGCGTCATCCCGGGCCGCGGCGCATCCCGCGGCCTGCGGCGGCTTATCTGGCATACTCGCCGCGGATATCCTCTGTCGGCGGCGCGATCGGATAGTCCCCGGAGAAACAGGCCGTACAGATGGGCAGGCCGCCGGCCAGTTCGGGAAGCCGCTCCATCTTAAGATAAGCCAGGGAATCCGCGCCGATGATCTGACGGATCTCTTCCAGTGTGCGACCGCTGGCGATCAGCTGATCTTCGGACGGAATATCCGTACCGAAATAGCAGGGATGAAGAAACGGCGGCGCGCTGACTTTGACGTGCACCTGCGTAGCCCCCGCGTCCCGCAGCATGTTCACGATCAACGCGCTGGTGGTGCCGCGGACGATGGAATCATCGATCATGATCACCCGTTTCCCGTCCACCGCTTCCTTGAGAACATTCAGCTTAATGCGGACAGCCGACTCCCGGCTGCTCTGCTTGGGCTTGATGAACGTCCGACCCACATAGGTATTCTTGACAAAGGCCGTTCCGTAGGGAATCCCGGACGCCATGGAATAGCCAAGAGCCGCCGCATTTCCGGATTCCGGCACGCCGACCACCAGATCCGCCTCTACCGGCGAATCCTCCGCCAGGCAACGGCCCGCATACAGCCGGGAATGATAGACGCCGATCCCGTCCATCACGCTGTCCGGTCTCGCAAAATAAATATATTCAAACACGCAGCGCGCCTGCTTTTGGGGGTCAGGCAGGCACATGCTCCTGTTTGAGGCGATGCCGTCACGGGTGATGGCCACGATTTCGCCCGGCTCCACATCCCGCACGAACTCCGCGCCGATCGTATCCAGCGCGCAGGTCTCCGAGGCGAGGATATACGCGTTATCCCGTCTGCCGATGCAGAGGGGTTTAAAGCCGAAGGGATCTCTGGCGCCGATCATCTTCCTCGGGCTCATGATCACCAGCGCGTAGGCGCCTTTGATCTTCTTCATGGCGCTGGCCACCGCTTCTTCTACGGTAGAGGTATTGACCCGCTCCCTGGCGATGTGGTAGGCCACGACCTCCGAATCAATGGTTGTCTGGAAGATCGCGCCGCTGTATTCCAGCTCCCGGCGCAGCTCCGGCGCGTTGACCAGGTTGCCGTTATGCGCTAACGCCAGCGTCCCTTTGATGTAGTTTAACACCAGGGGCTGGGCGTTTTCGCGGGTAGAACTCCCCGCTGTCGAATAGCGGACGTGGCCGACGCCGATATTCCCGTGAAGGCTTCCCAGCGTATCCGGGGTAAACACCTCATTGCACAGGCCCATGCCCTTATGGGCGCTGACCTTTCCCTTCGGGCCTTCGGTATCACTTACCGCAATGCCGCAGCTCTCCTGTCCTCTGTGCTGGAGAGCAAAAAGTCCGTAATAAATTGTCGACGCGACATCATTCCCGTCAAAGTCATAAATGCCGAAAACGCCGCACTCCTCATGAAGAACATCCTCATTATAAAAATCAATCTGGTTCATCCATCGTACCTTTCTGCTGTCAAGTGAAACCTTAAGCCTGGGGACGCTGTCCCTGTCTATTCGTCAATGCCCAGACGGCGGAATACTTCCTGATAAGCATCTTCGACATTGCCCAGATCCCGGCGAAAACGGTCCTTGTCCAGCTTCTCGTGGGTGTCCTTATCCCAGAGACGGCAGGTGTCCGGAGAAACCTCATCAGCCAGGATGATCTGTCCGTGGTAACGGCCGAACTCGATCTTAAAATCGATCAGTTCGATATTCAGCGACGCGAAATATTCCTGCATCACCTCGTTCACCTGGAAGGCATAGCGGGTGATGGCATCGATCTCCTCTTCGGTAGCCAGATCAAGGGCCAGCGCGTAATAGCTGTTGATAAACGGGTCGCCAAGATCATCATTCTTATAGCTGAATTCCAGCGTCGGGCGCTTGAACCGGATCCCCTCTTCCATGCCCATCTTCTTGGCAAAGCTTCCGGCGGAGAAGTTGCGGATGATGACCTCCAGCGGAACGATCTCCACTTTCTTGACCGCGGTCTCACGGTCATTCAGCTCCTCAATATAGTGCGTGGGAACACCCTTTTCCTCCAGCTTCTTAAAGATATAATTGGTCATGCGGTTGTTGATCGCGCCCTTGCCGACGATCGTCCCCTTCTTCTGCCCGTTAAACGCGGTAGCGTCATCTTTATACGAAACGATTAAGACATCCGGATCCTCCGTGGTGTAAACCTTCTTTGCTTTTCCTTCATACAGCAATTCCTTTTTCTCCATCATGATAACTTATCCTTTCTTCCTCTGTGATTTATAAGTTTTCAATATAAAAGAACACGAATTCAGTAGAAAGTATAATACAAAGACCTGTCAAATACAATAGCTAAACCTATTAATTTCTCTAATGAATCTCCGGCGTCTCGCGAACCGCCTGCTGCTTTTCCCGGAAAAACATGACCTGTCCGCGGTGGAAACGGATGCGGATCCCGAAGATTTCCGTCTCGCTGATCTCACCCTCTTCCAGCATATCCGCCGGATATACCGGCCAGTACTCCTCCCTGCTCCATTCGCCGTTCCTTCCGGTAACGATCAGCGCCCACAGGCTCAGCAAAAGGACGAGCAGGAAGATAAGCCGGCCGGACAGACAGGAGGCGGCCCAATGAAAAGGCGTCTTTCTCCGGGCACGAAAAGCCGCCAAAAACCACCGGCGCTTTTGCGCGCCGGCCCGTCTGGCGAACGCGCAAAGTTTCCGGTCCGTTTTCCCCATGTCTGCATCCCATCCCCGTCTGTCCCTCATTTCGCCATTCCCCTTTTGTGTATTTTCCACATTTTTCCTTTTTAGTTTATCATAAAGGGAGGCGGTTTTTCAAGAGCGCTTTGCCCGCTTTCCGCCAGATCAGGCGCGGCGCAGGCGGGCAGAGGTTTTTGCGCGATCGTCATATACGAAAAAAGTCTCCTCCCATACCCTCCGCCGTGACGGCTGGTATGGACAGGAGACGATAAAAGTAAAATCGTAAAAACGGGCCAGGGCTGCGCACCGGCTACGCGCCGGTCACGTCAGCCATGGTATAAAGCCCCGGCTTTCTGCCGGCCAGAAAGACCGCTGCTGCCAGCGCGCCCTTTCCGAATATTGCCTTGGAGTAGGCTGTATGGCGGATCGTGATCACTTCGTCCGTTCCGGCAAAAATCACATCATGCTCGCCCACGATGGAACCGCCCCGGACCGCGCTGATCCCGATCTCCCGGGAATCCCGCTTTTCTCTGCGCTGGCTTCTGTCATAGACATAATGGCAGGCATCCCCCAGCGCCGCGTTGGCCGCGTCAGCCAGGGCCAGCGCTGTCCCGCTGGGCGCATCCATCTTCTGGTTATGATGTTTTTCCACGATCTCGATATCAAAACCGGCGGAAGACAGTGTTTTCGCCGCCCCGGCAACCAGCCGGAGCAAAAGATTGACGCCGAGCGACATATTGGCCGAGCGGAGAACCGCCGTCTTTTCCGCTGCCTGCTCCGCTTTCCGGACCTGTTCCCGGCTCAGCCCGGTCGTACACAAAACCACCGGGATCCCCCGGTCCACACAGTAGTCCAGCAGTCCGTCCACCGCGCCGGCGGAAGCGAAATCGACCACCACGTCCACCGCTTCTTTTACCTCAGTGAGCGAAGCATATACCGGGAAATCCTGCTTCTTTTCCGTATTCAGATCCACACCGGCCGCGATCGTGATCTGCGGATCCTTTCCTGCCAGGCCGGCGATCACCTGGCCCATGGCACCATTGCAGCCATGCAGAAGTACATTAACCATCGTTCATCCTCCATTCCTGATCCCGCGCAGCGCCCGCAAAACAGCACTACAGGATCCCGTAACCGGCCATCGCCTTCTTAAGCTTCTCCTGATTCTGCGGCTCCATCTCCGTCAATGGCATGCGCAGCGGGCCGACATCCTTCCCCATCAGATTCATCGCGGCCTTCACGGGGATGGGATTGACTTCACGGAACAGTTCGGCAATCAGCGGGATCGCCTCCAGCTGGAGCTGTCTGCTGCGGCTCACATCGCCGGCAAAAAACGACGCGCAGATATCATGCGTCTGCCTCGGCGCCACGTTAGACAGCACAGAGATCACGCCCTTCCCGCCAAGCGACAGCATGGGGACGATCTGGTCATCGTTTCCGGAATACAGATCCACCTGGCCGTCGGTCAGGTTCATCAGCGTGGCGATATCCGAAAAATTGCCGCTGGCCTCCTTCACCCCGACGATATTATCCACGGTCCTGCACAGGTGGGCGATGGTCTGCGGCTGGATATTCACGCCGGTCCTCCCCGGAATATTGTAAAGAAGCACCGGAATGGAGATCGACGCGGCCACGGTGCTAAAATGCGCGATCAGGCCGTTCTGGGTAGCCTTATTGTAATAAGGCGATACCAGCAACACACCGTCCGCCCCTGCTTTTTCCGCCTCCTGTGACAGATAAACCGCCGTCTCCGTGCAGTTAGAACCGGTCCCGGCCACGACTGGGATGCGGCCTGCCGTCTTCCTGCACGTGTAACGGATCACCTCCAGATGCTCCTCATGCGTAAGGGTGGACGCCTCACCGGTGGTCCCGCAGGCGATGATCGCATCTGTCCCTCCGGCGATCTGCTCCTCAATGATCTCCCCCAGCTTATCATAATTCACCCGGCCGTCTGCCTTCATGGGTGTGATCAGTGCCACTCCGGCTCCCTTAAAAATTGCCATAATGGTATCCTCCTGTCTTTTGTTCGGGGACCTGATTAAAAAGCAAGGGAGCTGACACCTGTGGCCAGCCCCCAAAAGTCCGAATCCTTTTCACTGCCCTCCCCTGTGTCCGGCACATCCGGCAGCGTACTCATGATCGGCGCAACCTCTACCCTCGTATCTTCGTGTTGTCCTTATCTTAACACCCGCACGCCGGCTTGTCAACATGCGACGGTTACTTCATCGCTACTTCAGTTCCTGCAGGTAGGTCACATGATCCGCATAAGCCTCCAGCTTCGCCGGCAGCACCTTCCCGGTCAGGATTAGCGACATCCCGGCTTCCCGGTTCTCCAGGTGTCCGATCAGTTCCTCCTGCGTGACGATCCCGCAGTCAACGATCCCCAGGATCTCATCCAGGATCAGCAGATCGCACTCGCCGATCGTCATCACTTTCTTGGCAAAATTCAGTCCGTTGCGGATATTGATCAGCTCATCGGACTTCTTTTCTTCCGGCAGCGTTTCATAGAACGCAGCTGACTTTTCAAAGCGGAAGATCTTCATCTCCGGTTCCAGACGGTTTAAGATATCCATCCGATCATTATCCAGGCTTCCTTTTAAAAACTGGATCATGATCACACTTTTGTGATCCGAAATAGCGCTGACGGCCTGCCCGATGGCCGCGTCCGTCTTGCCCCTACCCGGACCGCAGATTACCTGAACTGCTCCCTCTTTCATCTGAACGCACCTCATACGATCTTGTGATGTCCATGTCAAAAGTCTCTGAAATATATCGTTCATGATACCATATTTCTTACGATTTTGCAAACATCTCTTACGTTTTTATCACGAAACCGGCGGGCACATACCTGTTTACTTTTTAAACGAGGCACGTTTGCGCAGCGTGGGATCCAGGATCTTCTTGCGGATGCGCAGGGACTCAGGCGTAATCTCCAGAAGCTCGTCGGTATCGATAAACTCCAGGCACTGCTCCAGGCTCATGATCTTCGGCGGGACCAGGCGAAGCGCCTCATCCGCGCTGGAGGAACGGGTGTTGGTCAGCTTCTTGGTCTTGCAGACATTGACCTCAATGTCCTCGGCCTTGGGATTCTGACCGATCACCATGCCGGAGTACACCTTCACGCCGGGGCCGATAAAGAGCGTGCCTCTCTCCTGTGCGTTGAACAGGCCGTAAGTAATGGACTCGCCTGCCTCATAGGCAATCAGGGAACCGGTAGGACGATAAGACAGATCACCCTTATACGGGCCATATCCATCAAATATCGTATTCAAAATGCCGTTCCCCTTGGTGTCCGTCATGAACTCGCCCCGGTAGCCGATCAGCCCGCGGGAAGGGATATTGAACTCCAGGCGGGTGTAGCCCCGTGCGATCGGAGACATGCCGGTAAGCTCGCCTTTGCGGGAGGTCAGCTTCTGGATGACCGCGCCGGTAAATTCCTCCGGCACATCCACATAGGCGATCTCCATCGGCTCCAGCTTCTGATTCCTCTCATTGTATTTATAGATCACCTCGGCCTTGCTGACGGCAAATTCAAAGCCCTCCCGGCGCATGTTCTCGATCAGCACCGACAGATGAAGTTCTCCGCGTCCGGACACCTTAAAGCAGTCTGCCGAATCGGTCTCCTCCACACGGAGGCTCACATCGGTATTCAGTTCCCTGAACAGGCGGTCGCGGATATGACGGGAAGTGATGTACTTGCCCTCCTGTCCGGCCAGCGGGCTGTCATTCACCATAAAATACATGGAGATCGTGGGTTCGGAGATCTTCTGGAAAGGGATGGGATCCGGGCGTTCAGGCGAACAGATGGTGTCGCCGATATGGATCTCCGGAATACCGGAAATCGCCACGATCGAACCGATCTTCGCCTCCTGGACTTCCACCCGCTTCAGCCCGTCGAACTCATAAAGCTTTCCGATCTTGATCTTTTTAAACTTATCCGGGTCGTGATGATTGACCAGCACACACTCCTGATTGACCTTAAGCAGGCCATTATCCACCTTGCCGATGCCGATACGGCCCACATATTCATTGTAATCGATGGTACTGATCAGGACCTGGACCGGCGCTTCCGGATCTCCCTCCGGAGCCGGGATATAGTCAAGGATGGTCTCAAAAAGCGGTACCATATTCTCCTCCGGATCGTCCATCTCCTTCTTGGCAAACCCGGCCTTTGCGGACGCGAAGACAAACGGGCACTCCAGCTGCTCATCCGATGCGTCCAGATCCATGAAAAGCTCCAGGACCTCATCGACGACTTCCATGGGCCGCGCTTCCGGACGATCGATCTTATTGATGCAGCAGATCACCGGAAGATCCATCTCCAGGGCTTTCTGCAGCACGAAACGGGTCTGCGGCATGGCGCCCTCGTAGGCATCCACCACCAGGATGACGCCGTTCACCATCTTCAGCACGCGCTCGACCTCGCCGCCGAAATCCGCATGCCCGGGTGTATCCACGATATTGATCTTCGTCCCCTGATAAACTACCGCTGTATTCTTTGCCAGGATGGTGATGCCTCTCTCTCTTTCCAGGTCGTTTGAATCCATCACGCGCTCCCCCACCTCCTGGTTTGCCCGGAACACGCCGCTTTGCTTTAATAATTCGTCCACCAGCGTGGTCTTGCCGTGATCTACGTGGGCGATAATGGCAATGTTTCTCACATCTTCTCTTTTCATCTTCATAAAGGATAACTCTTCTTTCTATCTACCAAATTCCCCGGGCAGGCCGGCATACGCCGCAGCAGCTGCGCCTTCCGCCCGGAACCACCAGCTTTACAGTATAGCACCTGGGTGCCGGGATTTCAAGGAAAAATGGCATTTCGTCACAAGAGGACGGTCTCGTCCCCATTCTTTCCATAATATATGGGATCGGATAAGGCGATCTGCGCCGTGCCGTTCGTCGCCTCCGTCACCTTCTCCACCGTCTTTTTTGCCAGTTTTTCCGGAACCAGCACCGTCATTTCGACCCGTTCGGTATACCGGCTGTCCAGCACCGTCAGTTCCATCTGCGCAAACAGATACTGAAGGCGGCCGACCAATGGATAATCCGCCGTAATGACGGCTTTTCTCCCCTCTTCCCTGACCAGAATGCGGCTGGCCGCAAGCCCTGCTTTGACTGCCTGGGAATACGCCTTGACCAGCCCGCCGGTTCCCAGAAGCGTGCCGCCGAAGTATCTGGTCACGACCACGCACACATCATGCAGGCCCTCGCCCAAAAGCACATCCAGCATCGGTCTTCCGGCCGTCTGGCTGGGTTCGCCGTCGTCGCTGCATTTCATCAGCGGATTTTTCCGGCCGCATATATAGGCATAGCAGTTATGCCTGGCATCCCAGTACCTTTTTCGCATCTCTTCAATAAAAGCTGCTGCTTCCTCTTCTGTTTTGACCGGGCGCACATTGGCAATAAAGCGAGATTTCTTTTCCACGATCTCGCCCTGTCCGCCCGCATAACAGATCCGATCGTTCTCTGCCATGCTTCCCCGCTCCTTTCTGCCGCCATCCCGCGTTTTTTCTTCTTCTTATGAACACGCGGAGTACGTCCGCGCTTCCTTAGTTTAGCAGATGCGGAAAAAGTACGCAAGATTCCTTACAAATTCCTTTATTAAATTGAATTGAATCTGAATATTTGGTATACTATACCGGATGTCCGTTACTGCCGCATGGCGCCTTCCCGGGCGCATGACGTAACGCTAGATTAAGGAGGCTTTGCATGAGTTCATGTAATTACGGAATGGCTGCGACCAGGCACCGACTGCAGAATGCCCGTTCTAACCGGCGCAAATACGGCAGCCGCCTGTTTTTGAATCTCTTTAAGCTGTTCTTTGTCATCGTGCTTTTCCTGGCTCTCGTCAGCGCCGGTATCGGCGCGGGCGTACTCAAGGGCATCGTCGACAGTGCTCCCGATGTGGACCCATCCAGTTTCGGTCCCAGCGGATTTGCCACCAAAATATACGATAATCAGGGAAATCTGACCGATACCCTGGTCATGACCGGAACGAACCGCGAGGAGGCCTCCTACGATGAGCTTCCTCAGGATCTGATCAATGCCTTTGTCGCGATCGAAGATTCCCGTTTCTGGACGCATAACGGCATTGACCTGCGTTCCATCCTCCGGGCAGCCGTCGGCGTCCTTTCCGGCGATTATTCCGGCGGCGGCTCGACACTGACGCAGCAGCTGATCAAAAACAACGTCTTTGATGGCGGCCGGGAGACCAGCTTCGGTGCCCGGCTGGAACGAAAATTTCAGGAACAATACCTGGCGGTGAAACTGGAAAAGGAACTGACTGAATCTACCGGCAGCAAGGAAGCCGCCAAGCAGCAGATCATCACCGATTACCTGAATACCATTAACCTGGGGAGCAATACCCTTGGCGTTAAAGTGGCGTCCAGACGGTACTTCAACAAAGAGGTCTCTGAATTGACGGTTTCCGAGTGCGCCGTCCTGGCCGCGATCACCCAGAATCCTTCCAAGATGAACCCCATCACCAATCCGGAGAACAATGCGGAGCGGCGCAAGATCATCCTGCAGTACATGTACGAGCAGGGATATATCACCAAGGAACAGCAGGAAGAAGCGCTGGCGGATGACGTTTACACCCGCATCCAGAACGTGAATCTTCTGACCCAGGAATCCTCTTCCCCGTACAGCTACTTTACCGATGCGCTGATCGAGCAGGTGATGACCGCGCTGACCGAACAGCTGGGCTATACCGAGACCCAGGCCCACAACCTCCTCTACGGAGGCGGCCTTTCGATCTATACCACCCAGGACCCGGAGATCCAGGCGATCGTCGATGAAGAGATCAATGACCCGGATAATTACGACACGGCCAAATATTCCGTGGAATACCGGCTCTCCGTTACGCACGAAGACGGGACCACCGAGCATTTTTCCGAGAACGACCTGGAATCCTATCACAGTTCGGTGCTGAGGGACAGCTACGACGGCCTGTATGCTTCAGAAGAGGCGGTCGACGCCGATATCGAACAGTTTAAGGCCTATATTCTATCCGACACCGATACGATCATTGCCGAAGTGCTGCAGACGACCCTGCAGCCGCAGACGTCCTTTGTCCTTATGGACCAGGCCACCGGCCAGGTGAAGGCGATCTGCGGCGGGCGCGGAGAAAAAACGGCCAGCCTGACCTTAAACCGCGCTACCGATTCGACCCGTCAGCCCGGCTCTACCTTCAAGGTCATCACCTCCTTCGCGCCTGCGCTGGATGCCTGCGGAGCTACGCTGGGTACGGTTTACTATGACGCGCCCTATTCGGTAGGAACCAAATCCTTCCAAAACTGGTACAGCCAGGGTTATCTTGGCTATTCCAGCATCCGCGATGGCATCATTTATTCCATGAATATTGTCGCCGTGCGCTGCATGATGGAGACCGTCACGCCCCAGCTCGGCGTGGAATACGCCAAGAACCTGGGGATAACCTCGCTGACCGACAGCGACTTGAACGCGTCGACTGCCCTCGGCGGACTGACCTACGGCGTGACAAATCTGGAGCTGACCTCCGCTTTCGCGGCGATCGCCAACGGCGGCGTATACACCAAGCCCATTTTCTTTACGACCATCCTGGATCACGAAGGGAAAGTGCTGCTCCAGACGCAGCCGGAAACCCATCGCGCGCTGAAGGATTCCACCGCGTTTCTGCTGACCGACGCCATGTCGGACTCCATGGAAAGCAATCGAAAATTTGCCCGCTCCGGTGTGAATGTCAACTCCACCAGCACCCGGTCTGCTCTTTCCAATATGTCTGCCGCCGGAAAGAGCGGTACGACTAGCAACAACCGGGATATCTGGTTCGTCGGCTTTACGCCTTACTATACCGCAGGGATATGGGGCGGCTGCGACGACAACCAGCAGCTCAGCGGAGGCTCCTCCTACAACGGCGGAACGAGCTTTCACAAGGATATCTGGCGCAAGATCATGACCCGTGTCCACGAAGGCCTGTCAGACCCCGGCTTTACGCAGCCGGACAGCATCGAAACCGCCGTCATCTGCCGCAAATCCGGGAAAATCGCCGTCAACGGCGTATGCGATCAGGATCCCCGGGGCGATGCCACCTACACGGAGTATTTTGCCAGCGGCACGGTTCCGACGGAAGTCTGCGACAAGCATGTGGTCGTGACCGTCTGCGCGGAATCCGGCCTGCTGCCTTCCCTCTACTGCACCGATAAGCAGTCCAGCGTCTGCATCACGCTTCCGCAGAACGAGGCTGGCGAGACGACGGATGATTCCTATTACGCGATACCGACCGCTACCTGTACGATTCATTCCGGCTCTTCCACGGTCATTGATCCGGAAGACGGCGGTTCGGAAGCGCCTACCGCGTCAGCCGATTCCAATACCAGCCTGAGAGGTCCGGGCTATGTATCTTCCGATTCCTGAGCGATCGCCTCTTCCCTCATCCCGAGGGAAAAAACAGCCGAACCAGACATTTGTTCCGGTTCGGCTGTTTGTCCGTCTGTCCTGTTTGCCTGCGGACGCGCAGGTCAGCTGCGCGCGTCCGCTTTGCCCAGATTTTTCGGTCCAAAGCCCATGGGCAAAAGCTCCTCAAGCGTATATTCCTGATATCTGTCCGGTGAAACCGCCAGAATGATCTGAAAGGTTTTCGGGTCGCAGAATTCCATCATCACCTGGCGGCACACGCCGCAGGGCGCGCAGATATCCGGTTCTTTGGCTTCCTGCGGCCCGCCCACGATGGCGATCGCGGAAAACGTGCGGACACCCTCGCTGACCGCTTTAAAAAATGCCGTCCTCTCCGCGCAGTTGCTTGGCGTGTAGCCGGCATTCTCGATATTGCACCCGGTAAATACGCGGCCGTCCAGGGCAAGGAGAGCCGCGCCCACCTGGAAATGCGAATAGGGGGTGTAGGCGCGCGCTCTGGCCTTCTGCGCCAGCCGGATCAGTTCTTTTTTGTCCATTTTTATATTCCGCCTTTCTGCGAAAGGCACCAATGCGTCATGAAACGTATTGGCTAACTTTCGCTTTCTAATCTATCTTCCTTCTGATATTATTCTTTTATAAGACTGACACACTACAGAACACGTGGAGGTGATGGTGGGGCTGATATCCTCGAAAAGAATAACATCCCGTTTAATCCAGAGTATATACATCACCATAAGCGAGCTCAAAGGATTCCCTGTCCCCCGGCACCGTCAGTTCGCCGGACTTGATCTTTTCCTTGACCTCTTCTACTGCCGCCAGTACTTCATCCGGAAGATTGTCGGTAGTGGGCGCGATATCAACACCCTCGCTCTTTAAATCGTAGGTAATGACGCCGCTCTCCAGCTCGCCGTCAACGCATGCCTTTGAGATCTCATAAGTAGCATTATCGACCCGCTTCATCGCGGAAGTCAGGATCGTCTCCGGCGCGAGATAGCTCTGGTCGCTGTCCACGCCGATCGCCCAGATGCCGCTTTCCCTGCATCCCTCGATCACGCCCAGTCCGGTTTCGCCCGCCGCATGGAAGATGATATCCGCGCCCTCCGCGATCATACTGGCGGCCGCGCTCTTTCCGCCCGCCGCGTCGCTGAAGGAATTTACATTATACTGCAGGATCTGCGCGTCGGGATTCGAATCCAGAACGCCCTCGCAATATCCGTATCCGAACTGGTTCATGGCGTCATCGGTCATACCGATCACGAAGCCGACCTTGCCAGTCTCGGTCATCATACCGGCAACCATACCGACCAGGTAGGAAGCCTCCGCCTGCTGGAACATCAGGCAGGTCACGTTGTCCAGATCGGAATTGGTCGGATCGTCAATGATGGCAAAATGCGTGTCCGGATTCGCCTCTGCGGCTGATCGCAGGGCATCCGCCATCATATAGCCAACCGCGATGATCAGATCATAATCCTCATCGATAAATGTCTCCAGGTTCGGTGCGTAGTCCGAATCCGTCTTGGACACCAGGTAATTCACCTCAATGCCAAGTTCCTCACCGGCTCTCTGCAGGCCTTTCCACGCCGACTGGTTGAAGGAACCGTCATTCACGCCGCCGGTATCGGTCACCATGCCCACTTTGACGTCGCCGGCCGCCGCGGCCGTTTCCTGCTCTGCCTCTTCTTCCTGCGCACCGGCGTCCTCTGCCTCCGTACCCGTCCAAGCCACGGCATCCGCCGCGGCCGTCTCAGAAGCCGAAGATCCGCACGCCATTAGCGATACCGACATCGCTGCGGCCAGAAGAACTGAGCATGCTCTCTTTCTCATAATAACAAACTCCTCCTGTTTTGTGTTGATTCCTCGCACCCAACTATACTCTTTTTGGGCGATTCGTCAACTATTGCCGCAAATGCGGAGCAGTCAGTTCCGGTCGTAAGCCCTGATATAACCGATGGTTTCGTTGTTCCGCCCCATGGCGTAATCCTGCGAAAGAACGGCACGGATCAGGTCTTCGCCGCCGGATTCGACTGCCGTTACTTTCAGGTTCAGCGCCTTTTCCACATCCGCCGCCGTCACATCATCCAGGAAAACCTGTTCCCCGCTGCGGAGCATATTCGAGGGGATCAGCAGGCGCTGCCCAAGATCAATCCCCTGCTCCTGACGGGCCTTCAGCTGGGCGATCAGATCCCGGCCGGTGACCAGGCCGGATACGGTGATGGTCTCCCCGAAGAAATCATTGCGGATGGCATACACATGCACTGTCAGGCCGGGGACGGCTTCCATCAGCCGTCCCGCAAAATCCTTAAGAGTAGGATAGGCCAGCTTTCCCGTCGCGATGGTCAGGGTGCGTTTTCCCTGCCCTGCGGCGGACGAAAAAGACCCGTCCTGAGAAAACTGTTTCCAGGCATCCTCAAATTCCCGGATAAACAGCCGCATCATCCCCACGCCGTTTTCCAGCTGGATATAGCCGTCGTAACGCTCTTCTTCCGGAAAATCCAGCCCGGCCGTAATATACCACTCGTCGCTGGCGTGAATAAAATGCAGGCCATATCGCGCGTACAATTCCTGCTGACGGCTCTCCACCATCCGGATCACTTCCCGGGCCTCTTCCCGCGAAAACAGTTCAAGCGGATAAAGGCCATCGCGGAAACGGGTCAGGCCGGCGGGCACCACCGAAACGCTGCGCATAAACGGCAGGTAGCGGGAAAGGTCGTCGATGCTTCTCTCCAGCTCCTTGCCGTCATTCACCCCGCGGCACACCACGATCTGTCCGTTCATCTCAATGCGATGTTTGTACAGCATATCCAGATATTTCAGCTTTTCTCCGGCAAACCGGTTGTTCAGCATTTTGCAGCGCAATTCCGGGTTTGTGGTCTGGACGGATATGTTGATGGGCGCCAGATGCATGTGGATGATCCGCCGGATATCCGATTCCTTCATATTTGTGAGGGTGATGTAGTTGCCCTGGAGGAAGGACAGGCGGGAATCATCATCCTTAAAATACAGCGTTTCCCGCATCCCCGGCGGCATCTGGTCAATAAAGCAGAAAATACAACGGTTGCTGCAGGAATGGTATTCGCTCATCAGCCCGTTTTCAAATTCCAGGCCCAGGTCCTCGTCAAACTCCTTATCGATCTCCAGCAGCCATTCTTCGCCGTCCGGCTTTTCGATCAGCACTTCAATGTATTCGTTCTTGATCAGGTACCGATAATCGAAAACATCCTGGATCTCCTGCCCGTTGATGGACAACAGCACATCGCCCGCCCCGATCTCCATTTCCTCACCGATGGAACCGGGCGCCACCTCACGGATCAGGTGCCGCTTCCGCTTTTGTTTCTTCACTGTCCTTCACCGCCTTCCGTGCAGATATCCCTCACCACCTGGCCGGCCAGGATCAGCCCGGCCGCTGACGGCACGAATGCCACGCTTCCCGGCGTCCGCGGCGATACGCCTGCGGCATCCGCCGTCCGCGCGGCGCCCGGCGTCATGGGCTCCTCCGTGGAATACACCACTTTAAGCTCTCCAACGCCCCGCTTTCTCAGCTCGCGCCGCATCACTCTGGCCAGAGGGCAGACCGAGGTATCATAGATATCCGCCACCATAAACCGCGACGGGTCCAGCTTATTTCCCGCGCCCATGGAACTGATCACAGGCACGCCGGCCGCCTTAGCCTGCATGATGATCTGGATCTTTGCCGCCACGGTATCCACCGCGTCCACCACATACGTATACCGGGAAAAATCAAACTCCTGCGCGGTCTCCGGAAGGAAAAAACAGCGCCTGGCCTCCACCTTGGCTTCCGGGTTGATGGAAAGGATCCTCTCCTTCATCACGTCCACCTTGCAACGGCCCAGATCCGGCAGGGTAGCGATGATCTGCCGGTTCAGATTCGAAAGAGCGATCCTGTCGCTGTCGATCAGCTCCAGGCTTCCCACGCCGCTGCGCGCCAGGGCCTCTGCCACGTAACCGCCCACGCCGCCGATGCCAAAGATGGCCACCCTGGCTTTCTTCAGGCGCATCAGTCCCTCATCGCCCAGGAGAAGCGCCGTCCGGGAAAACGCGGTTTCCCCTTCCGTCTTCCATGCCCCGCAGGAAGCCTCATTCCCCTGTTCCCGCGCCTGCGCGCGAAGGGCATCCAGGTATTTTTTCTCCTTTTTCGTGAGGACGGCTCCCTCTAAAAGATCCGGCCGCCGTTCAAACGTCCGCCGGATGGACTGGCACCGCCGCCATTCCTCGATCTTCTGGTGGTGGCCGGTCAGAAGCACCGGCGGCACCGCCATGTCCCGAAAGACTTCCGGTCTGGTATACTGGGGATATTCCAGAAGATTATCGTGGAAGGATTCCGTTTCCGCGGAAACCTCATTATTCAGCACACCGGGAACCAGCCGGGAAACGCAGTCGATGACCACCATGGCCGGCAGCTCTCCGCCGGTAACGACATAATCACCGATCGACAGATAATCCGTACAGATCAATTCCAGCGCCCGCTCATCGATCCCCTCATAATGACCGCAGAGAAAGACCAGATCCTCCTCCATGGCCAGTTCCCGGGCGATCGTCTGGTTAAATACCCGCCCCTGGGGCGTCATGTATATAACCCTTGGCTTTTTCTTCAGCCTCCCGCACAGATCCTCATAGGCTTCGCAGATCGGTCCCGGCTGCATCACCATGCCGGCGCCCCCGCCGTAAGGCGCATCATCCACATGATGATGCTTGTCATGGGAATAATCCCGGATATTGATCGCCTCCACGGAGATCAGGCCCTTTTCCATGGCCCGGCCGGTAATGCTGGTATTCAGGCCGCCCATTACCATCTCCGGAAAAAGCGTTAAAATGTGAAAATCCATACTGCTGTTCCTCATTCTTTCCTGCCTGCTGATGTTGACGCAGGCTCACGCCTGACGCCGGCTGCCCCGGGATGCGCCTTACAGATCCAAAAGTCCGGGAAGCAGGCGCACCTGCATCCGTCCGGCCTCCACATCGACATGGAGGACGCACTGACGAATGGCCGGCAGCAGGATCTCTTTCCCGTTCTCCCGTTTGATCACATACACGTCATTGGCTCCCGTCTGGATCACATCGGCCAGCGTGCCAAGCACGCTGCCGTCTTCTTCCGTCACCGTCATGCCGACCAGGTCCGCAATAAAATACTCATTCTGTTTAAGCGCCACGGCCTGGTTCCGACGGATCCAGAGTTCTTTCCCTCTGCAGCTCTCCACCTCATTGATGCTGTCGTATTCCTCAAATTTCAGGATGACCATGTTTTTGAAAAATTTAACGTTCTGAATATGCAGATCCACATAGCCGCGCCCTGTGTCCAGCGTCACCTCTTTCAGCCGCCGGAAGCGCTGGGGATCGTCTGTCGTGGGGAATACCTTCACTTCCCCCCGAATGCCGTGAGCGGAAGTGATCACCCCCACCCGAAACTTCTCTTCCATCTGTCTCTCCTTCCCGAGTCAAACACCGGTATCCCGGACGTTTTGGACAGCCGGAATACCGGCTGCCGTCAGGCGCATAAAGAAGCTGCCGCAGACACCGACAGCAGCGGTACCTGCGGCAGCTTCATAAAGATCCGTTACTGAATCTCTACGATCACTCTTCTGTCTTCCCTGGAAGCGGCGGCTTTGACCACAGCGCGGATCGCCTTGGCGATCCGTCCCTGCTTGCCGATCACCTTGCCCATATCGGAAGAAGCAACCTTCAGCTCGATCAGGGTATCGTCCCCCTTCTGGCTTTCTCTAACGACTACTTCATCTGGATTATCGACAAGAGCTTTTGCGATAACTTCCACTAATTCTTTCATGCAATCACCTCAAGCGTATCCGGTTACTAGATACCTGCAACCTTTAACAGCTTTGCAACCGTCTCGGTGGGCTGAGCGCCATTTGCCAGCCACTTCTTTGCCGCTTCCTCATCCACCTTGATCGAGCTGGGATCGGTGTTCGGATCATACGTGCCGATTTCCTCGATGAATCTTCCGTCTCTCGGAGAACGGGAATCGGATACTACGATTCTATAGAAAGGTGCCTTCTTCTGCCCCATTCTTCTTAATCTGATCTTTACCATACTGCTTTCACCTCCTGAAAATAATATCTATAGTAATACGGGAATCCGTATAACTAACTTAAATGCTAAAAGGGAAGCTTGAACCTGCCGCCCATCATGCCGCCAAGGCCGCCCAGGCCCCGTTTTTTGCCGCCCATCATGCCGGGAAGCTGCTTCATCATCTTCTTCATCTGATCAAACTGCTTCACCAGACGGTTTACCTCGCCGATCTCCACGCCGGAACCTCTGGCGATCCGCTGCTTGCGGGAAAGATTGAGCAGGGAGGGGTTTGCCCGCTCCGCCGGCGTCATGGAAAGAATGATCGCCTCGATCCTGGCCATATTCTTTTCATTTTCATCCATATCGATGTTGCCTAACTGGCTCATCCCCGGCATCATGCTCATGATGCTGGCCATGCCGCCCATCTTGCGGATCTGGCGCATCTGATCCAGAAAGTCATTATAGTCAAACTCCGCCTTGCGGATCTTCTGGCTTAACTCCCTGGCCTTCTCCTGATCCACCTCGGCTTCCGCCTTCTCGATCAGAGAAAGGATATCGCCCATCCCCAGGATACGGGACGCCATGCGCTCCGGATAAAACTGCTCCAGATCCGAAAGCTTTTCGCCCATACCGACGTACAGGATCGGCCTGCCGGTAACGGCCCGGATCGACAGGGCGGCTCCGCCCCGGGTGTCGCCGTCCAGCTTCGTCAGGATAACACCATCGATGCCCACCTTATCCTGGAACATGCCGGCCACGTTCACCGCGTCCTGACCCGTCATCGCGTCAACCACCAGGATCGTCTGCGTCACGTCCACCTTCGCCTTGATCTCGACCAGCTCATCCATCATCTCTTCATCAATATGAAGACGGCCTGCCGTATCCAGGATGACTACGTTCATGCCGTTTTTCGCCGCGTGCTCCACAGCGGCCCTGGCGATATTCGCAGGCCTGTTCTTATCGCCCATCGAAAATACCGGGACATCCTGCTTCGCGCCGTTGATCTCCAGCTGCTTAATGGCGGCAGGGCGATAGATATCGCAGGCAGCCAGCAGGGGCTTCCTTCCCTTTGCCTTCAGCTTTCCGGCAACCTTGGCTGTGGTCGTCGTCTTGCCTGCGCCCTGAAGGCCGACCATCATGATCACGGTGATCTCACCGGCCGGTTTCATCTGCAGCTCGGTGGTCTCCGAACCCATCAGCCTGATCAGCTCTTCGTTGACGATCTTAACCACCATCTGTCCGGGGGTCAGGCTTCCCAGGACGTCTTCGCCTACCGCACGCTCCTGAACGGCGCCAATAAACTGCTTAACCACCTTGAAGCTGACATCGGCTTCCAGAAGGGCCATCTTGACCTCTTTTAACGCGGCCTTCACATCCGCCTCCGTCAGGCGGCCTTTGCCTCTTAAGTTTTTGAATACATTCTGCAGCTTATCGGCTAAACTTTCAAAAGCCATGAGCAGACCTCCAATTCCTCATCGTGACTCAATCTGTGCGATCTGTCCGGCGGCCCTTCTGGCCCGGATAAGCAGCTCCGGATCCCTGCGGACCTCGTAATCGTCCAGCGCGGTCTGGATCTCTTCGGCCAGGCGCTTCGTCGAAAGGAACTTCTCCACCAGGTGAAGCTTCTCCTCGTACCCTTCCAGGATCCGGTCGCACCGCCGGATCAGATCGTGGACTCCCTGGCGGCTGATCCCCTGTTCCTGGGCGATCTCACGCAGAGACAGGTCATTCGTCACCAGATCTTCGTAGATCCTGCGCTGGTGCTCGGTCAGAAGCTCGCCGTAAAAATCATACAGGAGTCCCTGCTGAACGATTTTCTCCATAATTTCATCACCTGTGCTATCATACAGGAAAGTTTTCCTGGTGTCAAGTATTTTTTCTTGACCGTCTCATAAAAAAGGCTGCCGCCGGTCAGGCGGCAGCGATGATTACGAAGGCTGCTTGCCGATATAAGCCTGGATTCCGCCGTCTACGTACAGGATCTGTCCGTTTACGAAATCCGAAGCATCGGATGCCAGGAATACGGCCGGGCCGCCCAGATCCTCAGCCTCGCCCCAGCGTCCCGCAGGCGTCTTGGAAACGATGAACTGATCAAAGGGATGTCTGGATCCATCCGGCTGGGTCTCACGGAGAGGAGCCGTCTGCGGAGTCGCGATGTAGCCAGGTCCGATGCCGTTGCACTGGATATTGTACTCGCCGTACTCGGAAGCGATGTTTCTGGTCAGCATCTTCAGTCCGCCCTTCGCGGCTGCGTACGCGGAAACGGTCTCGCGGCCGAACTCGGACATCATGGAGCAGATGTTGATGATCTTGCCATGGCCCTTCTGGATCATGCTGGGGATTACTGCCTTGGATACGATGAACGGGCCGTTTAAGTCAACATCGATGACCTGACGGAACTCCGCGGCGCTCATCTCAACCATCGGGATCCTCTTGATGATGCCTGCGTTGTTGACCAGGATGTCGATCACGCCAACTTCCTTCTCGATCTGCTCAACCATCGCCTTGACCGCGTCCTCATCGCATACATTGCACACATAGCCATGCGCTTCGATTCCGGCCTCTTTATAGGCAGCCAGGCCCTTATCCACCAGCTCCTGCTTGATGTCGTTAAATACGATGGTCGCGCCTGCACCGGCCATCGCTTTCGCGATAGCGAAGCCGATGCCATAGGAAGCACCGGTGATTAAAGCAACCTTGCCCTGAAGGGAAAAATCATTAATGTCTTTCATGTCTTCTTCTCCTTTTCTTTGATCGCAATATATTTATGGGTTAAATTTGTATACAAACTTTTTGTTTGTATACATATACTATCACACTTTCCGTCCCATTGCAATAGCTTTTCCGCAAATCGGTCGCAAAATCTGTCCCCGGGCCGCCCACGGAAAGGATATCGGTCCGTCTTCGGTCTCTACGCTAGTCAAAATGGGGAAAGATGCCGGCAGAGAAGAGAGAACAGCCCGGCTGCTGAACATTTACCCCCATAAAAGGGAGGAGACCGGTCGGGATCGCTCCCGCCGGCCGAGTATTATGAAAAAAAGTCTTAGCACTAACTCTTTACGTTTTTTAGTATATCCGTTAATTATGGAAAAAGTTTAAGCATTTTGTAACCAATTCATGAACGAATTATGGAAAAAATGTGAAGCAGCGTTGTGCTTTAGGCTTTTTTCTCCTCCATCTCCACCTTGACCTTCTTCAGATGCCAGATATCCCGGACATATTCTTCGATGGTGCGGTCTGAGGTGAACTTGCCGCTTCCGGCAATATTGGTGATCGCCGCCTTTGCCCACCATTTCTCATCCCTGTACGCCTTATCCACCTTCTCGTGCGCCTCCGCGTAGGAGCGGAAGTCCCGTAAGATGAAGTAGGTGTCGGCCCGGTCGCTGCTCTGCGTATTTAACAGGGAATTGTAAATATCGCGGAAGCGCTCGGTGTCACTGGGCGCGTAATAGCCGTTGATCAGCTGCATCAGCACGCGGCGGATATCCTGGTCATTATTGAAGATCTCCATGGGATTATAGCCGCCGTTGTTCTCGTAATTGATCACTTCGTCCGCGGACATACCAAAGATAAAGGCATTCTCATCACCTACCTCTTCGACGATCTCCACGTTGGCGCCGTCCATGGTACCCAAAGTCAGCGCGCCGTTTAACATAAACTTCATGTTTCCGGTACCGGAAGCCTCCTTGGACGCCGTGGAAATCTGCTCGCTGACATCGGCCGCCGCGAAAATGATCTCCGCGTTGGACACCCGGTAATCCTCGATGAAGACCACCTTGATCTTGCCGTTGATGCTCCGGTCATTGTTGATCACATCCGCCACGGAATTGATCAGCTTGATGGTCAGCTTCGCCCTCTTATATCCGGCAGCCGCCTTTCCGCCGAAAATAAAGGTCCTGGGGACGATCTCCATGTTCGGGTTGTCCTTCAGCTGATTATACAGGTACATCACATGCAGGATGTTCATCAGCTGGCGCTTGTATTCATGCATCCGCTTTACCTGCACATCAAAGATCGAGCGCGGATCGACATCGATGCCGTTATGCTCCTTGATGTATCGGGCCAGCCGCACCTTATTCTGATACTTAATGTTTAAAAACTCCTGCTGGCACTTTTCATCATCCGCGTAAATGCCAAGCTTGCGGATGTGCGGCAGATCCGTGATCCACTCATCGCCGATCTTCGAGGTCACCCAGGAAGCCAGCAGCGGATCGCCGTGCAGAAGGAAGCGTCTCTGGGTAATGCCGTTTGTCTTGTTATTGAACTTCTCCGGATACATCTGGTAGAATTCCTTCAGTTCCTGATGCTTTAAGATCTCCGTGTGCAGCCTTGCCACGCCGTTGACCGAAAAGCTTCCGGCGATCGCCAGATGCGCCATCTTCACCTGTCCGTCGTAGATGATCGCCATCTTGCGCACGATCTCCTGGTTGCCCGGGAACTTTGCCTGGATCTCCTCAACGAACCGGCGGTTGATCTCCTCGACAATCTGATAGATCCGGGGAAGGAGACGGGAGAACAGCTCGATCGGCCATTTCTCCAGCGCCTCAGCCATAATGGTGTGGTTGGTGTAGGCGCAGGTCTTCGTGGTGATATCCCACGCTTCCTCCCAGGGCAGCGCATATTCATCCACCAGGATCCGCATCAGCTCAGCGACCGCCACCGTAGGATGGGTATCGTTTAACTGAAAGACCACCTTCTCATGGAGCTTATGGATATCGTCATGCTTTTCCATGTACTTCATGACGGCTCTCTGCACGCTGGCGGAGATGAAGAAATACTGCTGTCTTAAGCGCAGTTCCTTTCCTGCGTAGTGATTATCGTTCGGATAGAGGACCTCGCAGATATTTTTGGCCAGGTTCTCCTGCTCCACCGCCTTCTGGTAATCGCCCCGGTCGAAGGCATCCAGGCTGAAGGTATTAACCGGCTGGGCGTCCCACACGCGCAGGGTGTTGACCACATGGTTCCCGTAGCCGACCACCGGGATATCATAGGGCACCGCGAGGACAGACTGATAGCCTTCCTGGACGAAATTGTTGCGCTGGCCGTCCCACTCGGTCCTGACATAGCCGCCGAACTTGACCTCGGTGGCGTACTCCGCCCGGCGCACCTCAAAGGGATTGCCGTCCTTTAGCCACTCGTCGGGCACCTCGATCTGATAGCCGTTTTCGATCTTCTGCTTGAACATGCCGTAGCGGTAGCGGATGCCGCACCCGTAGGCCGGATAGCCCAGTGTCGCCAGCGAATCCAGGAAACATGCCGCCAGACGGCCCAGTCCGCCGTTGCCCAGCGCGGCATCCGGCTCCTGATCCTCGATCACGTTCAGATCAAAGCCCATCTCATCCAGCGCTTCGCGGATCTCGTCATAAGCGCAGATATTGATCATATTGTTGCCAAGGGCCCGGCCCATTAAAAATTCCATGGACAGATAATACACCGTCTTGGCATCCTGCTTCTCATACTCCCTGTGCGTGGCGATCCATTCGTCGATGATGATCTCCCTCACGACATATGCCACAGCCTGAAAGATCTGGGCAGGCGTAGCCTCATCGATCGTCTTGCGAAAGATGTTTTTTACATTGTAGGTCACGTCTTTCTTGAAAGACTCCTTGTCAAAGCCATATGCCTTCTTCATGCTTCTATTCCTCCTAAATCCGGCGGTCCCGCAAAGGGAGTCCTCCCCCTTCCGGGTCCCGCCTTTCCTGCGAATTTATCGTTTCGTCACTCCCAGAGTCACGTCTTCGCCATTGATATTCCATTCCCTGGTAAAGAGCGGATTTTCGCCCTGTTCTTTATGCGCCGCCTGCAGCGCATCCGCGCCCAGGATCACCCGGTCAGCCAGGACCTCGCCGCCGATCAGTGTGCTGTTCTTTTCCAGGATATCGGCTGCCTTGCGGTTTTCGTCGCTCATGTAAACCCAGATGTGATCCGTCACTTCAAAGCCGGATTCCTTCCGCATGGTCTGGATCTTGCTGATGATCTCTCGGACAAATCCCTCCTCCAGCAGCTCCTGCGTCAGGTTCGTATCCAGGACAACGGTCACACGGTTATCCTCTTCCGTCACAAAGCCTTCCTTCTGGGCCACATCGATCAGCAGGTCATCCTTCGTCAGGACCACCTGGCCGCCGTCAAAGGCAAAGGTCAGCTCGCCCTTTTCATTCAGGGTATCCATCGCCTGGTTCCCGTCGATCGCGGAAAGCGCCTTTCGGATCTCGCCGAGAAGCTTTCCGTACTTCGGGCCCAAGGTCTTTAACTGCGGCTTAAAGGTATAGGAGGTAAACGCGCGCACATCGTCCGTAAAGATCACCTGCTTTACGTTCAGCTCCTCCTCAATGATGGATGCAAAATAATCCGACAATGCCTTCTCCGCCTTCACATACATCCGGCCGATGGGCTGGCGGTTCTTGATGTTGGCCGCGTTGCGGGCAGCGCGCCCCATGACGACCACCTTCAGCACCTCATCCATGCGGGCTTCCAGTTCCGGATCGATCATGGCCTCATCCACCTCCGGGAAATCGCACAGGTGGATGCTCTCGGGCGCGGCAGGCTCAATGCCGCACACCAGGTTCCGGTAGATCTGCTCCGTCATGAAGGGGATCATGGGCGCAGCCGCCTTGGAAACCGTCACCAGCGCGGTATATAAGGTTTCATAGGCATTGATCTTATCCTGTTCCATGCCCTTCGCCCAGAAACGCTCGCGGCTCCTTCTCACGTACCAGTTGCTCATGTCATCCACAAATGCCTGGAGCGCTCTGGCCGCCTCGGGGATCCGGTAATTGGCCAGGTGATCGTCCACGCTTTTTACCGTGGAGTTTAACTTACTTAAAAGCCACTTATCCATAACGGACAGCCGGTCATACTCCAGCGCGTATTTCGTCGCATCGAAGGAATCAATATTCGCGTAGAGCACAAAGAAGGCGTAGGTGTTCCACAGTGTGCCCATGAATTTTCTCTGTCCCTCGATCACGGCCTTGCCGTGGAAACGGTTAGGCAGCCACGGCGCGGAATTGATATAGAAGTACCAG